>CAZRLC010000029.1:0-22699 GCA_964600975.1 uncultured Ruminococcus sp.
AGCAGTCCCAAGCCCAACGTGGGTTGCCGGACTTCTTAGCCATAACGTTAACAACATCCTCGTTAAGACCGAGGTTAAGGATTGTATCCATCATACCGGGCATAGAAGCTCTTGCACCGGAACGAACGGAAACGAGGAGAGGATTCTCCAGATCGCCGAACTTCTTACCGGTGATCTCTTCCATCTTCTCGATGTACTCCATGATCTGTGCCTGGATCTCGTCGTTGATCTTGCGGCCGTCCTCATAGTACTGTGTACAAGCCTCTGTGGTTACAGTGAAGCCCTGGGGAACGGGAAGACCGAGAGAAGTCATCTCTGCAAGGTTAGCACCTTTACCGCCCAGAAGCTCACGCATTGTTGCGTTACCCTCTTTGAAGAGGTAAACAAACTTGTGGCTCATTTCAAAAACCTCCTAAAAATGTGTGTAATATGCAAAAGCCTTGTGTACAGGCTTTGCTGTTTGATGTGCAGGTCCCGGATGGACCATGCCTAAACAGTATTATAACAAATATTAATAAAAATTGCCATATTTTTTTTAATTTATTTTGTCATAAAATGTTACCAATATTCGCCAAAAGAAAAGAACAATTTGTTTAATGGTAACAAAGATGTGATTTTTTGTATTAATGACTTGAAAATTTTGTGTTTTGTGAGATAATAGATATAACTGTTAGTGCGTGAACTGAATACAGTTCGGAAAGGTGAGGTAGGTCTATGAACAAGTGTGCTATTATTCTTGCCGGTGGCGAGGGTAAGCGTATGCAAAGTGACAAGCCCAAAACTCTCTGTGAGGTTCTCTCAAAGCCTATGCTTCGTTGGGTGCTTGATGCAGTCAGGAAAGCAGGTATTGACGACATATGTATAGTCAAGGGCTACCGAGCAGAATGTATTGATGAGTATGTGGCTACACTGCCTTTCCCTGTGGAGACTGTACTTCAGAGTGAACGTCTCGGCACAGGTCATGCAGTTATGATGGCAAGAGATTTTCTTGAGAGCAGAAAAGGCTCCGTGGTTATCTTGGGCGGCGATGCTCCCTTTGTGGATGCAGACACCATCTCAGGCTCTTATGTTCAGCATACAGAGTCCCAATCTCAGGCTACTGTAATCAGTGCTACAGTGGAGGACGCTACAGGCTACGGAAGAGTTGTGAGAAACAATGACGGAACACTCAGCGCTATTATTGAGCACAAGGATGCCTCAGAAGAGATAAGGCAGATTAAGGAAATCAACTCCGGTGCTTATTGGTTTGATTCAGAGGCTCTTCTCTCTGTACTTGACAGAATTACCTCTGACAACAAAGCCTGTGAGTATTATCTTCCTGATGCGCTTAAGCTTATAATTGCCGATGGCAAAAAGGCAGGTGCCTTTGTTTCGGCATCGTCGGATGTGGCGTTAGGTGCCAACGACCCTATGCAGCTTCAGGAACTTAACGAGATTGCAATAAAAAAGGGCTACAAACCCGAGAATTGATATTGAGCTTAAGGGTAAGCTTTTAATCAGTAGTTAATTAATTTTACATATTTTCAAAATCAAATTAACGAATTCAGAAAAGGGGAAAATGAAATGAATTTTCACGGTAAAGACATCAAAATCTTCGCAGGTAATTCCAACCCTACAGTTGCACAGGGAGTAGCAGGTTGTCTTGGTCTGCCTCTGGGAAAGAGCAGCTGTAACAAATTCAGCGACGGTGAGATTGCGGTATCCCTCCATGAGTCTGTTCGTGGTAGCGAGTGTTTCATCGTTCAGTCTACCTGCACACCTGTTAATGACAACCTTATGGAGTTGCTCATTATGATTGATGCAATGAAGAGAGCATCTGCAGCAAGTATCACAGCGGTTATGCCTTATTTCGGTTATGCTCGTCAGGACCGCAAGGCTAAGGCAAGAGATCCGATTTCAGCTAAGCTTTGTGCAGATCTTATCACTGCAGCCGGTGCTGACAGAGTTCTTACCATGGACCTTCACGCAAACCAGATTCAGGGCTTCTTTAATATCCCTGTTGACCACCTTGTTGGTGCACCTATGCTTGCAAATCACATGAAAAAGAAAATCGGCAAGAACGTTGATGACTATGTTGTTGTTTCTCCTGACCTTGGCTCAGTTACAAGAGCAAGAAACTTCGCCGCTAAGATTGGTTGTCCCCTTGCTATTATTGATAAGAGAAGACCTAAGGCAAACGTATCCGAGGTTATGAATATCATCGGCGACGTTGTAGGTAAGAAGGCTATCCTTGTTGACGATATGATTGATACAGCAGGTACACTGTGTAATGCTGCAAAGGCTATCGTTGATGCAGGTAGCACAGAGGTTTATGCTTGTGCTACTCATGCTGTTCTGTCCGGTCCTGCTATTGAAAGAATCGAACAGAGCGTAATTAAGGAGCTCATCCTTCTTGATACTGTTCCTGTTCCCGAGGAAAATATGCTTGATAAGTTCACAATGCTTCCCGTTGCTCCTGTTTTTGCAGATGCAATCGAGAGAATTTACGCTGACAAGCCTGTTTCTACCATCGGTCAGTAAGAGTATTGACTTTTATAGCGAAAAATCAACAGGGGGCGGCGGTTGCCGTTCCCTGTGTTTTGCATTTTCTCAGAATTTGTTTTCAAATCCTGCATAGACTTGGTTTATGTATACTAAATATATTAGTGTGGCTTACGCTACGGCTTCAAGGAGATAATTATGTTTTTTAAGTCAAAAAACAAAACTTTATCAGCGGTGGATTATATTGTTGTAGGTTTGGGAAATCCGGGCAGACAGTATGAAAATACCCGACATAACTGTGGTTTTGATGCTATTGATGTTCTGGCAGAGAGAAACAACTGTCAAATGAAAAAAATCCGCTTCAAATCCACCACAGGTGAGTGTAATATAAAGGGGAGCAAGTGCCTTCTGATGAAGCCTTCTACCTATATGAACAACTCCGGCGAGGCTGTGGTACAGGCTATGAATTTTTATAAGCTTAAGCCTGAGAATATTATTATAATCTTCGATGATATCTCCCTTGATGTTGGTCGTATGCGTATTCGTATGAAGGGTAGCGACGGCGGTCACAACGGAATGAAGAATATCATATATCTTACAGGCTCCGATATGTTCCCTCGAATCAAGGTGGGTGTTGGCAAAAAGCCTCATCCCGAGTATGACCTTAAGGATTGGGTGCTGAGCAGATTCTCTCAGGCTGACTCAAAGGTTATGAAAGAGATGTTTACAAAGGCTGCTGAGGCTACAGAGCTTATGGTACAGGGCAAGTCTGCCGAAGCTATGCAGAACTTCAACTGAGGTCTTTGTTAATATAGATAATTTTCTTTGGAGGAATTATGAAATTTCTCTGTGATTTAATGCAGTCATCCCCTGATTTTAATAGGGTGCTGGGTGCATTATCACCGCAAAAAAACATTGCCCTGTCGGGACTGACAGGCATACACAAGGCAAATATCATTTACGCGCTCTGCTCTTTGAAGAAAAGCAGGGCTTTTTGTGTTGCCGCTGATGAGCGTGAGGCGGTACAGCTCTGTGAGGATTTGGAGTCTATGGGTATGAAGCCTATGGTGTATCCTTACAGGGATTTTAACTTCAGAGATATAACAACCCGTTCCAGAGAATATGAGCATCAGCGTATGGCGGTGCTTCAGCATATAATCTCGGGAGAGTGTGACTGTGTTATAGCCTGTATGGATGCGGCGGCTCAGTATACTTTGCCTGTGGAGAGTCTTTGCAACGCTACCTTAAACCTGACTATAGGTGAGAGCATCAGTATGGAGAAGTGTGTGTCAGCACTGGTGCTTCTGGGCTATGAAAGATGCGACCAGATAGAGGGCGTGGGACAGTTCTCTCAGCGTGGAGGAATACTGGATTTCTATTCACCCGATAGTCCCGCACCAATCCGAGCCGAGTTCTGGGGAGACGAGATAGACTCCCTCAATTTCTTTGATATTACTACTCAGCGTCGAGGTGAGCCTGTAGAGGAGATTACTCTGGCACCTTCTTCGGAGATTTTTATATCCGACAGAGAAGATTTGGCAAAGGCTATTGAGAAGAAGGCATCCCTGCTCCGTGCAGAGAAAAACCAAAAGGCAAAAGAGGTACTCTTGAGAGAGGCTGAGGCTATCCGCAACGGACTGCACCTTGCCTGTCTTGATAAATATATAGAGCTGATTTACTCGGGTACCGCCACATTGTTTGACTATATTGACGATAGCTTTATCTGTTTTCTTTCCGAAGAAAGTGCAGCCAAGGACAGAATGGCGAATATGGAGTTTAGATACAAAGAGGATTTGGTGGACTACTTTGCCGAGGGTGTGCTCTGCAGAGGCTTTGATAAGTATACTCTTTTCTTTAACGAGGTTATGGAGCTTTTAGCCCAAAAGGGAGTAGTATATCTCAATAACTTCACCCACGGAAGTCTGGAGCTGCCTATTGCGGAGCTTGTGAATTTCACTGCGAAACAGCTTCCCTCCGTAACGGGTACTGTGTCTGAGCTTTGTGAGGATTTGGATACAATTGAGTTTGCCTCTTCCTGTGTGGTGATTCTTGCAGGAACAAGCAAGGGTGCCCAGTGGCTTTATCGAATGCTTTTTGAAAAGGGCTATCCCGTTACACAGGCAGAATATGACCATAACCTTTCCAAGGGAAGAATATATATTATGGAGGGTACGCTCTCTGCAGGTATGGAGTATACCGCCGAGAGATTTTACGTATTTGCACAGAGCAAACATCAGTATACCCCCGAGAAAAGGACTCGCAGAACACCTAAAAACGGACAGGAAATATACAGTCTGTCAGATTTGAGCATTGGTGACTATGTGGTGCATACTGCCCATGGTATCGGTATTTTTCAGGGTGTTAACAAGATTGACACCCATGGTATCGTCAAGGATTATATAAAGATTTCCTATGCCAAGGGAGATGTACTTTACGTACCTGTTACCCAGCTGGATTTGGTGTCTAAGTATATAGGTCCCAAGGAAAATACGGCAGTAAAAATAAATCGTTTGGGCGGTGCTGAGTGGAAGAAGGCAAAAAGCCGAGTTAAGTCCGCCGTCCGTGATATGGCAAAGGAGCTGATTGCTCTTTACAGTGCCAGAATGAATGCAGAGGGCTATGCTTTCTCTGATGATACAGAGTGGCAGAGAGACTTTGAACAAAGCTTTGAGTACGAGGAAACTCCCGACCAGATTCGTTGCAGCCACGAGATAAAGGGCGATATGGAGCGTCGTGCTCCTATGGACAGACTCCTGTGTGGAGATGTAGGCTTCGGTAAGACGGAGGTTGCTCTGAGAGCCGCCTTCAAGTGTGTTTGTGATTCCAAGCAATGTGCACTGCTTTGTCCCACAACAATTCTTGCATGGCAACATTACCAGACGGTGCTCAAGCGATTTGAGGGCTATCCAATCCGTGTGGAGCTTCTGTCCAGATTCCGTAAGCCCAAGGAACAGGAGGCAATTCTCAAACGTCTTAAAAGAGGCGAGATTGATATGATAATCGGTACTCACCGCCTTGTGCAGAAGGATGTGCAGTTCAGAGATTTGGGGCTGGTTATTATAGATGAGGAGCAACGCTTTGGTGTGGCACACAAGGAACGCTTCAAAGAAGTGTGCAAGAATGTAGATGTGCTGACTCTTTCGGCAACGCCCATACCCAGAACCCTCAATATGGCACTAAGCGGTATCCGTGACCTGTCTGTGTTGGAGGAGGCTCCCTCTAACCGCTATCCTGTTCAGACCTATGTATTGGAGCACAACTTTGCCATAATCAACGAGGCTATCCGCAAGGAGCTTCGCAGAGGCGGACAGGTGTTTTACCTTTACAATAATGTAGAGGGCATAGAGGCAAAGGCAGCCCGTATTCAACAGGCAATCCCCGAGGCAAAGGTGGGTGTAGGTCACGGCAAAATGACCGAGGCACAGCTGTCTGAGGTGTGGAGGGATATGCTGGAGCAGAATATCAATGTTCTGGTGTGTACTACAATTATCGAGACAGGTGTTGATGTTCCCAATGCCAACACCCTTATTATAGAGAATGCAGACCGATTCGGACTTTCTCAGCTTCACCAGATTCGAGGCAGAGTAGGACGCTCCACAAGACGTGCCTTTGCATATCTTACATTTGTCCCCGGTAAAGCTCTGAGCGATATGTCCTCCAAGAGACTTACAGCTATCCGCGAGTTTACCGAGTTTGGCTCGGGTATGAAGATTGCAATGCGTGACCTGGAGCTTCGAGGTGCAGGTTCGGTGCTTGGCGGCAGTCAGCACGGACATATGGAGGATGTTGGCTACGATATGTATCTGAAGCTTCTTGATACCGCTGTCAAGGAGGAGAGAGGCGAGGTCGCTCCCGATAGTGAGGATAAGGATTGTCTGGTGGATATTGCCATTGTGGCACATATTCCCGAAAGTTATATAGAGAGCCTTTCTCTGAGACTTGATGTATATAAACTTATCGCCGACATCCGAACCGAGGAAGATGCCTCTGATGTTATTGACGAGCTTATTGACCGCTTCGGCGATATTCCCACCTCTGTTATGGGACTTATAGATGTGGCACTTATAAGAAACTGTGCCGCTTCTGTAGGTATATACGAGATTAAGCAGAATGATACCAACCTGCTTCTGTATCTGAATGATGTGAAAAATCCTCAGCTGTACTCCCTTATTGGCCGTTCAGGGGGAGAGGCTCTGCTCTCTGCCGGAAGTAAGCCCTACGTATCCCTAAGATGTCCGTCAAAGGGCAGTAACCTTAGGGTGCTTCGCAAATTCTTTGGCTTAGAGTGAGCAGATAGCAGTATCTGACAGTTTAGTGAACATTATGATATTTTTCAGATATATGTTGAATTTTAGCGAATTGTTGTGTATAATTATGTAGTATGTTCTTAATTTTAAGAAAAAGGACGGTTTTTTGTATGAAGAATTTCAGAAAAATTATAGCAGTATTACTTGCTGTCATTATGGTAGTAGGACTTGTAGGCTGTTCTGCAATGCCTAAGAGTTCATCTGTACAGTGGAGCTACAAATCTGAGGCTCAGGAGTATACCGTGGGCGTTTATATGTACTCTCTCTTCTCTGCATATAATCAGGCGTACTCTGTTATATCTGAGGCTCAGGGTGACAGCTTTGACTCAACAAAGTCTATCCTGGACATAGAGAGCAGTTTTGACGAAACAGGTGAGGTGTTCAATACCGGAGAGTGGATTCTGAAGGAAGCAGATTATATCACAAAGAATCTTCTTGCTATGGACAAGGTAATGGCTGATTACGGCATTACCATTGACGAAGCATCCTACAATTCTGCACTTGAACAGGCAAAGTCCGACTGGTACTTAGGTGCATATTATGAGGAGTACCTTGCATACGGTTACTCTGCTACTCCCTATAGTGAAATTCTGGAGCCTTATGGTATTTCTTTTGAGAACTTCTTTGATTCCACATATCATGCCAGTCTGAAGCAGAATGCCATCTTTGACTATCTGTATAGCAAAGGCGGAGAAAAGGCAGTTCCTGATTCTGAGATGAAGGCTTATTTTGAGGATAATTACACAAGCTATTCTTACTTTACAGTAAATCTCTACGAGACTGCTACTGATGAGACTACAGGTGAAACCGTAAGTGTAGCACTTGATGAGGAAAAGACAGACGAGCTCAAGGAAAACCTTAAACTTTATAAGAATATGATTAAATCAGGTACTTCCTTTGAGGATATAATCGGTGTTTATGCTGCTTATGCAGAACTGGAGTACGATCCTTCCATCAGCAATATCGAAAATCTGGAGAACACATCCTTGGGTGAAGAGGTTGCAGATACTATTGCAAATATGAAGGACGGCACAGCAGAGGTTGTATATGTAGGTCAGGAGAATTCCACAGTTGCTTACTTTGTATACAAAAAGTCCATCTCCTCTGAAACAAAGGAATACATCAAGAGCGAAACCAACTATAACACACTTCTCTCATCTATGAAGGGTGATGAGTTCCTGGATTACCTTGATGAACTCACCGAAACTGTAGAGTGTGAAATCAACAGCAAGGTGCTTGAAAAATATAATCCCGAAATATTTGAGGCTGACCTCTAATAAACACTTTTCTCTATAAAAAAGCGTTTTTTACTGAGAACTCAAAGGAGGTTTATCAGTGAATAAAATTAAAATTCTGACAATAATTACGGCATTTATCCTTTTGATGCTGACCCTTGGTGCAGTATCTATAGGTGCAGAGACTACACCCGTTGAGGTTCAGCCAACAGACCCTGTTGTGACACAGCCTGTGACAGCTCCTGCTGAGACAGACCCTGTGGCATCTGAGACTATGGCTACAGCTACTGATGTCACAGATGCTACCGATTATACTGACCCTACAGGCACAACTGCAGTAGTTACCGAACCGGAAAATGAATATACCCGTCCTACCGAGTATGACGAGAATAACCAACCTGCAACTTACTCTGACTATGTGAGCCCTGCGCCTATCTATACTCCTGCGGAACAGGATTTTGAGGAGAATGACTGGGAAGAGATTGAACTTAACCTCTCCGGAGGCGGTGCAGGTGTTGGTGACTTCTCTGATATTAAGAATAACACCGAAAAGGGTGACAAAAACTCGCCCTTGCTACTGATTCTTTGTATTGTTTTTTGGTGTCTTGCCCTATCTGCGTTAACCTTTATGATACTGTATAAGCCGGGCAAAAAAGCCTTAGCAACAGTAAAAGCAGAGGCTAAACCCCAAAAGCCCACTCGTAGAAGCAGTGAGCATACACATCTGGACGATTATAACGACGGCTTCTGATTATAAAAACTATTTACTCCCGAGTGATACGACTCGGGAGTTTTTTTATTTATCATCCAAATAAATTGGATAATAAAGTATTTTTTACTATATTTCTGCAAAAGGTTGTCAAAGTACGGGTCGTTGTGGTATAATATCTATATGTTTGCGTAATTTAACATAAAGGTTAATTATTCCCTGTCGGGTGTTTATTTGTCTGACAGAGTAAAGAGGCTCAGCCTCTTATATGTATGAAGGAGCAATTTGTTTTGAAAAGATTATTAGCTTTATTTCTTATGATAATATTGGTGGCGGTGCCTGTGACTGCTGTGGCTGCCCAGAACAATACTCAGGCAAGTCTTGGCGTTACGGATTTTGTGCCGAGGCTGACTGCACCCTCTTACAGCAATCAATATTACTACAGCAATCTTAATATATTCTATTCTATCGGTTACGGTTTACCTAACTGCACGGCTTATGCCTGGGGTAGAGCTTATGAGCTTTTGGGCTCTAAGCCGAAGCTTTCTTTAGACAGTGCTCACTACTGGTACGATTACAATAAGGATAATAACTACTACCCTTACGGAAAAACTCCTAAGCTGGGTGCTATTGCCTGTTGGGATAATCCCTACGGCGGACACGTGGCAGTAGTAGAGAAGATAACCTCCACAACCATTACTATGTCCCACTCTGCATACGGAGGTCAGACCTTCTACACAACCGAGTGTTCCGTTAATGCCTCCAACGGCGGTGTTACCTCCTCGGGTTGGAAGTTTAAGGGGTATATATACATTCTTGACGGAGAGATACTCCCCGAGGGTGATGTATACAAAGTCAACTCAAGTAACGGCATAAACCTGAGAAAGGGTGCAGGGACAAGCTATAAAACTCTCACTGCTATTCCCAACGGTACTCAGATTGTAGTTACAAAAACCGCAACTGCTGACGGTTACACCTGGGGTAAGACTTCTTTTGACGGATATGACGGATGGTGTGTGCTGGACTTCTGTGACCTGATATACAAAAAGCCAGAGGAAACAAAGCCCACAGTACCCGAGACTACCGCTCCTACGGAGCCCGAAACAGAGCCGCCTACAGAACCTCCAACAGAGGCAACCGTGGACGAGCCTGAGGCAACACTTCCCACAGACAGCGTGGAGTCTCCCACAGGCGGAGGCAGTGATGACTTGCCGTTATTCGGCACAATGCCCGACGGTGACTCAGGTGCAGTATCTCCCTCAGACTCTGAGGCGGAACCTGTTATGACAGGTGATGTGAACAGGGACGGACGGGTTACTGTGGCAGATGCTACAACTTTGCAGAAGTTTGTGGCAGGAATGAGTGTTCTCATTGACGAAGAGAATGCAGATATCAACGGCGACGGAAAAATAACCGTCGCAGACGCTACATATATTCAGAAAATACTTGCTTCTTTAGTATAAGTTAGCATATAATAAGTTATTAAATCAAAATTTATGCCCTATAGAAACGGAGAGAAAGAATATGCAACATACCGATATTAAATTAGTTCTGGAGAGCAAAGAGTATCTCGGCAAAGAGGTTACCGTTTGCGGATGGGTACGTACCTCCAGAGAGTCCAAGAATATGGCATTTGCTGAGGTTAACGACGGTACATCGCTTACTCATATTCAGATAGTTATTGACAGAGCCTCCACTCCTTATCCCGAGACCGCGCTGAAGCTTGGTACTGCACTTAAGGTAGTGGGCGACGTGGTTGAGGCTCGTCAGGGCTCTGTGGAAATTAACGTTAAGTCTATTGAAATTCTCGGCGAGTGTCCTCCCGAGTATCCTCTTCAAAAGAAACGCCACACTCTGGAATACCTGCGTACAATTCCTCATCTGCGTGTCCGTACCAACACCTTCAACGCAGTGTTCAGAGTTCGTTCTATAATGGCAGGTGCTATCCACAACTACTTCCAGAGCAGAAACTACACCTACGTAAATCCTCCTCTTATTACAGGCTCCGACTGTGAGGGTGCAGGAGAAATGTTCAAGGTTACTACTATCGGTTATTCTCAGGATTACAAAAGCGAAGAAGAGTACTATGCAGATGATTTCTTCGGCAAGAAGGCAGGACTTTCCGTATCTGCCCAGCTTGAGGGCGAGGTTGCCGCTATGGCATTCGGTAAGATTTACACCTTCGGACCTTCCTTCAGAGCAGAGAACAGCAACACCCCCAGACACGTTGCCGAGTTCTGGCATGTAGAGCCTGAGGTTGCCTTCGCTGACCTTTTCGATATTATAGCTATTGCCGAGGATATGATTAAGACCGTAATCAAAGAGGTTATGGATAAGTGTCCCTCAGAGATTGCATTCTTTGAGAAGCATTTTGAGGCAGGACTTACCGATAAACTGGGCAGTATTGTAAACGAGAAGTTTGAGATTCTGGATTACACCAAGGCTATCGAGCTTCTGAAGGAAAGCGGTAAAGAGTTTGTATACCCTGTAGAGTGGGGTGCAGACCTGCAGACAGAGCACGAGAGATATATTACCGAGGAAGTTTTCAAGAAGCCCGTATTCGTTATCAACTATCCCAAGGATATCAAGTCCTTCTATATGAAGCAAAATCCCGACGGCAAAACTGTAGCAGCTACAGATTTGCTTGTGCCCGGTGTTGGCGAGATTATCGGTTGCTCCGAGCGTGAGGCAGATTTGGAGAAGCTTCTTGATGCTATGAAGGTAAGAGGTATGAACGAAGAGGACTACACAGATTATCTTGACCTGCGTAGATTCGGCTCTGTTCCTCATTCAGGCTTTGGACTTGGCTTTGAGAGAATACTTATGTACGTTACAGGTATATCCAATATCCGCGATGTTATCCTCTATCCCCGTACAGTAGGCAGTATCAGATAAAACATACTTAATAAAATTATAACCACCGCAGAGAGTTTGTGCTCTTTGCGGTGTTTTTTTATGCCAAAATCAATATTATTGTCAACAAAACATTGTTGACAATAAACACTGTTTGTGATATTGTATAATTAAGGAAGGATTTAATGAAAAAATATAGAGATTTTGTATAATAAGATAATTTAATCAGATTTTTCATATTTTCAAAACCTAACTATAAAATCTTATATAATCACTTGGAGGTAATCTATGAAAACTTATATGAAATTATTATCAATTATACTGTTATCTGTAATCGTCTTTTCCTGTGTCAGTATATGCAGCGCAGGAGCAGAGAGCACCTTTGTTGCTCCCGAGCAGTTCATATACGGAGATGTGGATATGGACGGAGAAGTTACCATTAAGGACACCTCACTAATTCAAAAAGGGTTAGCAGGTATCAGTTATCTTACGGCAGTTCAGCGTTTTCTTGCTACTTCCGGCACAACCGATTTAACTGTACGAAACGCTACCCTTATACAAAAGCATCTTGCAGGACTTGAGCCGATATCATTCATAGGCGAATTTGTTGATATGCAATATACAAACGCATTCTCCCAAAAAATGGGTTCGGTGAAAAACTACTTTATAGATTGCATCATTGTTTCTGTAAAAGATACAAACTGGGAGTATACCTTAGCAGATTTTCCCGAGTATCCGTTCTCTGATATTTATGTTAACCGAGTTATAAATAACTCCGATTCTGTAATTACAGAATACGTTTTGCGTATTCCCGAATACAGTAGGAAAAACCTAGAAGCCGCAATCACAGCATTAGATTACAGAGCAAATCTCGATTTGTATGATGTAACTAAGTCTGAACTCTTTTTGGACTGAATTGTGAAAAAAACTTAATTAAATAATTTGAAACAAGAGGTGAATTATGTGAAGATTTATAAAAAAGCATTTGCCTTTGTCTTAGTGATGATATCACTGTTTATGGTTTGTACACCTGCCACGGCTATGTATACCGAGGAGTTTCATCCTGCCTCACCGCCACCATTCAGTAATTATTCCTATATGAAGGAAGTAACTGAGAGTATGGGATATCAGGATTTTAATCCCGAAAATGACACACAGTATTATGATTGTGTAAGATATTATGATGCTGAGGGTGAAGAGATATCTATGGAGGCAACGCCCGACTATGTTTTGTGCTATATGTGTGCAGGACTTAAGGCGATGTCATCTGCAACTGTGATAATCGGTGAATACAGAATACGGGTAGCCAGTATAACTTCACCCGATACCCTCGGATACTATATCTACGATGTAAACGAAGGCAAAGCATACACCTTGAGCGAGGCTTACGATATCGGGCTCAATCCGACCGAAAATGCACTGAAGCTCTTAGGTCGACGCAGAGGTGACGTGCATAAGGACACAGAAATTAACATTAAGGACGTCACCGCTATACAGAAGTATCTTGCAGAGATAGAAGGCTATACTGACGTTAACTATTTCGCTGCGAATTTTAACAAAGATGGTAATGTGGATATCAAGGATGCAACCGCAATACAAAAGTATATTGCAGGTCTTATCGATTGTTTTCCTGTAGAGGAATGAGTTAACAATAATATACGGAGGATTTTCTATGAAAAAATTATTAGTACTTGTTTTAGTGGTGCTTATGTCAATGGGGACTGTCACATTGACAGCAAACGCTTATAGTATATCAGATGTTAATGATGTTGTTGAGCCTAACGGACTATATTATCAGAAATTCTGTGATATATATAAATATGAATATCCTGTATCTTTAGCAAATTATGAGGAGTTGTATTTTCATTACGATGAAGAAGGTAATGTGGATTGGGTGCTGATTTATGCAGTCGATTTGCTAACTCCACCTTGGGAGGTTCATCCTTATGCCGTTGTCGGGGATAGGGTTTTAAGATGTAACGATACACACACGCCTTTTGTTGTCGGGTATGGTATATACGGTGCATCAGAGGATGAGTTCAGATGTATTACATCTGTGTTGGACTCTGACCTATATGAGGAATTACACAATGTGTTATCCGACCTTGGAGTCGGCGAAATAATCGGCGATATGGACAAGGACGGAAAGATTACAATTAAGGATACCACATTTATTCAGAAATGCTTGGCAGAAATAGAGGATTATCCACAGGATGATGTAGTGGATGGCTACAGTACCTCTTATTATGGCGAACTCGCATATATGTCTGACTTTAACCGAGATGGCGAACGCAACATCAAGGATGCAACCGCAATACAGAAGTATATTGCAGGGATAGCAGAATAAAAAAGCATAATTAAAATAACAAAACCACCGCAGAGAGTTTGTGCTCTTTGCGGTGGTTTTGTGTTATGTGCATTTAATTGTAGATTACTCAAAATGTATCTGGGTTTTGCCGATGTCATCCTTGACGGCAATCCCTGCTACAAATTTCTGTATAGATGTGGCATCCACAACATTAACAACATCGTTGTGGTTGGTGTCTGCCGCCATCTTTTCTCTGTCGGTTAAAGTTACCAGAGAAGCACTGTGCTTTTGTATCAGGGTAGCATCCTTGATGTTTATTTTGCCGTTTAAGTCTGCATCGCCCAAAAGGAAGGTGAAGGGATCGTCAACTTCAAAGGGCGGTGTAGCAGAGTGGGACTCGCTCTCTGCGGTGTTCTGTGTGTCCTCGGTAGCATCGGATGAGGGTGCGGACTCTGTGGTGGGGATACTGCTTTCCTCGGAGTCGGTTGTGTTTTCGGTAGCCTCGTTGGTAGAATCGGTATCATCGGTACAGGCTGTATTCTCAGTAAAGGTTGAGTTCTCGGTAGCATCTGTATCAGGCTCTGTGGGAAGCTCGGCTTCGTTTTGTGTAATAGCCTTGATTACAAAGGTACCGCCGATATCATCATTCATATAGCTGCTGTAATAATCCATTACATCCATAAGCTGACCGTTATAGTAAAGGTAGCTGAGTCCTTTTTCTGCCTGAGGATAGAAGATATATCTGCCACCTGTACTGAGCCACTCGCATACGCCGATAGAGTTAAGCACAGGAGTGTAGTTGGGCTTATTTTTATTTTCATTATAGTAATCGGTGTTGTCTACGGTAACGGCAATAGCACCTTTACCGTCGGGAAGCTCTGTGTTTTTAATATCTGCACAATGATATCCCGCATAGGTGATAGTGCCCTCGGCGAGTTTTGTCCAGAGAAGTCGCTCTGTAGTGGGAGTGTTACCGTCCATAGGAATGTAGTAAACTGTGTAGTCTGAGCCAACGCTGGTGCTTTCAAATACTACCTTATCCAGTACGCGGTTTTCTTTTTCAAAATCAAAGACATTCATATATGTAACCTTAAGGTTACCTGTTCTGTCTGCATAGTCAAATTCATAGGTAGCACCGTCTACTTCATTTTGATACAGGTGCATATTTTCGTTAATAATCTCAAAGTCCGTAAGGGCATAGGAGGGTCCGAAAATCTCATCAAATACCCATGCATCCTCGTAGGATATCCAGTAGTAGCCTCCCATGGAGTTGGTGTTTTCGCCCCAACTGTTCTTTACAAGCCAGGCTCCGTCATTTTCGGGGATACCCGAGGCACTGCCCTCAAAGTTTTCTTTGGCAAAGTTGTCGTCCCAGCCGACACAGCTGACACAATGACCGCTAAGCTGTTGAATGGAATATTCATCATTAGCACAGTAAAAGGCTGTGCCGTCTGAGGAGATATAGCTCATATTTGCATTGAAGTTACAGGTTACTGCGCCGTAGGTGTAGATAAGCTTCTTAATGGTGGAAGCGTCATTTGTGCTGTTGAAATATACTGCCTCGGTAAGTCCGTATCGGGGTGAAGCGTTAAAGCTGTTGTAGTCCGATTTGTTACTGTCTTCAGGAAAATCTGTTTCATTCACAGGACCTGCCCAACTGGTCAGATATCCCAGAGGAATGTAGGAGTAACCTGCACTTGTGACAGTTCTCTGCCAACCTGTGCCGTCCTCTCGGGTTATACCCCAGTAGCCTGTGTGAAGAGGTGCAAAGGTATCCACTTGATATCCACGGGATAAAAGAAGTGTCTCCATAGTTGATAATGTGCCGTATGCCCAGCAGAGATAGGATACCTGATTTCTGACAGGGAGTGTATAACCCAGAGTGTCGCTTTGGTAACGTGCAGGAAGTGTAACGCTTTTTGTGTTCTCAGAAATCATCTCTGTGTTTGGCGAAATACCAATCGCCTCAAGTCCTGTCTTAGCCTCAACAGGGGCTAAATCTTTATTTGCAGCGTTAACACAGATTATCGCAGAAATACAAAGCAAAACCGACAGCATCAAGGCTAATATTTTATGGTGGATTTTCATACGTACCACTCCTTATAATTTATATTTTTATTATATCATTTGCCCTGTGTGTTGTAAAGAATATTTACTGTATATGTGCTGATAATATATAGGAAAGAGGGGATTTGTGATGGAACTCAGAACAGACCTGGCTGTAGAAGCTCGGGAGCTTATGGAAGAGGACATTAAGGATGTGGATTATTCAAAAGAAAACCTTAAAGGCTTGTGCGTGGAAAGACTTCACATAAAGACGAAACGTGCAGGTCAGCTTATGGGTAAAGACCAGGGCAGATACGTGACTGTTACATTGCCGCCTTTGACGGATAATATTAAGGATACCGATGAGAGAATAGAGGTTATATCAGAGGAAATCAGACGGCTTCTGCCTGTGAACGGTTTAGTCCTTGTGGTAGGACTGGGCAACGAAGAGATAACCCCCGATGCTTTGGGACCTAAATGTGCCTCGGGAATACTGGCAACAAGGCATATTTCGGGGGAAGTGGCCCGTAGCACAGGTCTTGATAGGCTGAGGTCTGTGGCGGTATTGACAACAGGGGTAACGGGTCAGACGGGAATTGAGACTGGTGAGCTTATACTCAGTGTAGTCAAGCGTATACATCCCACAGCAGTTGTGGTAGTGGATGCCCTTGCTTCCAGAAAGTTGGAAAGGTTGGGATGCACCCTGCAGATATCGGATACAGGTATATCCCCGGGGGCAGGAGTCGGCAATCACAGAATGAAGATATGCTCAGGTTCCTTGGGAGTTCCTGTTATAGCCTTGGGAATTCCCACAGTAGTGGATGCTCTGACTCTTGTCAGCGACCTGTTGTGTCCCGAGGACGGTCTGGAGCAGTCTAAGGTAAAAGAAAAGGTTTCTCCCAAGGGCAGAGCAATGGTAGTAACCCCAAGGGAGATAGACCTGCTTATAGACAGAGCCTCAAGGCTTCTGGCACTCTCTATAAATTTAGCACTGCACAAGGGTGTGGAGTCTGCAGATTTACTGTGCTTACTATAAAAAATCCCCCGATAAGGCGTGATATCCTTATCGGGGGATTTGGCTATGTTACTTAAGTTCAACAATGGTGACACCGGCTTCACCCTCGCCAAAAGTGCCAAGGCGGAAACTCTTGACGGCTTTGTGGTGCCTGAGAAAAGCCTGTATCTCTTTGCGTAGTACTCCCGTGCCCTTGCCGTGAATAATGGTCAGGGAGTGAACGTTTGTCAGTACTGCAGTATCAATAACTTTGTCAACCTCCATAACCGCTTCGTCAGCAGTATAACCTCGTACATCCACCTCTGTAACAGGTCGGGTGTCGATTCGGCTCTGACGCTGGTTTCGGGGTAGAGGCTTACCCGATACAGATACCTTAGATTCCTCTACCAGACGGAGATTTTGGATGGGAGTTCTTGTTTTGATGATTCCTGCCTGTACAAGAACTGTGGAAGCGTTTTGTGCAGGAGTTTCAAGGACCGTGGCTTTCTTGTCAATATCTACCACAAGGACGGTATCTCCTGTCCGGAGGGGTCTGGGGAGAGTATAACTATCCTGTTTTTTTGCTTCCTTAATGGGGTCGGCATCCTCTTCCATCTGACGAATACTGTGGCGAAGTTTTGACTTATCCTCAGAACTGAGTCCGGATTTTTTCGCTTTTTCAAGCTCATTTATTATAGCATCTGCCTGTGCCTTGGTTCTGGCAAGGAGCAAGGAGGCTTCGTGCTTTGCTTTTTCTATTTCACGCTCTGCCTGTGTGCGGACACGCTTCAGCTCCTCCTCGGCAGATTTACGGTCAGCCTGAGCCTTTCTTGTAGCTTCTTTGGCAAGATTCAGTTCTTGTTCCAATTGATGACGCTGTGTATCAAGGCTCTTCACAACATCCTCAAACTGTCTGCTTTCTGCGGATACAAGGGTAGAGGCTCTCTCAACTATACTGCTCTCGATTCCCAGTCTGGAGGATATAGCAAAGGCGTTGCTTCGTCCGGGAACACCGATAAGAAGTCTGTAGGTAGGTCTGAGAGTAGATACGTCAAACTCGCAACAGCCGTTTTCTACCCCCTGTGTCTTAAGGGCGTATTCCTTAAGCTCTGCGTAGTGGGTAGTGGAGGCGATTTTTGCTCCCTTTTCACGGAGTCTTTCAAGTATTGCCACCGCCAATGCGGCACCCTCTACAGGGTCTGTACCGGCACCCAATTCGTCAATAAGTACCAGACTGCGTCGGTTTGCTTCCTTAAGAATAGAAACAATATTTGTCATATGAGCAGAGAAGGTAGAGAGGCTTTGCTCAATGCTTTGCTCATCGCCGATATCTACAAGCACCTTGTTGAATATGGAAATTCGGCTTCCTTCTTCTGCAGGAATCATAAGTCCGCACATAGCCATCAGGGTAAGCAGACCGATAGTTTTAATTGATACGGTTTTACCGCCTGTATTGGGACCTGTAATAACCAGAGTGTCAAAATCAATGCCAAGAGAAATATCCGTTGGCACGGCGGTTTTTGGGTCAAGAAGGGGATGTCTGGCGGATTTGAGTTCAATAAGTCCCGTATCGTTAATCTGGGGCTTTGTGGCTCTCATTTTGTAGGCAAGACTTGCCTTGGCAAATATAAGAGATAATTCCACCAAAGAATTATAGCTTTCGGTGGCAGTGTCAGCGTAAGCACCCGCCTCGGCAGATAACTCAAAGAGTATACGCTCAATCTCGGCACTTTCCTTGGATTCAAGAACACGGATATCGTTGTTGGCCTGAACAACGCCTATAGGCTCGATGAAAACCGTGGCTCCGCTGGAGGAGGTGTCGTGGACAAGTCCCGGCACAGAGCCTCGGCACTCTGCCTTAACAGGAACAACAAAGCGTCCGCTACGCTGAGTGATTATGGCATCCTGCAGGTACTTTTGATATGTGCTGGAACGTATAATTTTTTCCAGAGTTTCTCTTGCTTTAGAGGCGGCAATACGCATCTTTCTGCGGATATCGTAAAGGGTCTGAGATGCGTTGTCAGAGATTTCCTCTTCACTTAAAATACAAGAAGTAATCCTTTCCTCCAGATATTTATTTTCCGAAAGCCTGTCAAAAAGCAGGTCAAGGGAGGTTTCCATTCCTGCACAATGGCTACGCCACTGCTTGACGCCTCGGGTTATACGCAGGGTCTCGGCTATACCCAGTAGTTCCTTGGGAGACAGACAGCCACCTGCCTCTGCTCTGCGAAAAGCATTGGTCATATTTTTGATTCCGCCGAAAGAGGGCGCACCGAATCTGCCCGACAGTATATAGGCGTCATCTGTTTGGCTCAGTGCTTCCTCAATCTCAAATCTGCCTGTCATAGGCTCTATCTCCAGAGCCAACTTCTGTGCATCCTCACAGGATGCATGTGTAGACAAAATTTGCAGGATTTTATCAAGTTCCAATGCTTTGTGATGTTTATTCATAGTTTTGTCCTCAAAGGGTTATGTAACTTTATGAGCTGATAGTTTTGTAAAAATGCAGTGTAGGGAAATCTCTTTCCAAAACCTTGCAGATATAGCTTTCTGTAATATAGTTGAGCTTATCCAGAGAAGGCTCGGGAAGTGTAAAGGAAAACACCTTTTTGTTCTCTGAATACAAAATGTGTCGCAGTGCCCTGAGTATTCCTGCATCTATCAATACCGAAGATGGCGAGGGGTTTTTCTTAAAGCAGTCGGCACACTTAACGGAGCCGCCCTCCAGCATAAAATACATCTCGTCACTTTCGAAGGTGCCGCAGTCCTTGCACATTACAAGGTCGGGCATATATCCTGCCATAGACACAAGCCTCAGCTCCACACATGCCTTGAGCACCAAAGGTGACTGGGTACCCTTACTCAACAGATGCAAAGCGTTGAGTATAAGGGACAACTGCTGGGGGCATTCCTGATCTGTAGGGCATATATGAGCCGCCAATTCGCAGAAGTACTGAGCCAAGGCAACTCGCACTACATCCTTCCTCAGGTCAAAGAACATCTCTATAACCGAGGCTTCGTCAATGATGTTGGCATCCTTGCCTGTGTAAACTGATAACTGTGAGTAGCACAGCAAAGATGTAGCGGCACTTTTGGGGTTCTTGATATTCTTTGCACCTCGTACAAAGGCACGTATCACACCCAAATCTCTGGTCAGCACAGTTACAAGGGTATCCTTTTCACCGATATTCTGTTGTTTGATGATAAGTCCCGTTGTGGATGTTTTCATATTCTCTGATTTGCTCGTCTGCAGCTTTTTGTGTAATGGTACTTTTGAATGTGATGTATTTAAGATAATCCTGTATTTTTCCTGTTGATGCGAATACCTTCCAAGCCTCTGTTTCGTTCATAATATCACCCAATAAAAGTATATCGGATAAAGGGCGTGATATAGAGGGGAATTTGTAGATGTTAAATATTTACATCCAAAGGTTATTTTGCAGTTTATTCAAAGTCGGAATTGTCGAAGCCGAAGTTTCTGAGCAGTCCGTCACGGTTTCGCCAGTCCTCTTTTACCTTGACCCAGGTCTGCAGGTTTACCTTGCAGTCAAAGAAGTTTTCCATATCGGCTCTTGCTCTGGAACTGATTTTCTTAAGCATAGAACCGCCTTTGCCGATAATGATACCTTTGTGGGAGTCTCTTTCGCAGTAGATAGTAGCCTCAATGTCCAGAAGCTCCTCATCACGCTGACGCATTTTTTCGATAACAACTGCGGTGCCGTGGGGGATTTCCTTGTCAAGGCAGAGAAGAAGCTTCTCTCTGAGCATTTCTGCTGCAAGTTGACGCTCGGGCTGGTCTGTGAGGGTGTCTGCTTCAAAGAAGTGACCTCCTTCGCTTGTTAGCTTTTTAAGTTCGTCTATAAGCTCGTCAATACCCTCGCCTTTTTTGGCACTGACAGGCACAACTGCATCAAAATCGTAAAGTGAGCTGTAGTCAAGGATAGTTTTCATTATTAAACTTTTTTCCTTAACTATATCAACCTTATTTATGGCCAGTACACAAGGGAGAGAAAGATTTTTCATTCTCTCTATAAGCTCACGCTCTGTGTCGGATATTTCTTCTGTAGCATCTACCACCAGCAGACAGGCATCGGCACCGGATACACTTTCGGTTACAGAGCGTACCATATATTTTCCAAGAGAGGTTTTTGCCTTGTGCATACCGGGAGTGTCGGTGAAAACAAGTTGATATTCACCCTCTGTATACACACCCATAATGCGGGTGCGTGTAGTCTGGGGCTTGTTGGTAACAATAGCAATCTTCTCTCCCAGAATGCGGTTGAGAATAGAGGATTTTCCTACGTTGGGTCTGCCTATAATAGAGATAAAGGCAGAGCGGTCATTCATATTCATATTTATATCCTTTCGGCATTAAAGTTCTATGTAATTTTATCTTTATGATACAACGCCACACCACAGTATGTATGTGATGTGGCGAGGATTACTCTTTGGATTCTGTTTTACTCTTTTTATTTTTGCGACCTGTGAAAATTATAAACAGCACCGATAAAACAGCAGAGATTCCCAAGGGAATAAACCACAAAGGTTTTGCGATAAGCTTCTCTATTCCAAGCCACAGATTGCCTGTTAGCAGAAAAAGCCACAGGGCGACTATAGTGGCACCTATGGAAAGCACAAGTACAGCAGCTGCGGATATATCCTTTATACGTTTAATCCGCTTGTCCCAATGGGTAGAGTAAAGGTCACAGAGCTCCTCTATAGCGGTGTTGATAAGTTCAGAGAAGATAACTCCTGCCACGGTTACTGTAAGGATTGCGTATTCCTCCAAAGTAAAATCTCCCAGATATGCAAAGAGAAAAACATAGAATGCCGCCACAAGGTGAAACCGCAGGTGTCCCTCGGATTTAACGGCACTTATAAAGCCCTCTGTTGCATAGCGGAAGCTTTTAATCTGTTTTTTCATTATTCTTCGTCTATTACATAGGAAGAGGATGCGGGAAGTCCCAGCATATCCATAACGGCTTCTTCCTTTTCACGCATACGGATTCTCTCTAAGTTGTCCTCGTGGTCATAGCCCAGCAGATGGAGTACGCTATGGCTTGTAAGGTAGCCTACCTCTCTCTGGAGGGTATGTCCGTAGATGTCTGCCTGTTCTACTGCTTTTTCCATAGATATAACTACATCGCCCAGAATCTGTGCTCCTGTCTGGGGGTCGATGTCATATTTGCCGTCTTCACCGCTCATACCGAAGGATAGTACGTCGGTCTCGATATCCTTGTTTCTGTACTGAGCGTTGAGCTCTTTAATCTGAGCGTTATTAACAAAAGAAACGCTGATTTCTGCAGGACCCTCAAAGTTTTCCATCTGAAGAACTGCTGTGCAGCAACGTCTTACAAGCATTCTTAGTCCTGTGGGGATTGCAACGTCCTTCTGTCGGTTGGTGATAATAACCTTAATCTTATCTTTTGTCATGTTTATTCCTACTTTCGTCAAGTTTTTCGTAAGCCTTGATAATATCCTGTACCAGTCGGTGTCTGACTACGTCCTTTTCGCTGAAGGTACAACTTGCTATATCATCGATACCCTTCAGAACCTTGATGCATTCCTTAAGTCCCGAACGGGCACCGTTGGGCAGGTCAATCTGAGTGATATCGCCTGTGATTACCATTTTTGAGTTAAAGCCCAGACGGGTCAGGAACATCTTCATCTGTTCTGTGGTGGTGTTCTGTGCCTCATCCAAAATAATAAAACTGTCATCAAGGGTACGGCCTCGCATATAGGCGAGGGGTGCCACCTCGATGTTGC
>CAZRLC010000030.1:0-21427 GCA_964600975.1 uncultured Ruminococcus sp.
ACACTATGGCAACAAAAAATCTGATAGTCCATACTTTATGGATAATACAGATGTACGAGATACCACGACCTAAACCGCCTATTCAAAATTGTTTAAGTTACAGTTTTCGGGAGCGAGTGGGAATAATTTTGCAAAACAGAATTTGCTATGATTGTTTCGCAGAAACGGTTAAATCACAACATTTGTTTTTGCCTAAATAATAAATATACAGTATGAAACTGTATTACTGAACAGTGTATTAAACGCCTTGCTTATAGCAGGGCGTTTTTTATTTCTTAATCAAAACTTAATATCTCTTAGTCTTGTGTATACTTGTGCTCTGTGATATACTTTTTACAAGGGATTTTAAGGGAATGATGTTATGAAGAAAAAGAAGTCTATACACAAAAGACGTAGTAAAAAAAGTATATTCATTAAAATAATACTGTTTCTTTTGATTGTGTCTGTTGTTTCTGTGGGAGTAATCTTTGGCATTAATTTTTACGTCAAGTCCATCGGGGGAGAGAATATAGTTTCATCCGAGGATGCCGAGAATTTGCAGAATATGGACTGCATACTGGTGCTTGGGTGCGGTGTCCGTGATGACGGAACCCCCAGCGATATGCTGAGAGACAGGCTGGATAGAGGACTTGAACTATATTTCTCCGGAGTAGCTCCGAAGCTGATTATGAGCGGTGACCACGGCAGGACCGACTATGATGAAGTAAATGTAATGAAGCAGTATGCTGTGGATAGGGGTGTACCCTCAGAGGATGTCTTTATGGACCATGCAGGATTTTCTACCTATGAAAGCATCTACAGAGCCCGTGACATTTTCGGAGTCAAAGGTATGGTTATAGTTACTCAGGAATATCATCTTTACAGAGCCTTATATTTAGCATCCCGTTTTGATATGGAAGCCTATGGAGTTTCCTCTGACTATAATATTTATGCAGGACAGACGGTTCGTGACGTTCGAGAAATCCTTGCTCGAAATAAAGACTTTTTAACAAGTGTATTTAAGCCCGAACCTACATATCTTGGCGAAGCAATTCCCGTAAACGGTAACGGAGATATTACAAACGATTAATTCTAAATAGCACTGACAGTACTAATGCACTAATTTGTCAGTGCTTATTCTTTTGTGTTTTTTATTATATTATTACTGCTAAAAATACCCTATATCATTGACAAATAATGCCGTCTAATATAAAATTATAAAGATAATGGGGGTGCGGTTTATAATGAAAAAATCCAAGTCCAGAACTTTGATAATTGTTTTGTGTGCGGTGGCTATTGTACTAATCATTGCTGTTGGTACTTTTCTCAGATGTTTTTTCTCTATTAATGAAGAAGCAATGATTTCTATATATATTTCTATGTTCGAGGCGTTAGGAATACTTATTTCCTTAATCGTTGCCGCAAGACAGTTAAAGGACTCTAAGGATATAGCCCGTGCATCCTTTATCACAGAGTTAAACGAGAGCTTTACATCCAGTCAGGACAATATGGCACTGTATACTGCACTGCAGGAATGTTATGACAAAAAATGTCCTCATCAGATTACCTGTGACGACACATGTGATTGTAAACTTGATTTTTCCAAGGCGATAGTTTCTAATTATCTTACTTTTTTTGAAACAATATATGTACTTGAGAAAAACGGTGTAATCGACTTTGAGCTTCTTGACGATTTGTTTGCCTACAGGTTTTTCCTTGCGGTACACAGCAAGTTTGTTCAGCAGTCAAAACTTGCCTCTCAGCCCGAGAATTTTAGAAATATATTCTGTTTAGAATATGAATGGATGCAGTATAGAAAGACTGTTGCAAAAAAAGTCGACAGCCCGACAAGCGTTTTTGCAAGTAATCCTTTGTGTAATCTTATGGTGACTGATTCTCAGAAAGAAATATATAAAGAATGGATTGGGGAGTGTAGAAAGTTCTGATGAAAATTCCTTTTGATGAATTTGATATTAGACAATGTAATATAGATGATTTGAAGGCAGTTCTTGATTTACAGGAGGAGGCGTTTGAGTATCTTCCGAGTGAAGAGTATCTTCGCAAGAACACCCCTTCAATGCTCAGGGAATGTCTTGAATCTCCTAATTATACCCTGGGTGCCTGGTATGACGATAGGCTTGTAGCAATATCCGTGCTGTATGTTCCGTATGATGAGGAAGAGGATTTATCCCATTATCTTCAGAATGTGGATATAAATGATATAACGTCAGCTAACTACAAGCTTTGTATTGTCAGCCCTGTTGCAAGAGGCAACTCTCTTCAGTTTAAGCTTGGCGAGATGCTTTTACAGGTAGCAAAAAACAATGGTGTTAAGTTGATTTGTGCAACTGCTTCTCCCAAAAATGTATACAGTATCCGTAATATGGAAAAATTAGGTTTTGTTTATAACAGAACTCTTGAAAAATACGGAATGATTAGAAATCTCTATTATTCTTTTATTTGATACAGCATATACTTTTTATTTAACTCACTTTATAATTTCAGGTGATATGTAATATGAACAATCAGATTTTGTTTAATAAACTCAGAGCAGAGCATCCTCTTTTTATATACAAGGACTATGTAATAGAGGATACTCCCGATACATTGAATATTACCTATAATTTCGAGATACCCGAACTTGCTTTATTTGCACCCAAATGGCAGATTCCAAAGAAATCACCTGATTCACCGGACATTGATTCTATCGAAAAGCTTGTCTTTTCTCTGGGAATGGTCGAGCTTATCAGCTATTGGAAGACCTGTTGCTGTCCTCAGGTTAGAGTAGAAGCAGGTGTTCTTTCTGACGCTCAGATTCAGTGGTGGAAGAAGCTTTACTTTCACGGCTTAGGCGAATTCTTCTATCTTAACGGTATTGAAACATCTATGTCTGATTTTATGAATATCACTTGCATAGGTGAAGCCGTTGAAAAAGAAAATTCTGCTTTTGAAGAAAGAGTGTTCAATAAGGACGGAGCCGTGCTTATTCCTGTTGGCGGTGGCAAGGATTCTGCTGTCACTATAGATATACTTTCCGATAGTTTCGACTCCTATGCCTATATTATTAATCCCAGAGGTGCCACCCTTAACACAGTTAAGGTTAGCGGTATCCCCGAGGAAAAGCTTTTAGTTGCAAAGCGTACTCTTGATAAAAATATGCTCAGACTTAATAGCGAGGGATACCTTAACGGTCACACTCCATATTCTGCTATTGTTGCTTTTTCCTCTGTACTTACTGCAGAGATTAACGGTCTCAGCTTCGTTGCACTTTCCAACGAATCAAGTGCTAACGAAAGCACAGTCCAAGGCTCAGATGTCAATCATCAGTACTCCAAGAGTTTGGAGTTTGAATCTGATTTCACAGATTATATCAGAAGATACATTGACACCGATGTCTATTATTTCAGCCTTCTCAGACCTCTTGCAGAGATTCAGATTGCCAAGTATTTTGCTGCACTTAAGGAGTACCATCCTATATTTCGAAGTTGTAATGCAGGAAGTAAGCAGGACATATGGTGTGCCAAATGTCCTAAGTGCCTCTTTGTTTATATAATTCTTGCACCTTTTCTTACCGAGCAAGAGCTAACAGAAATCTTCGGCAAGAATATGCTGGATGACGAAAATATGCGTGAGGATTTTAGGAAGCTTATCGGCTTCTTACCCGAGAAGCCCTTTGAATGTGTAGGTAGTCGTGATGAAGTTTGTGCATCTCTTCGCAGTCTCATTACCGAGCGAGAAGCACTTCCTCTTCTTGTGTCCGAATATAGAGATTTTATTATTCGCAACAGTTGTGCTCTTTCCGAGTATTGGCTCCACTATGATACAGAAAACGGCGTTCCTGCTCATTTTGAGGAGGTACTTTGCCGTAAGCTTAAGGAGAAGGGGGTATATATTTGATGATAGATTTCCTTTCTCAGTATCTTTGCGGCAAAAACGTTCTTATTTTAGGTTTTGGCAGAGAGGGTAGGTCTACCTTCAAATTGCTTGAAAAGGTAGATACAATCAAAAAAATCGGCATCTCTGACCTTAATCCTATCAAGGATTCCTTGTCCTCGGATATTTTTCTTCATACAGGAGAGGGATATCTGGATGTTCTTGATGACTATGATGTAGTTTTCAAGAGTCCCGGTGTAGTACTACCCAAGGATATTAATGAATACTCTTGTACCTTCACATCACAGACCGAGGTTTTTCTCAAAGTATATAGAGAGCATACTATCGGTATAACAGGCACCAAGGGCAAGAGCACAACCTCGTCCCTTCTGTACCATACCCTCTCTAATTGTGGTAAGGACACTCTTTTTGCAGGTAATATCGGCGTACCGATATTTGATATTTATCAGCAGATTGGCAAGGACACTATTGTGATTTTTGAGATGTCCTGCCATCAGCTGGAGTACCTTTCTGTTTCTCCCTCTGTTGCTGTGTTTCTCAATCTATATGAGGATCATCTCGACCATTACGGAAGCTTCGAAAAGTACGCAAATGCCAAGAAAAATATCTACAGGTTCCAAAGTGAGCGAGACATTCTTCTTTGTTCATCTCAGTTTATACCCGATGCAAATGAATGTAAATGTGATGTAGTAGAGATTTCCGCACGTATTCTTCCTGATAATATATCAGATTACACCACTCTTAAAGGAGAACATAATCTGCTTAACACTGCATTTGTATATTATATATGCAGAAAATTCGGCATAAAGGATGAGGATTTCCTCTGTGCAATCAGCAGCTTTCCGCCGCTTAAGCATCGTCTTGAGTTCGTAGGCAATATTGACGGAGTGGACTATTACAACGATTCTATTTCCACCACCTGTGAGTCTGCTATAAGTGCTGTAAAAAGCATAAGCAATGCAGGAGTACTCCTTGTGGGCGGTATGGACAGAGGTATAAACTATTCTGTTCTTATTGACAGCCTGTTAGTATCAAAGCTTGATACAGTTATCCTTATGTACGAATCCGGTAAACGAATCCTCAGTGAACTTGATTCTGTAGATTACGATAAATCCTCAGCCCCCGATTTTGTATATGTTCCCGATTTGGAGTCAGCAGTAAAATATGCCAAGGATAATACCCAAAAGGGCAAAGCGTGTATTCTTTCACCTGCCTCTGCCAGTTACGGCTATTTCAAAAATTTTGAGGAACGAGGAGAAGTTTTTTGCAAACTTGTCCTTGGTGAGTAAATTTATTTTATAATGACAGGAGAGTGAGATAATATGTCAGAGAATAAGATGCCTCACGACGGACATCGCAATCGTATGCGTCAGCGTTATCTCACTACAGGTTTCGATAGTTTTGAGGACCACGAGATCCTTGAGATGATACTCTATAATTGCTATCGTCGGATAAATACAAACGATATTGCTCACAAGCTTCTGGAAAAATTCGGCTCTATAAGTGCAGTTCTTGAGGCACCTATAGATGAACTTATGAAGGCGGGAATTTCCGAAAGTGCCGCAGTATATCTTCGTATGATTCCTGATGTATGTCGAGTGTATCTTAATGACAGAAACAATAATAAAAGTAAAATCATTTCTCTTGACACAGTAGGGGATTATTTTGTTACCAAATATATAGGCAGAAGTGATGAGCACCTGTATTTATTGCTGATGGACTCAAAATGTAAGGAACTGTACTGTGGCGTAGTTTCTACAGGTACGCTTCAGTCCTCAGATGTACCTATGCGAAAGATAGTAGACCTTGCAATGAGATATAATGCCAGTAATGCAGTTATTGCTCATAATCATCCCAGTGGTGTTGCACTTCCCAGTAGAGCAGATATTAACGCTACCAACGTTCTTTGTAATACACTTGCGGTTATCGGTGTCAGACTTGTAGATCACATAATAGTTGCCGATGACGACTACATATCTTTGAGGGAGTCAGAGCTTTGTACTGCTTTTAATAGCATCAGATGATATTCAAATGTAAATAATATTCCTGTATTCTATGTGTTTAACACAGGGTACAGGAATATTTTGTGTTTAGAGTGAAATTTCTCTTTATCTTTTCAAAATCTTGTGATATAATATTAAATTGGAACAATATATTGTAGAGTTTTGCTATAGGAGGTGTTATCGTGGATCAATTCAGACTCGTATCAGACTACAAGCCTACAGGCGACCAGCCTCAGGCTATAGATGAGCTATTAAGGAGCATACAGTCAGGCAACAAGGAACAGACTCTCCTTGGTGTTACAGGTTCCGGTAAGACTTTTACTATGGCTAATATTATCGAAAAACTCAACCGTCCTACTCTGGTATTGGCACATAACAAAACCTTGGCTGCTCAGCTTTGTTCCGAGTTAAAGGAATTCTTTCCTGATAACGCTGTTGAATATTTTGTATCCTACTACGATTATTACCAGCCCGAGGCGTATATTCCCAACACAGATACCTATATTGAAAAGGATGCTTCGATTAATGACGAGATAGACAAGCTTCGTCATAGTGCTACTCTGGCACTTTCTGAGAGACGAGATGTTATTATAGTTGCATCAGTTTCCTGTATCTATACCTTAGGAGACCCTATAGATTATCGTTCGATGGTTATATCCCTTCGACCCGGTATGACCATTGAGCGTGATGCATTGCTTAAAAAGCTTGTTGTGCTCCAATATGAGCGTAATGATGTCAGTCTTACCCGTAATAAATTCAGAGTCAGGGGAGATGTAGTTGAGATTTATCCTGCATACTCTTCGAGTAAGATCATTCGTGTAGAATTTTTCGGTGATGAGGTGGACCGCCTTACAGAGATTGACCCTCTTACAGGTGAGCTTCTTGCTACAGTAAAGCACGTAGCAATTTATCCTGCATCTCACTATATAGTATCTGCCGACAAGATTAACGAGGCTACCCTGGAGCTTGAGAGAGAACTTGAGGAAAGAATAAAATACTTTGTAGATGAGGGTAAGCTTATTGAGGCACAACGTATAGAACAACGTACACGATATGACATTGAAATGCTTCGAGAGATAGGATTTTGCTCAGGTATTGAGAACTATTCCCGAGTCCTTTCAGGTCGGGCACCCGGCAGTATGCCAACTACTCTGCTTGATTATTTTCCTGAAGATTTTCTCCTGTTTGTTGACGAGTCCCACGTATCTCTGCCTCAGGTCAGAGGTATGTTCGCAGGAGACAGAGCAAGAAAGGAAGTTCTTGTAGATTACGGTTTTCGTCTGCCCTCAGCCTTTGATAACAGACCGCTGAATTTTGATGAGTTTTACGGACACATTAATCAAGCTGTATTTGTCAGCGCCACCCCCGGTGACTTTGAAAGAGAACATTCCACTGTTATTGCAGAGCAGATTATCCGACCCACAGGACTTCTTGACCCCGAGATATCTGTTCGGCCTATTGAGGGACAGATTGACGACCTTATATCGGAGATAAATCAAAGAGTAGAAAAATCCCAGCGTGTGCTTGTTACCACTTTAACCAAGAAAATGGCAGAGGATTTAACAGCCTATCTTGATAATGCAGGAATAAAGGTGCGATATATGCACCACGATATAGATACCGTCGAGCGTATGGAGATTGTCCGTGACCTGCGTCTTGGAAAATTTGATGTGCTTGTGGGTATAAACTTGCTCCGTGAAGGTCTTGATATTCCCGAGGTGTCTTTGGTAGCAATACTGGATGCCGACAAGGAGGGTTTCCTCAGAAGTGAGCGTTCCTTGATTCAGACTATCGGTAGAGCAGCCAGAAACTGCGAGGGCTATGTAATTATGTACGCCGACAGCGTTACCGATTCTATGAAGAAGGCTATAACGGAAACCAACCGCCGTCGTGAGATTCAGCACGAATATAACGCAGAACACGGCATTATACCTCAGACTATCGTCAAAAAGGTTGCTGATGTTCTTGAAATTTCTACTCACGAGAGTGAGTCAGATGAAGACTACAGAAAATATACAAAGGCTCAGCGACAGGAACTAATAGATTCACTTACAAGAGAGATGAAGGCTGCAGCAAAGCTTCTTGAGTTTGAACATGCAGCTTTCTTAAGAGATAAAATCAATAAGTTAAAGGATAGGAAATAAGTATGGCACAAAATGTAAAGAACGAATACGGTAATGACAGTATTGACATTTTGCAGGACGAAGAAAGAGTCCGTCAACGACCTGCGGTTATTTTCGGCTCTGATGGTCTTGACGGCTGTCAACACGCTGTCTTTGAGATTCTCTCCAATTCTATTGATGAAGCACGAGAGGGCTATGGCAAAGAAATTATAGTTACACTTTTCTCTGACCATTCTATTCAGGTAGAGGATCACGGACGAGGTATTCCTGTTGATTATAATACTAAGCTGAAGCGTTACAACTGGGAGATTATCTTCTGTGATATGTACGGCGGTGGTAAGTATAAGAACAACGATGGCGGCAGCTATGAGTTTTCTCTTGGCCTCAACGGTCTTGGACTTTGTTCAACTCAGTACACCTCCGAGTATATGACTGCCGATATCCGTCGAGATGGATATCAGTATACTCTTAACTTCAAAAAGGGCAAAATCCATGGCAAGATGAAGAAAGAGGAGTATACCAAGAAAGACACAGGTACTATCATCAAATGGAAGCCCGACCTGGAGGTTTTCACCGATATTGATATCGAGCCCTCATATTTTCTTGATATTCTCAAGCGTCAGGCTATTGTCAATGCCGGTATACGCTTTGTGTTCAAGTATCAGACAGCTTCCAACAAGTTTGAGACAACAGAGTTTAAGTACGACCAGGGTATTGTAGACCACGTCAAAGAGATAGTAGGTGAGGATGCACTTACTTTGCCTCAGTACTACGAAACCGAGCGTATGGTTAATGACCGTGCAGATAAGGCAGATTACAGATGCAAGATGAACATTGCATTCACTTTCTCCAACAAGCATTCCGTTACCGAGTATTATCACAACTCCAGTTGGCTTGAGCACGGCGGTTCACCTGATAAGGCTGTTCGTAATGCCTTTGTTTATCAGATTGACGCTTGGCTTAAGAATAATAATAAATACACCAAGAACGAGTCCAAGATTACCTATGTTGACGTTGAAGACTGTCTTGTCATAGTTATATCTTCATTTTCAAGCGTTACATCTTATGCCAACCAGACCAAGAAGGCTATTACCAATAAGGGTATTCAGGATGCAATGACCGAGTTTCTCCGTCATCAGCTTGAGGTTTATTTTATTGAGAATCCCCTTGATGCAGAGAAAATCTGCAATCAGGTTTTAATCAATAAGCGTAGCCGTGAGAATGCCGAAAAAACTCGTCAGAATCTTAAGAAGAAGCTAACAGTTTCTATGGATATGACTAACCGTGTTGCAAAGTTCGTTGACTGTAGAAGCAAGGATTCTTCCGAGAGAGAGCTTTTTATCGTAGAGGGTGACTCTGCTCTCGGCTCCTGTAAACAAGCCCGTGACCCTTATTTTCAGGCTGTTATGCCCATCAGAGGTAAAATTCTCAACTGCCTCAAGGCAGATTTAACTCGAATTTTCAAGAGCGATATTATTACTGACCTTATCAAGGTCCTCGGTTGCGGTGTAGAGGTTACCGCTAAGGCAAACAAAGACCTGTCTGCCTTCAGTCTTGAAAATTTGCGATATAGCAAGGTTATTATCTGTACTGATGCTGACGTGGACGGATATCAGATTAGAACCCTTCTTCTAACTATGATTTACCGTCTTACACCTACACTCATAGAGGCAGGTAAGGTATTCATTGCCGAGTCACCTCTGTATGAGATTACCTCAAAGGATAAAACATATTTTGCTTACACTGAGCAGGAAAAAGAAAAGTACATTCAAGAAATCGGAAATGCAAAGTTTACTATTCAGCGAAGCAAGGGTCTTGGTGAGAATCAGGCAGATATGATGAACCTTACAACAATGAATCCTAATACAAGAAGACTCATTCAGGTTGTGCCGGATGATGTAGAAAAGACAGCCGAGATGTTTGACATTCTTCTTGGAGATAACCTCCAGGGCAGAAAGGATTACATTGTTATGTATGGCGAAAATTATATTGATAATCTGGATTTAAGCTAAGAAAGGGGGAGAGAAAATGGCTAAGAAAAAGAAAGAAGAACGTGTTATGGTTCAACCTTCCGCTACCGGTATTATCGAGGGCGCAGGTGAAATTGTTGAACAGAAGATTGTATATACTCTGGAGAGCAACTATATGCCTTATGCTATGAGCGTAATCCTCTCCCGAGCTATCCCCGAGATAGACGGCTTTAAGCCCTCACACAGAAAGCTCCTTTACACAATGTACAAAAAAGGACTTCTGACAGGTAACCTTACAAAGTCCGCCAACATTGTGGGTGAAACAATGAAGCTCAACCCTCACGGTGACGCTGCCATTTACGATACAATGGTACGACTTTCCCGAGGCTACGAGGCACTTCTGCATCCCTTTGTACAGTCAAAGGGTAACTTCGGTAAGTTTTATTCCCGAGATATGGCGTGGGCAGCACCCCGATACACAGAGGCAAAGCTTGAGCCGCTATGTAACGAACTTTTCCGCGATATAGATAAGGACACAGTTGACTTCGTAGACAACTACGATAACACAATGAAGGAGCCCACCCTTCTTCCTGTAACTTTCCCCTCAGTACTTGTTAATGCAAACACCGGTATTGCAGTTGGTATGGCATCTTCTGTGTGTTCTTTTAACCTCCGTGAAATCTGCGAAACAACAGCAGCGCTTATCCGTGACCCTGACCACGATATATATTCTACTCTACCTGCACCTGATTTCTCAGGTGGCGGACAGATTGTATATAACGAACAAGCTCTCCGTGATATATACGAAACAGGCAGAGGCAGTATTAAAGTCCGTAGTGACTATACCTACGATAAATCCAATAACTGTATTGATATTTCCTCTATTGCACCTTCTACTACTATCGAAGCAATAATAGAAAAGGTAATTGACCTTGTAAAAGCAGGAAAGATAAAGGAAATTGCTGATATCCGAGACGAAACAGGTCTTAACGGACTTCGTATTACTATTGACCTTAAGCGTGGCGTAGACCCTGAAATGCTTATGAAAAAGCTGTATCGTCTTACACCCTTGGAGGATTCATTCTCCTGCAACTTCAATATCCTTGTGGGCGGTACACCTATGGTACTTGGTGTCAGAGATTTGCTTGATGAGTGGATTGCATTCCGCATTGAGTGTGTTCGCCGTAGAACTCATCACGATTTAACCAAAAAGCAAGAGAAACTCCACTTGCTCTATGGCCTTCGTGAGATTCTTCTTGATATCGACAAGGCGGTTCGGATTGTTCGTGAAACCGAGCAGGAAAAAGAAGTTGTTCCCAACCTGATGATTGGCTTCGGCATTGACGAGGTTCAGGCTGAGTACGTAGCCGAGATTAAACTTCGTCATCTTAATCGTGAGTACATTCTCAAGCGTACCGCCGATATCGAAGACCTTGAAAACGACATCAAAGAGCTGGAGGCCATACTTGCAAGTAAAGCAAGAATCAAAACAATTATTGTCAAAGAGCTCAAAGAGGTTGCCGATAAGTACGGACAGGAGCGAAAATCTCAGATTCTTTATATTGAGGATGAAGCCTTTGAAGAGGTTGTTGAGGAAGTTCCGGATTATCCTGTTAATCTCTTCTTCACCAAGGAAGGCTACTTTAAGAAGATTACACCTCAGTCTCTGAGAATGAGCGGTGAGCACAAACTCAAAGAGGGTGATGTTATTATCACTACTCTTGAGACCACCAACAATATTGACCTTTTGTTCTTCAGCGATAAAGCTCAGGTTTATAAGGCAAAGGCATCTGATTTTGCTGATACCAAGGCAAGTGTTCTGGGTGATTATATTCCTGCCAAACTCGGAATGGATGAGGGAGAACAGGCAGTGGCAATGATTACAACAAAGGACTACGAGGGACTTGTTTTATTTGCCTTTGAAAATGGTAAGGTTGCTAAGATTCCTCTAAACTCCTATGCCACCAAGACAAACAGAAAAAGACTCACAAACGCTTATTCTGATAAATCGCCTTTGGTAGGCGTAGGCTTTACTCCTGTGGATTCAGAGTTCCTGCTTCAATCCTCCTCAGGCAGAATGCTTCTGCTTCATACAGGTGCAATTAATCTCAAAGCCTCCCGCACAACACAGGGTGTAGCGGTAATGAAACTCAAAAAGGGACAGCGACTTATGTCTTTGACACCTTATACAGAGGGTACATTCTCAAAGCCCTCCAGATATCGCACCCGTTCACTTCCTGCTCTTGGTGCTTTACCTGCAGCTGATGATACCGCAGAGCAGCTAACAATCATATAATCAATTACATCCAAGAAAAATCGACTGATAACAAAAAAACACTTGCAATATTTGTCTGCTTGTGATAAGATACTAATGTTATCGAAAAATTCAGCCCATAGTGGCTTTCAGATGAAAGGAATGTTTTTATAATGGCATGGTATTTTTACCTTATCGGCGCTGTTACTCTTATAGCAGCAGTTGCACTTATTATCGTAGTTATTCTTCAGGAAGGTAACACTAAGGGCGTAGGTGTTGTCAGCGGTGGTGCTGATACTTTCTTCTCCAAGAACAAGGCTCGTTCTATTGATGCTTTCCTTGGCCGTTGGACCAAGTATTTTGCAATCGCATTCTTTGTACTTGTTCTTGCAATGAATGTTATTGCTTACTTTACAAGCGGTACAACAGCTGCATAATCCGAAAGATTACAGCATATTATGGACTGTGGGTTTGTCCCACAGTCCTTATTTTTTTGTGGAGATGTTCATATGGCTCTGTGGCATTACGGATTAATAACTCTCGGTTTTTTTCTTCTGTATTCTCTAATATATAAAATTACAAAAAAGAAAAAGCCCTTAAAAAGGGCTTTTATAACAATGCTTATCGGTGTTCTTACGCTTTTGGTTGTAGATATAGCGGGAATCTACACAGGAGTGACACTTCCTGTCTCGGCATTTTCTATAACCGTTTCTGCCTGTGGAGGAATTCCGGGTGTAGCCTCAATGCTGATAATCGCTAATCTTTTGTAAATAATATAATGTATCTGTTATGATATGGTTGACAAATCCTCAAGAGTATCCTTGATTATGTCTTTGTTTCGAGTCATTGCCGAGAGCATAACCTTGTAGAAAAGCTGAGGGTTCTTGTAGAAATTTTTCTTTACAGTTCGTACCTGTTCCATATCAGCAAGGAAAAGGGAAATTGACATAAGCTCTATATCTCCGCCTGAGATAGTGCAGGTCACCTTATATCCGTTTGAGAGCTTTTCTATATTAACCTTGTTCTCTTTTTCTTTTCTTTCCTGCTCAAGAAGAGACAGCGCACACTCGTAGGCTCTTTCTTTTACAGTTAATGCCAAGGTGTTCTCAAGCTGTTCTGAGATAAGTTTGCCGTTTTGTGTTGCAGTAAAATATCTGGAGCCTTCTTCTGCTTCGCGAAGATTACCGCTTTTTACAAGGTCATCAAAACAGGAACTTGCCTCAAAGTAATTTGTCAGTCCTCTTTCAAGCAGTGCGTCCACAACTGTTTCTTTTTTCATAGGTTGCTTAACAGCAGAAAAAAGATAGCAAATCAGTATGCGAACCTCGGTTTTGCTCCTTATACCGCCTAAGCTAATGCCTTCATCAAATGTATCAAATGCCATACTAACGCCTCTGTTCATCATATATTATATATAGTATAACATATAATTTCCATAATGTGTAGACCTAATTTTATTGACTTTAGCGTATAAAACAGGTATTATAATATTAAAGAAAAGATTTTGTCGAAATCTGTTCTTAATATATTATGGAGTGATGAGTATGGCTGAGTATATGCCTTTTGTGTGGCTTTTGATTTCAGTTGTTATGATAATCCTCGAGGTTTCCACATCACAGATGGTTTCAATCTGGTTTGTTGTGGGTGGTTTGGTTACATCCTTATGCTCTGCAACCTTTCTTAAAGAGAGCATTCTGTTACAGATAGTTCTTTTTATCCTGGTATCAGTTATAATGCTTTTACTGACAAAGCCAATAGTAAACAAACTTAAGAAAAACAAACAGACCCCCACAAACTCAGACCGATATATCGGAGCAAGAGGTAAGGTGATACAGGAGATTAACGCCGACAAATCCACAGGACTTGTAGAGGTGGAGGGCTCCAAGTGGTCTGCACGAGCAACAGATGGCTCAGTGATTGAAGAAGGAACGACTGTTATAGTCGATTCAATACAGGGAGTTAAGCTTATGGTTACTCCTGTCATAGATTCATAAAGTGAGGAATAAATTATGGGACCTTATATTCTTATTGCAGTTGTTGTTCTTTTATTATTTTTAATTATCAGAAACATTAAGATTGTGCCTCAGGCAAACGCCTTCGTTCTTGAGCGACTGGGTGCTTACCATGCAACCTGGGGAACAGGCTTACATTTCAAAATCCCTTTTATTGACAGAATTTCCCGCAAGGTTTCTCTTAAGGAGCAGGTTGTAGACTTCCCGCCTCAGCCTGTTATCACAAGAGATAACGTTACCATGCAAATTGATACAGTTGTGTACTTTGAGATTACAGACCCTAAGCTTTATACTTACGGCGTAGAGCGTCCTTTGGATGCTATCGAAAATCTCACAGCTACTACCCTTCGTAACATTATCGGTGATTTGGAGCTTGATAGCACACTTACATCCCGTGATACTATCAATGACAAAATCCGCATAATTCTCGACGAAGCCACAGATGCCTGGGGTATCCGAGTTATCCGTGTTGAGCTTAAGAACATTCTTCCTCCCAGAGAGATTCAGGACGCAATGGAAAAGCAGATGAAGGCAGAGCGTGAGCGTCGAGCAAGAATCCTTGATGCAGAGGGTGAGAAGCGTAGTCAGATTCTTGTGGCAGAAGGTCTTAAGGAATCTGCAATTCTTAAGGCAGATGCAGTAAAGGAATCCAAAATCAGAGAGGCCGCCGGTGAGGCAGAGGCTATCCTTACAGTCCAGAAGGCTTACGCCGACTCACTCAGAATGCTTAACGAAGCTGCACCTACTCAGGCTGTAATAGCCCTCAAGAGCTTAGAGGCATTCCAGAAAGCCGCCGATGGTAAAGCAACAAAAATTATTATTCCCTCAGAGATACAGAGTCTGGCTGGTCTTGCCACATCACTTAAGGATATTATAGTTACCGATACTCCCGTCAGCGAAGAATAAAATTAGTTTTCAAAAAAACGGAGATGCGTTTTGCATCTCCGTTTCTTAGTTTATCAAGCAATTTTGATTACTTTATAACCAGCATTTTCAACAATAGTCTTGATTTCATTGTCATCAGCGTCGCTGCTGATAACTGCTGTACCTGCTGTGTGGTCAACAACTACATTAGAATCTAAGGGCTTGAGCAGTTCGGTAACTCTTGCTGAGCAATGTCCACAAGCCATACCCTCAATGTATACGGTTTTCATTTTTGTTATCTCCTTTCTGTCTTCTATGTTATATCCTCGTTTTATTCTTTTAAGTCTGAGAGCATTGAATATAACACATATAGAGCTCAGACTCATAGCAATTGTACCAATCATAGGTGACAATTCAATGCCAATGGAAGATAAAGCACCTGCAGCAATAGGAATACCTATGGCGTTGTAAATAAGTGCCCAGAACAAATTCTGTTTGATATTCCTCATAACAGACCGGCAGATGTACAGAGTGGTGTGTACGTCTCTCAGGTCATTTCTTATGAGCACAACATCAGCAGATTCCATTGCAATGTCTGTTCCGGCACCAAGTGCTATGCCAACATCCGAGACTGCAAGGGCAGGGGAGTCGTTAATTCCGTCTCCAACCATTGCTGTAGGGGATTCAAGCTGATATTGTTTAATAATTTCGTTCTTTTCCGCAGGTAGTAGCTCTGCCTTTGCCTCGGTGATTCCAACTTGTTTGCGAATACTTTCGGCGGTAAATTTGTTGTCGCCTGTTAGCATAACTGTCTGTATTCCGTCACCGTTCAATAGCTCAATAGCTTCTTTGGCGGACTCCTTGACTGTATCTGCAATGCCGATTATTGCAACGGTTTTTCCCTTTTCGTTAACATAGAGAACAGTCTTGCCCTCAGAGTAAAGCCTCTCTGAAGCATCTGATAAATAGTCAGAAATATTCTCTCCGGCAAAGGCACGGTTGCCGATTTTGTATTTAATGTTATCTACATCTGCACTGACACCCTTGCCTGTAATTGACTCAAAATTATAGACAACTACAGGTGTAATCACACCGGTGTACTTTACAACCGCCTGTGCCAAGGGGTGGTCGCTCATACTCTCTATTGAGGAGCATATAGCCATAAGCTTGATTTCGTCAATACTATGTGAGATAACATCGGTAACCTCAGGTGTTCCGTTTGTTATAGTACCCGTTTTATCAAGCATAACCTTTTTAACCTTGTCACCTGCTTCGAATATCTCAGCCGACTTTATGAGGATACCCAGCTCGGCGGCTCTTCCTGTACCCACCATAATTGCTGTAGGAGTAGCAAGTCCCAAGGCACAGGGACAGGATATTACAAGAACAGATATACCAAAATTAAGAGCGTGTTCAAAATCTCTTTCTGCAATAAACCAGATGACTGTTGTAAGTATAGCAATGAGTATGACTGCAGGGACAAACACACGGCTTATCTTATCAGCAAGACGGGCAATCTTAGGCTTTGTAACAGTAGCTTCCTCTACAAGCTTGATAATTCCTGCAAGTGTAGTCTCTTCGCCCACTCGCTGAGCCCGAAACTGTAAATATCCTCGAAGAAGTATTGTTCCGCCGGTGACCTTTGAGCCGATTTTTTTACTGACAGGTAAGCTTTCTCCGGTTATGGTAGCTTCATCAGCCGAGCCTGAGCCGTTAATTACCTCACCGTCAGCAGGGAAGGTCATACCGCCTTTTACTACAACAATGTCGCCAACCTTTATATCCTTGGACTCAATCTCGGTTTCAACTCCGTCTACAAGGATAATGGAGGTTTTCGGGGATAAGTCCATAAGCTTTGTAACCGCATCTGTTGTCTTTGCTTTCGAGAGGCTTTCCAGATATTTACCTATGGTAATAAAGGTAAGTATCATACCTGCGGATTCAAAGTAATAGTGAGAGGCACCGCCCTTTATCATCTGCCATAGGCTGTAAATAATAGAAGCCAAAGCACCGATTGCTATTAATGAATCCATATTTGGATTAAGCCTTATCATAGACTTAAAGCCTGATATGAAATATTTTACATTCAGAATAAGAATAGGTGTCAGCAGTATAATTTCAACAATACCCTTGAGTATATATTTGTCATGGAACAGGTCAATTCCTAACATATGACCCATTGCAACAAACATCAAAAGCACAAGGAAGACGGCGGATAATACAAGACGTAAAAATATTTTTTTAGCATCCTTTGAGAGCTTCTTCTGATTTTCCTCAACAGAGCTTTTGGTTTTGATAGTGGCATTATATCCAACTTTTACTACTTCATCAATAATCTCATCTGCTGAGATGACAGCTTCATCATAAGTAACCGCCATAGAATTAGTCAGAAGATTGACATCTGCTTTTTCTATGCCCTCAAGCTTGTTTACTGCAGCGGATACCGCCGCACTACAAGCCGAGCAAGACATACCTTTTATATCAAATAATTCGTTTTTCACTTAATACCTCCTTGTTAGTTACCCTATGCTAATTATTTTATCACAAGCAATTTTATTGTCAATATAAAGATAAGTGACCTCTGTTTATATTACAGAGGCCACTTACAGTTAACCTACATTTTTTAGTTGTAATCTAAGCTTATCAGCTATCATAGCTATAAACTCAGAATTTGTCGGTTTACCACGGCTGATGTGAATTGTATAGCCAAAGTAGGAGTTGAGTATATCCACATCACCTCTGTCCCATGCAACCTCAATAGCATGTCTTATAGCTCTTTCTACCCGTGAGGAGGTAGTTTCATATTTCTTTGCTACTGCAGGGTATAACTGCTTGGTAACTGCATTTATTATCTCAGGATGTTCAACGGACATAATGATTGAATCTCTCAGATAATGGTAACCCTTTATATGAGCAGGTACGCCGATTTGATGAAGAATCTCAGTAACCTTGATTTCTATAGAAGCTCCGTTTCTTAAGGTACGTATGCCTCCCTTATCGTCATCAGACTTCAGCATACTCTTAATGTTTTCCATAAGATTTTTAACATCATAGGGCTTTATTACGAAATATGATGCTCCGCTGCTCATAATTTCTCGCTCAAGAGTTGGGCTGTCAAAAGCTGATAATATAATAAACAAAGGTTTTTTCTTAATATTTGCCTTTGATATTGAGCGCATTACACCCATACTGTCAAGCTTAGACATAAACAAGTCCATCATAACAACATCAGGCAGGTCAGACAGGATTCTTTGACATACCAGTTCACCGTCTTTTGAGCAGAATAGGGGTGTGATATTTGCTTCATTAATTATCCCTAATTCCTCCGGCGTGAAAACTGTTTGTTCCTCTGTGATTAGTAATTTAATATTGGTGTTCATGTTATATCCCCCAAAAATTTATTTGTTTGTGATATAATACCACAAAGTGGAAGAAATAGCAATAGTTACCAAGAAAATTTTTGAAAAAATTTCACATTGTTATAATAATGGTTGTTTATAGGGTAATAAATTTATTTAGTGACAGTAATTTGATAAATTTTCAAGCATAGTTTCTGCAAAAATACCGTAACCGCAGTTAACATTGTCAATCAGCACATGTGTTACAGCACCTACAAGCTTATTGTTTTGCACAATAGGGGAACCACTCATACCTTGGACTATGCCTCCTGTAACATCCAACAATTCTTTATCTGTAATTTCTATAACCATATTCAGGGTTTCGTTATTTTTGTCAATTCTGGTTATAATAATTTCATATTCTTCAGGTTCACTTCCGTTTATAGTAGTATAAATAGAAGCCTTGCCAAGGGTTACTTCGTTCTTGTTTGCTACTTGAATTTCTGTACCCTGTATAGTTTCCTGTTCTATGGTACCGTATATGCCGGAGTTTGTATTTATAGTAGCTGCTCCTATATCTGTGCTTGTAAAATACCCCTCCAATGAACCCACATCTCCGTTATTACTTTTTGTGACTGATGCCACATATGCCATATCTACATCTCCGGAGTAAAGAGGTATAAGTCCTCCTGAATCCGAGTCACAAATTCCGTGTCCTAATCCACAGAAACCACTCAGCTCCTGACTATAAAAGGTTATGGTTCCGATTCCTGCAGTACTGTCCTTGACCCATATACCTAATTTGTATTCATTATTAATATTTTTTTGAGGTTTTACTTCTATATTCAGCTCTTTTTCGTTTCTTTTGATTTTTAAGCTGATTTCTTTACCTTGGCTATTGGTGATGATATCGTTTAACATTGTGTTAGAGCTAAGGTTTTTACCGTTAGCCGATAAAATTACGTCGTTGATTTTTATACCGGCTTTTTCTGCAGGACAACATACTCCGTTTTCTGTTTCAAAGCCTTCCAGCTTTACTACCATTACTCCTTCGCAGAAAATTTTAATTCCAAAGGGCTCACCGCCGAGAATTACCGTTTCATTCTCCTTGTATTCATTGGAAGACACGCTTATAGGACATATCAATAATATAAATGCTAAAATTATTAATTTAATTTTTTGATGCTTCAATCAATCACCTCCTTTTTAATATCATTTACATTCTTTATTTTTATATAGTGGAAAGAGTATTTGATAAAATATTATTTGTCAGTGTATTGAGAAAAATCTCGGTCAATTAATAATAAATTCCGATAATATCCTAAATTTCTTTATTTTTATATAAATTTATGATATTATGAACAAAGAGGTGAATAAATTGTCTTTTATACCCGAGGAATGTAGATTTATATTTGATGTGTTAGATTCTAATGGATACGAGTGCTTTGCGGTTGGTGGATGTATCAGAGATAAAATTCGGGGTGTAATTCCGGCGGATTGGGATTTCACTACCAATGCTTTGCCTGAGGATATTATCCGTTGCTTTTCTGAATATAAAATTATTGATGTCGGTAAGCATTTTGGTACTGTCTGTGTTATATCACAGGGCGTTCAATATGAGATAACTACATATCGTATTGACGGAGAGTACTCAGATTCAAGGCATCCGGATTTTGTATCCTTTTCATCATCAATTTATGATGACCTATCCCGTAGGGATTTTACAATGAATTCTATTGCATATAACGACAAACACGGTTTTGTTGATCCCTTCGGTGGTGTAGAAGATATTCTGAATTCTGTCATTCGTTGTACAGGCGACCCTCACAATCGCTTTAATGAAGATGCACTCCGAATACTTCGTGCAATTCGCTTTTCAGCAAAACTTGGTTTTTCTGTGGATAAAACCACCTATGATGCAATTTTTGCCCAAAAAGATAATCTCAAGCTTGTTCATCCAATGCGTCTTCGCAAGGAGCTGAGTGGTTTGCTTATGGCAGAGAACACAGCACAGGTTATGGATATCTATCGCGATGTGTTGGCGGTGGTTATTCCGGAATTGTTTCCTATGTTTAACCTTGAGCAGGATAATCCCCATCATAAATATGATGTTTGGCATCATACCCTCAAGGCTTTAGAGCATTCGCCTGAAGTAGAGATAATTAGACTGGCACTGCTTTTTCACGATATTGGTAAACCTCAGACAAAAACCACTGATGATAGGGGAATAGACCATTTCAAAAAGCATCAGGCTGTTAGCTTTGATATTGCGTATAATGTCTTAAGACGTTTTGGATATCCAAAGGAAACGGTAGCATCAGTTTGTTCATTAATTAAATATCACGACGAACGATTTCCTAACATAAACTATGATATAAGGCGTGTCCTTTCAAAAATCGGTCCGGATTTATTTAATCTTCTGCTTGAAGTCAGCTATTGCGATATTATGGCTCAGTCTAATTATCTCAGAGAGAAAAAAATAAGCCATCTTAATGAGGTCAATAGGGAATATAATAGAATTATAAATAGTAACGAGTGTTACTCTCTTTCTCAATTGGCTGTTAAAGGCACAGACCTTGCTCAGATGGGATTTAAGGGCAGTGCTATAGGTAAAGCTCTGGAGGTCTTACTTAAGCAGGTAATTAAAGGTAAGACAGAAAATACTCGGGATTCACTTTTGGCTTCTGCAAAATCATTGCTTAAAGAATGAAATCAAAGATTCCTTTATTGACAAATCGGGGTTACTATTATAAAATAACCTTTGCGAGTGGATTGAGCAGTTGCGGGTATAAGGCGAAAGCCTGTGTCCGAGGAAAGTCCGAGCTCCATAGAGCGAGAATAACGGCTAACGGCCGCCGGGGGCGACCCTAGGGATAGTGCAACAGAGATATACCGCCTGATTTATCAGGTAAGGGTGGAAAGGCGAGGTAAGAGCTCACCGGAGTCGGGGAGACCCGACTGCCCTGTAAACCCTATTCGGAGCAACACCG
>CAZRLC010000031.1:0-13302 GCA_964600975.1 uncultured Ruminococcus sp.
TCTCCTCAAGGAGAAGCCTTGATTTGCCTTCCCCTTGAGGGGAAGGTGGCACGGCGTAAGCCGTGACGGATGAGGTGGAAAACTTCAAAACGGATGCCGGTGCATCCTACACCTCATCACCGCCTACGGCGGAGCTTCTCCTCAAGGAGAAGCCTTTTTAAGGAAAATACCGATTAATAGCAAGATAAAAAACGCACAATTAGATAATTCTGCTATTTTATACATACCAATTATAACACAATTTGTAAAATATACAACATTTTTGTAAACATAAAACCTACCAAAAATATCCCAGAACTTTTGTTGAACTCGACAATTGACAGCCATTTTGTGTGCAAATTTTGATAATTATGATAAAATATGCGAACAAAACGATAGGGGATAAACCGCCTTGTTATATGATTGTTTAATATAAAAAAACAAGGACGGAATTATCCGTCCCTGCTGTATATAGAAAGAATATGAAATGATTAATAAATATATTATCTCACAGCCACAACGCTGTACTGAATACCCTCTTCATTAAGGCGATACATAACGCCGTTTGTGGCTTCTGTGTTGTTTTTAACCACAATTGCACCGCTGTTAAGGGCTACTCCTCCTGAGGAGCCTCCTCCAAAAATAGCCATACCCTTGTACACCTTTGTGCATTTGAGGGAGCTGTCGTAAATATTAGAGGGCTTGTCCTCTGCAAACACAATAACCAAACTTGCTGCCACAGGCAATGTTACCGTGCGACTTGACCCGCCATCACCAAGATATACTGTGGTAACTATGGGTGATTTTACTCTTGCCTTTTCTGCAGAGGTAAGGTGTATATCAGCATCTGTTGTATGGGATACTATGTAGTCCTCCAACAGCAAATTATCATTGTTGAAATCTCCACGCTGAGGTCTGTCGGTCTCTATCCATTGATTAAGACCTATGGTTTCTGTTTTGTTAGTTGATGGCATACTATCTCTCCTTATAAGGTATATATATCAATTTCTGCCCAGGTAAGAGAGGAGGAGTCCATCTGAGCAAAGGTAAGCAACGTGCTATCCACATCTGCCCAGACAAAGCCCTCAAAGGACACGCTTATATCCAGATGTGCAGGAAGATGTCCCTGTAGCTGATTTATTATGAAGCCACGCTCTGCTTTGGTAAGCCCTTTGGTATCAACCACCACCGATATCTGCTCTGTCTTAGGGCTTTCGTGAACCCTTGCCTCCAAACCCAGCATACCAATCACCTTTTGAAGGGATGCTACCGTAAAATCCGCATCAGACAACGCCAATCTTTCTTTGAGCATTTGTCTGCGGGTTTCTGTTTGCAGGGTTTCTCTTGTGGCTCCCCACATTTTCTCGGGAATACTGAGTCCGTAGCTCTCTGCAGTAGCGTAAAAGCCCTCCCTAAGAAGCGTATCCTGAGCATTCCTCAGCAAATCAAGTCCCACTGCATAGGCGCTGAGTTCACAATAGATGTTGCTATCCTCGGTAAGGGAGTATATTCCAAAGGGTGAGAGTTCACCCACCATTCTCTGCAGACTGCTCATCAGGCTACCCCCTCATAAACTTTTATTGAATAAGGCAAGGGATATGTACTGTCAGAGCACCTTACAATACTGTTGGAGGCTGCAGGGAAGTTGTACTCCTTGACTCCGTCAATGTGATATATCCTCTCTCCTGCCTCAGTCAGCAGTACGTTTCCTCCTACTCCACGGCTGATGATGTATTCCTTCAGCGCCTGAATGCACTTTTCTCTGACCGAGTCAAAGTCATAGCCGTCTTTAAGCTCAATATTAAGTGCCATAGAAATATAGGAGGGTGTGGCAGGTTTAACCAACACGTCTACATTGACCTCTCGAAGCAGACTTAAGACATCCTGCACCTGAGCTATAGTTTCTTTGGAAACTTCTGTGCCTTCACCTGCTACATATACGTCCACCGTGCCTGTGCCTCGGGCTCTGGGCACAACACCTGCACTTTGAACACCGTCGGTTTCCATGGCTATTTTCTTATAGTAAGCACAGTTGGCACCGCTGGGTGCAAATCTGAGGCTCTCTTCTATACGCTCTCTCAGATACTCGTCGTTCTCTACATCTGTTCCCGAGGTGCATGGGTCGGGGTTTGTCACCGACTCTACTCCTGCAGGAGGTGTCACCATAAGTAGGATTTTACCTGCACCTACATTGTATGCACTTCCGCTATGCATAGCCTTTACGGGAATATGCACCGCAGTGGTTCCTGTAGCAATAGTGCCCTCCTCGGTGGTCTCAAAAAGAAGAGGCTCATTGCCCTTGGTAGACACCACCGTACCTGCAGGAATTACCAGCTCTGTGGCGGTTGCCTCACTTACAGAGAATATGACCTCACCTTCTGAGAAGGATGCCTGTCTGCGACTGAGCCCACGCTCACCTGCATGGTAATCCAGATACTCACCTGTAGCCGTTGCAGGGAACATCTGGCGGAAAATCCACCGGGCGTTTACCATAGCGCTGTAGATCTCACCTGCCAGAACCTGCAACTTCACTCCTATATCCGAGGTGTCCGAGGGTGTGATACCTGTCAGCTCCTCGTATTTTGCTTTCATTCTATCAAGTATTTCGCTGTATGCTTCCATTATATTATCACCTCTTTGGTCAGAGTATTTTCTCCGTAGCCAAGGCTTAGCTGGAGTTTTTTGCTACCGTCTATCAGCTCCTCGGCGCTGATAAGGTAAAGAGTGGCTCCCTTTATGGGTGCTATCGTTTCTCTGAGCTGTGCCTCGGTTTTTCTCAGCTCACGCTCTCCCGACACACCGCACACCGCCTCAAAGCCGAAGTCTTTATTGTAAATAAATCCCCCTCGGGGCAGGGTTATCAGCATAAGCATCTGCTGGAATACCTCCTCTGCACCCTCTATATATACAGCCTCACCGCTTGGGGTTAAGACTGCATCGCCACTTTGAATTTTTGTATCCATCAGACACCTCCGAACTCGGTGCCGTTGATAACAACCGCACCGTTGTTTTTTAGTACAAGGGTGGCTCCCCCTGCTGAGCGAAGCATAAGCTCACCGGGCTTTAGGTCTTCGCCCAAGGTGCTCAGCACTCCCACCAGAGCCTGACCCGACTCTGTGGGAAGGAGCACTCCCTCGCTGCCTATAGCGGGTACATAATACACTCCGTAGGGTGCCACTACAGGTACATTCCTGTGGAGCCGAGAGGTGTCCACCTCCACCTTACCTGACTCAGAGGCGGTTATGCTTCCTGTGGAGGCAGATTTGCCGTTTTTTTGTTTAGTTATAAGTGTTGTGAGCCACATACTATGCCTCCCTCCTCCTCAAAGTAAGTCGGGTGGACTCGCCCTCTGAGGATAATGTGTATTTTATTTCTTTCACAGAAAATACATCTGTGCTTTTCAGATGCTCTGAAATTATACTAAGACTCTTTCCCAAAGCGTCCACAAGACATATCGGACACATTACAGTAGCCGTAGCATAGCCTTCGTTTGAAGACGCTATAGCAGTATATGCATCCTGCAAGGGTGTAGATGAATATAAGGTTGCATTAAGATAACGAACCCTCTGAACCCTCTTGTCCTTTGCAAAGGAATTGCCGATAGCGGTAGAATATCCACCGCCCGACTCTGTCTTTGCCAGAACATCAGATATTAACTTATACCTATGGGTACTGAGTCTGAGGTTTGTATAGGGTATACCCTCTGCCGAGTTTGAAAGCACCAGAGGTTGCTTTTGGCTATTATCTTCAAAAATCAGAGTATCTCCCTTTACATCGGGGGCTTTTCCGTAAACCTTAGTGCAAAAATCCTTAAGTGCCGTATAGCAGGAGCTTCCCTTTTGCACCTTGAATTCCCCTTGCAGATGCTTATCCTCACCCCAAAAGCTCTCAAACCCCACGGGCTTGGCATAATAGCGGAACATAAGCTCTGCAGATGGGTCGCACAGAGTCCGGGGCTGTGCCTCATTATCAAGGAGCAGAGCCGCTTTGCTCCTTGATATAATCTCTGTGGTAGTGCCGTTACTTATACACAGATGCTGTTCATCCACCACACCCTCAAAGATACACTCGCCATCCCGTGTTACGGTGATGTCCGTCAGCTCCTCCGAAACCAAAGAGGGAAAAGCTACCTCAAGACTGTCTGCAGGAGTATCCTCCTCACGACAGATTGCAAGACTCAAGGGTGTTGGCAAAACATAAGCACTGCCGTCTGTTTTTGTACCAATAACAGTTACCACAGAGTCACCCTCTTTCCTGCTTCAAGCTCCAGAGGGTCCCTCACCCAGGGGTTAAGGTCTACAAGGGCATCTACGGTAGTGCCGTTGTTGTAGGCTATATCAAACAGGGTCTCGCCCTCAAGCACAATGTGAAAATCAAGGAGACTCTCCTGTGGTAAACAGGGATTCGCTTCAATAAATTCAAAGCTGTAGGTTATAAGGTCAGGGGTGGTGTCTCCCGAAACGGAAAACTCGGCAAAATATGCATAAAAAGGTTTGTATCCGGGTACAGTCAGCAATCCCTTTTCTCTTGATAAGAAGAGGCTCTCCAGCTTTTCGGAAACCTTTATGGCGTTCTCGCCAACCAGCTCACCCTTACCGCTTATAACTCGGCAGTTCATACCCATAGGAGTCAACCTCTCACCCGAAAAAGGCAAAAAATCTGACTGTATCTGCCGTTTGTAGGTCATCTGAATTTGCAGAGGATTATGCAGCCATCTGAAGCCGTCAAAACTCATTGTTGTCAATATCATATTTCATCCTCCTCTGATAAATCCAGCACCTGCTCACGCCGTCTGCTGTCACGCTGAAACACGAGGCTGATGCTCTCTGCCTGTGACTGAATTTTATTGTCATAAATATATTCTTCAGACATTTTTAGCATCACATCCTTCGTTATAGAAAGTTACTCCTGTCTCCAGAGTATACACATAGAGTACCTCTCCCTCTTTGCTCAGGCTATGTCGGGCCTTTCTGAGACTGCAATTCTGATATGCTCTGCCTGTCTGCAAATTCTCTACAGTCAGATACGGGATATCCTCCAACTCAAAGATATAAACAGGGTTTGAGCACTTGATTTCCAACATCTGGGTGGACTCAACAGGCAAAACCCTGCCTGTAATTCCACCCAGAAACTCTTTTACAGAGTAATACTCTTTGGTGTAAATCTCCTCAAATGCCGTGACCCCCGACACAAAACCGCCGTTTACGTTAATGGGGATGTCACGCTCTGACGAGTTATCCTCAGAGTCCTCCTCCGTCTCCTGCTGAAGCTCGGAATAATTCACCACCGCTGTCACCCTCTGATACTGGGTGCATATGTCCGAGTCATACACCGCCGAGGCTAACTTAATCCGGCTGATAAGCTTCTCTGCATCACATTCCTCAAGGGCATGGTACAAATTACCGCTAAAAGCCGTCAGTTCTCTTCTGCCTGAGTTATGAGGTGCATATACCGTAAACTCCAGCTCTGCCGACTCCTCAAAGCCCAGAGCCGACACCTCACGCTGGGTCTTACCCACAGAACAAGCTACAAGAAAGCTCTCTACAGGCTTCTCGGCAGGAGTAGATTTTCCTCCGTAAATAAATCTGACAGACGCAAACTCTGGTTTTGCCTTTAAGGCTTTCACAAGGCTATCAAGAATATCAATAGGTATCATCGTAATCATCCTCCACAGGCGGTGTGTATGGTGTCAGCACCGCCCATATGTACAGGTCGGTGTTGTCTGCAGTAACTACCTCGCTACGCTTTATGGTAAAGCGACTTCCGCGAGAGGAAACAATGGTGTTGCGATAGTCCGTGATAGCAATATCAGACGGTGCAATCATCTGATAATGACCACCGTCAAACCAACCTGCATCGGTTATATCACCGCCGAGATACATCTTGTTCTTGTAAAGCATAGGCTGAATAATCGCCTTGCTGTAGGTAACCTTACCGCCGCACTCAAGCTCTATGTCCTCCCCAAAGCGATTAATCAAGGGTGTAACTGTCTCAAACACACTCATACCCTCACCCCTCGAAAGCAAAATCCATCCTCACTTATGAGTAAATCCGCCACCGCTTTACGCTCTTGTTCCCACATAAGCCTTGCCCGTTCCAGAGTGTTATCGTCAATATTGACGCTGACACTTCCGGCAGTAAAAGAGCGTACTCTGTCGGCGGTATTATACAGGCAATACTTATAGTAAGCCAGTACTCCCGCACAATTAGAAAGCCTCAGGGAATTACCCTCTTTTTTCTCGGCATCGGGCAGGAGCTGAGCACTCAGCTCCTGCATAGCATCAGAACACAGCACAGTCCACTTGGAAACCTCTGTATCCTCAAGACCCGAGACAAGGGTAAATCTGTTAATTACTTCGTTAAGTCTCAAGTCTGTCACCTCTTATCAGTAGTTAAGCTTTACACCGGCACCTGTGAAGATTTTTGCAAAACCTGCAATACTGCTTATTGTTGCACGTTCAAGCTGACGGTCGATGAGCTTATCATAATCGGTGATAATCTCACCTGCCTGTACCATTTCAAGGGCAAAGTTCTTGTCGATACCGATTATTGTGCCTGACTCCATTGCGCCTGTGTGAATAAGCTTTGCACCTAAAGGTGTCACCATAGAGCCTGTACCGTGGAAGGTCTGACCTGCAATGCTGTCCTTAAATTCGGTAATGGAAAGAAGCTTACTCACTGCATCTGTAGAAGCAATGACCGTAGTCATATTGTAGGGTGAAAGCTTGGTCCAAAGAGCCACAAGGTCGCTGTAGGAAAGCTCACCTGTGTTTACTGCAGTAATGCCCTCACAGGGATTAGAGTTACCGTCACCGCCGATGAGTACGTCAATTGCATCCTTAAGCTGTGCTCTGGCAATATATGCACCAATCTGCTTTAGAGTTACAGTAAACAGGTCAAGTCTCTGGAATCTCAGAGCCTCATAAGAAGAAACCAGCATTCTGCCTCTCTTGTGAAGCTTCACCAGGTTCTCCTGAGTAGACACCTTTGTCTGAGGAATATATGCACCCTCTGCAACCTTTACAAGAGATTTTTCATCGTCTGTAGGAGTAGATGTGATGCTTCTGTAGTCCATACCTGCAATAGAGGTTTTTGTAGCAATAATGTCAGAAAGCACATCTGCCTCTTCCATACCCTGTCTTACCGCACGGCTGACATACTCGGGGAAAAGTGCCGCAGAGTCTGTTGTCTGGAAGAACTTCTCCACAGGGTCAGATTTTTGACCGCTTACTCTGATGTCAAAACGCTTGAGCTGACGTGAAAAAGCATCCAGTCCCTCAAGGTCTGTACCTACATAATTTGCAGAGGGGTCCAACTCCTCCAGTACATCTGTCATACTCTTTGTGCTTGAGGAATACATACCCTTCTCCAGGGAAATATTTTCGTAAAATGCCATATTATCATCTCTCCTTTTTGATTAAAGAATAATACCCGCTGTGCCATCGGATGAGGCAACAACAAGCATTTCCTTACCGCTATTGTCCTGCTGAACAGTACCCTCTGCACCTGCAGAAATGTACTGGTAGCCGCAGTCAATAGCCTCGTCACAGTCAAACTCAGCATAGCCTTTAAGCTGGATTGCTGCGTAGCCGTCTCTGACACTCAGTGCCATACCGCAGATTTTGTCGCCCTGTTCACAGGGTGCAGCCGTACCCTGGGCGGTAATCTTCACAGGCACACCTGCGGTAAGTGTGTCCTCTGCCTGAAAGGTTACTGTATTTTCGCCGAAGCCCATAAAACTGATATTCATATTTTTTACCTCCGTTAAATCTTAAAATCTCTGTTACCCTCAGGGATATCTGTTGATTTCTTGGGTGCTGTGTTGGGTTTGGCACAGATTTTCTCCTGTGCTCTGTGACCGAAGGATTTTGCAAACTCCTTCAGCTCATTAATGCTCAGACCCTTGAGGGCGTTTTCCATAGCACTTGTTGAAATCATAGGCTCACAAAGTGCGGACATTCTCAGCACCTCACTTGTCAGCTCCTGTCTGTATATATCCCCTTGGTAGGCTTTTTCTGTTAGGTTCTCTATGTACTCATAGAGTCTCTTGGCATCCTCCACACAAAGGGTAACGCTCTCTCCGGAATCGAGAGTCTTGATTATTCCGTTCATATCCGAAATCTCCTTATTATCTGACTGGTAATTTTTGATAACTCCTGCCTCTCTCTGTGCAGGAACAGCAACAAAGCTCCACTCGTAAGCATCGGCTATATCCTGCAGCTCGTAGTAGCAGAGCTTACCGCCGTAAACCTCACCTGCTCTGTGACCGCAGGGTGTGTGACCTCTTTCGGAAGAACACACCGAGCACACCGCCTTATGAGAGGCACACCCGATGCTGACCTCTTTACGGATACCGCTTTCCACCTGTGTGATAATATTTTCGTTGCTCTCACACCTGGGCATATACGCCTTGGCAACCAAGCGGAAATAGTCATCCCCCGTAGCGGTTTTTCTGCCCTCTACTGCCTCTACATTACAGGAATATATTCTCGCACATTGGTTTTCCGCTTTAGGACTGTGATCACAGATTCCTGTCTTGCCCACAAAGAGTTTTTCAAGCTGGAAAAGGGATTCCACCGTAAATCGTTCGAAATCTCTGTCTACATCGTTATCGCACAACACCACAGAAAAAACATAAACCTCCCCTGCCTCAAAGGGTCTGCGGGTATATTTATTAATGAGGAGAAGCTCCTCTTCTGTAGGTGTACTGCTGACGCTCTTCATAATTTCGCCTGTTCTCACACTGTCACCTCCATACTGCTTTCAATCTGCTGTGCCTGAGCATTTTTGAGCCTTGCCTCAGCAAGTTCCACCTCATCCTGAAGTAAGATGTTGCTCCAGATAATGTCAACCTCCGAATCCGAGCCCAGAAATCTGAGCTGTGTCTTGCAGATTCTCCTGATTACAGGGTCAAGAATAGACCTGTAATACTCCAGCTCACTGGTGAGGATATCTGCCTGAACAGAGCTCATACGCTCGGTACTTGACCAGGAAAGCCCCAGTAAAAAGGGCGGTATGCTCAGCTTTGATACAATCTGCTCCAGAATGTGTTTTATAGGCACATCGCAGTCCAGCACCTGACCGTCTGCTCCGATAACCTTAATGGACACATCACCTACCGCTACGAAATCGCATACTCTGGAGTCATCTCTCATAGCCTTGCTCCATTCCTCGGCTATATCCTTAGCCCTCTGTCGGGCATTGACAGAGGAGCCGTCCTGAGGCTTGTAGGTAACGGCATATCTGATGTTACCTGCTCTTTCCCAGTTGTTTCCGATTGCACCGAAGATTCTGAGCAATACAGAGCTGACAAAGGGCAAACCCTTCAGCAGGGATTTACCCTGCACGGTACCGGGAGTGGGGTCCAGAAGAGAACAAAGTATCATCTCCTGCGAGGGAAACACCTCGTAGGGTGTGTCCCGACTTACCACCAGCATCTCCAGAGGATTGTCGCCCTGTACCACAGATACATCCCGAAGCGAAGTATTGTAAAGTGCCCCCACTCCGGACAAGTCCCTGTAGGGCACTATCTCACCCACAGCGGTGCCGTAGGTCAGAAGCTGGTCAAGATAAGCATAGATAAAGGACTTAAGCCCTGTGTTGCAGGGAGTCACCCTTACACTGTGCAGAAATCTGTCCAAAGGCAACTGAAATCTGCTGTCCTCAGCCTTAACCTCAAAATCTCCCACAAGTCTTACAATCTTGTTTATTGCTCCGTCAATAAGAGGAATCGCCTCTCTTAAGGAAGAATATAAAGAAAGCTCCGCTGTATTTTTAAGGGAATATCTGTTTATATCAGAGAAAGGGTGTACTCCTGCAAATGCCTTGGGTGCAGTCTGCACGGGAGTCGGCTGTGTTTTGTTTTTCTTAGAAAATAACTTCACAGTTTTTCCTCCTGTCGGCGGCGAAAACCACAAAGTCCTCTCCGCCTTCCTCTAAAATTGTTGTGACGAAATATCTTATATCGTCCATGGCGTGGTCGTTTTCCTTAACAGGTGCCTCGGCACCCTCTTTGTCATCCCATCGATAAAGCGAAAACTCCCTTACCGAGTCCTCACAGCAGCTGCAGATGCGAATTCTGCCTTCCTTCAGAGCAGAAGATACACGCCGAATACCATCCACTACAGAATTCTCAGCAGGAATAACCTGAAACCGTCCGTGTCGTTTTATTACCTGGATGAAACTTGCAGCGGAGGGGTCCACTACTACCGCACTTACCTCACGGTTTCCCACAAGAGTACAAAGTGCCTCGTAGTGTTCCTCGTCGGTACGCTGCAAACCTTGCTGACGAGAATTGTAATAATACTCATCTATTCTGTACCACACCTGTGACTGTCTGCCCCAAAGTCCGAAAGAAGCAGGATTCACCGTACCGTAATCACAGGACACGGCGTATTCCTCAAAGCTTCCCTTCGGCACCTCCCAAAAAGCCTCTGCCTTGTCCATAAAGGGATACACAGCGCCATGGGTGGCACTCCACTCTCCCTTTACAAACCTGCGGTAAAAGCTTCCCGAGTACATATTCTCATACCTCTCTCTGATTTCTTTTGTCAGAGAGGGGTTGTCATCCATAAGAAAGTGAATATACAAAGCGTTTTTATCCTTTGCCTTTTTTATCCACTCCTTATAGAACCAATGAGCAGGATGCTCGGGGTTACAGTTAAACCAGAATGTAGAGCCCGAAACCGAACATCGGGCAAGAGACTGCTCCACAAAGGAACGAGGCATCAATGCCACCTCATCAAGCAGTACCCCCGACAAGGTCATACCTTGAATCAGCGACTGTGAGGACTCGTCCTTTCCGCCGAAAAGATAGAATTTGTTTTCTATCTTTCCCAGGCGGATTTGCAGGAAGTTGGACGAGATATTTTCCTTCACCTGAAAGCCCAGTTCTTTGAGTACAGGCAGTATGGGTGTCGTCACATTTCGTCTGACAGAACGTATTGTTTTCGAGCATATGGCAAAGCTTGAATCCCTGAATTTTGAGAATGCCCAGAATATAAAGGACAAGCCCATGCAGAAGGTCTTTCCCGACCTTACTGCACCGTCGCATATAACCGCATCACAATCCTTATACTTTGACCCCTGTGACCACCATGTAAGAGCAAGGAGTTGTTTTTCTGAAAAAGGCTTAATCCTCATAGATATCCCTCGAAGACTTACTTTCAGTCAAAGCCTCGGCACCTCTGAGAATAGCTTCATAAAAGGGAGCAGCCCCTCCCTCGCCTTCGCTTTTTTCAGAGAGCTTTTCCAGGGCTTTTAACCTGTCAAAAAACTTAATTTCCATAGAGCCGTCCTTGGGACGTCTTATTTCTGCTACAGAAAATAAATCCATTTTCTCCAGCTCCTTTGCCGAGGGACTGTCCATATAAAGAAGCGATACCGCATCGGCAATACTGCCAAAGGCAAGTCGCTCGTAGCCCACTCGGGACAGCTGTGACAAACGTGACGTTCTCAGCTCACACAGTCGCTCTATCTCGCAGGATATATCCTCTCTGCTCAGAAGCTCCTGTGCGTGTTTCGCAGGATATTTTTTGTACCCTGCACGGGTTGCCGCCTCCGTACCGTTTCCGCAGCATATATAATGTCCGCAGAAACTGAGTTCCCTGGCTGTAAGTCTTTTTCTACTCATATAACTCCTCCTTAAATTCTCTTTGGAAGTACGACCCCAAAACCTTATTTTGGGACCGAAAACCTCCATACAGGCTCTACATTTAACCCCCCAAAAAAAGAAAAAATTGCATATTTTCATGCAATTTCTCAAAAAACCCATATTTTTATTACAAACATAAAAAGAAAAATCTCAGGTGTATAACTTTGGAACAACAGGGTAAAATATCCAAGGGTGAAATATATGCTAAATAAATCCTATCAACATAACACAGAGCTTCTGGACAAGCTACTGAGGGCTGAGGAGAGCTTCGACATCATCCGCCGTGACATCGAAATCTGCAACCGAAAAGCCCGAATCTACTCCATTGACGGACTGGTGAAGGACACTATCATGGGCAAGATGATGATTTTCTTTTACGGAATTAAAGACGAAAATTTCTTTGAAGATGCAGACACCTTCGCCAAAAACTGCGTACCATACATTGAGGTCAACACCGAAACCGACACTGACACCATAACACTTAATATTCTAAGCGGTATCTCGGCACTGGTGATAGAGGGCTTCGACAAGGTTATCCTGATGGATACCCGTACCTACCCCCAAAGGCAAACCTCGGAGCCTGATGACGACAAGGTTATGCGAGGCAGTAAGGACGGCTTTGTAGAAACAATCATCAGCAACATTGCCCTTATGAGGCGACGAATCCGTGACGTAAACTTTACGGTAAAGCCCTTCTCTGTCAGCCGCACCTCAAAGTCCGACGTGGTGCTGTGCTATATGGAGGACAAGGTTGACCACAAGCTCCTTGACGCCATTACAAAGCGGATAGAAAGCGTCAAGGTGGACTCCCTTGCTATGAATCAGCAAAGTCTGGTGGAGGCTATTTACCCCAAGAAATGGCTGAATCCTTTTCCGAAGATAAAGTACACCGAGCGTCCCGACTCAGCCGCCGCCAACGCCATTAAGGGCAACATAATCATCCTTGTGGATAACTCCCCCTCGGCGCTCATTCTTCCCACATCTATTTTTGATATCACCGAAGAAGCCGACGACTACTACTTCCCGCCCTTTACAGGCTCTTACCTGCGACTGGCAAGGTTTCTCATTGTACTTGCCTCTGTGTTCATTACTCCCGTGTGGCTTTTAATGCAGCAAAACCCCGACTTTGTACCGGAGATGTTCAAGTTTATAATTACTACCGAACAGTTTAATGTGCCTATATTCTGGCAGCTTATAATCCTTGAACTTGCCATAGACGGACTGAGACTTGCATCCCTCAACACCCCCACAAGCCTGTCGGGTACAATGGGTATCATAGGTGCTATCGCCCTTTCTGAGTTCACTATAGACGTAGGCTGGTTCTCAACAGAGGCAATCCTCTATATGGCATTCGTTACCATCGCAGGATTTTCACAGCCTAACTATGAGCTGGGCTACTGTGTCAAGTTCATCCGAATTATGCTTTTAATTCTGACGGTACTGTTTAACCTGTGGGGATTTATTGCAGGTGTAATCTTCACTGCGGTACTACTTCTCACTAACAAGACCGTATCAGGAAAAAGCTACCTTTATCCCCTCATCCCCTTTAACGGCAAGGCGTTTATTAACAAGGTACTGCGCCTACGCTGATTTGGCTTATTATTTAAGACTTAGAATTTTCATATCCTGAATATGTATGGACAAAGCACAAGCCCACCGATATGCTTCTT
>CAZRLC010000031.1:13402-20078 GCA_964600975.1 uncultured Ruminococcus sp.
AAACAATCAGCTGTATATTGAAGACCGCAATTTGAATGCCCTTTTAGGTGTCGGTAAACACGACCTCATCGTATACGTCCGTGACACAGCCAACCCCGACTATGTAGTTGAGGGCAGTCTCGACATATATATATCCGACGCAGTAGGATAATTATTATATAAAAATTATACTTTTAATCACAAAAGCCACTCTGAAAAATGAGTGGCTTTTGCTATGCCTGTTTTTATGAATAAAAGTGCCTGACTGTTAGTACCGAAAACACCACCGCCGTAAAATCCGCCGCAAGTCCCGCAAAAAGGGTGTGGCGGGTTTTCTTTACCCCTACTGCTCCGTAATACACAGCTATGGCGTAAAAGGTAGTCTCTGTGGACCCTGCCATAACCGACACTATTCTTCCTGCAAAGCTATCGGGTCCCAAGGTATCGAATATGTTTACAATCAAAGCAGTAGAGCCACTACCGGACACAGGTCTCAGCAATGCCACGGGTATAATCTCTGCAGGGAAGCCCAACTTACTTGCCACAGGAGTTATAATCTCTGTCAGCATATCCACAGCACCGCTTGACTTAAGCATAGTCACCGCCGTAATAAGCCCTATGAGGGTGGGAGCTATGTTATAGGCAGTATGTAATCCTTCCCTGGCACCACACAAAAAGGCGTCGAATACCCCGACCCTCTTCACAAGTCCAAACACTATGAACACAACAATTATTACAGGTACAATCCATGCCACTATACTATCTCTCCTCCCATTTCCCTTTACAGGATAACACCTTTGCCACCGTTATACCGACCCCTAAGGCACACACCGAGGATATCCACACACAGGGCAGTATATCAAAGGGGGTCACGCTTCCGTAGTTTGCCCTGTAGGCAGAAATTGTTGTAGGTATCAGCTGTATAGATGCGGTATTCATCACCACAAACAAAAGCATACTGTCAGAGGCTCTGTCCCTTATGGGGTTTATCCTCTGAAGCTCCTCCATAGCCTTAAGCCCAAAGGGTGTTGCTGCATTGCCAAGCCCCAACAGATTTGCACTTATGTTAAGGCTTATGTATTTCATAGCAGGAGAGGTGCTGTCTATATGGGGAAAAAGAAATCTCAGCACAGGAGAGAAAAATTTTGCCAGTAAATCACATATTCCGCTTCGCTTTGCTATCTCCATAAGCCCCGACCAAAAGCACATTATTCCCACTATTCCCAGCAGCAGTCCAACCGCCTCGTCGGCACCCTCTACCACAGCCTGAGAAAGCTCTGCACCTGAGCCTGTTATCAGCGAGAATACCAGACTGAGTATTATCATCCCTGCCCATATATAATTCATCATACATAGTCACCCTTTGTCGAATTTTATCAAATAAAATAAAGCCTTGTTTTCTCAAGTCGTGTATTGACACTTTTGGTATTTTTTGGTAGAATATTCGTGTAAATTAATATAAGAAAGGAGCGATTCTATGAAAGCAGCAGGTTATCTGGTGAGAGTCGACAATCTGGGACGAATTGTCATTCCCGTCAAAATCCGCCGTGCTATGGAACTGGAGCGTGACGCTTGTCTTGAACTCTTCACTGAGGATAATCAGATTATTATGCGCAAGTATCATTCATCCTGTGTATTCTGTAACTCAGAGGACGAGCTTTTTGAGTACAAAGGCAAATGCATCTGCAAACAATGTCTCAAAGAATTATCGGAATAAGCTAACACACAAAATTTAACCTTGACAATACTCTATAAATATATCATTATAGAAGTGTAAATATGATATCATCACAAACTCTAAAAATCAGGAGGATTACATATGGTACGCATAGATAAGGAAAATTACTATCTCGACATTGCCGAGACCGTTCTGGAGCGAGGCACCTGTCTCCGCCGTAATTTTGGTGCTATTATCGTTAACAACGACCAGATTGTGTCCACAGGCTACGTGGGTGCTCCCCGAGGCAGAAAGAACTGCATCGACCTGGGTCATTGCGTAAGAGAAAAGTACAACGTTCCCAGAGGAGAGAGGTACGAGCTTTGCCGTAGTGTTCACGCTGAGCAGAATGCTATCATTCACGCTTCCCGTGAGCGTATGATAGGCGCTACTCTCTATCTTGTTGGCAAGGATGCCGTTACAGGTACTTATGTTGAAAACGCCAGTGCCTGTGCTCTGTGTAAAAGAATGATAATCAACGCAGGTATTGCCCGTGTTGTTATCCGTAACTCCAAGGAAAAGTTTACCGCCTTATATGTAGAGGAATGGATTGACAACGACGAAACTCTGGAGGCACAGACAGGCTATTAATAACACAGTATAAAATCAACCGCCGATGAAATACATCGGCGGTCTTTTTATTTAACTTATCCTTATATATTCCCAAAAAAATAATAAATATATACCGATAAATTACTTTAAGCCTTTTTCGTAAGACTCAATCATCTTCTTAACCATCTGGCCGCCGACAGAACCTGCCTGACGAGATGTGAGGTCACCGTTGTAGCCCTGCTTAAGGTTTACGCCAACTTCTGCAGCTGCTTCCATCTTGAAGCGCTCAAGAGCGTCCTTTGCCTCGGGAACTACGATATTGTTCTTAGACATAAGTTTCTTCTCCTTTTCTTTAGACTTATAAAAAACTTTGTTTTCGGCTACTTATCTTCGCCGCAATATTATTATGCGATAAACTCCCCTTGATATAATAAGTAAAAATTAGAGTTTCAGTAAAAAATTGGGGATATATAAAATTGCTAAACCAACATCCGCAGAGCTTAACTGCAATATTCGTTAAGGGCATCCCGAAGCTCTTGCTCTGAGTAAAATTCTATACCCGCTTTTATCTTCTTTTGTTCATCTCGGGGCAGGGATGACACCGCCGTTGTAGTTTCAATGAAAGGTCTCTCTGCACCCTTGATATATGCCACGATTCTGTCCTCATAGGAGGTAAGAACATACACTCTTTCGCTCTGTGTAGGCTCTTCTGTATCAATGCTGACATCAGATGTATTTGTGGTCATAACCGTTATCACAGAGGAAGCAATAACACAAGCTATAACTATTACCGAGGTTACAAAAAACATCCTTTTCCACAACTTTTGTAAATTCATATTTTTAACAGCCCCTGTCTTTAACACGCTGAAATTTCTGTTCTCAATGTTATTCTTCCACAAAAAACCTGCCGTATTCACAGTACATACTGACATATTATAAGAAAATATTAATTTATAATAAAAAAACTTTAATTTCAGTGGAATTGGTGATATAATAACAGTGTATTTATATAATTAGCGGTACTATTAATTTTGATTAATGTTACTCTTTGTATGTATCAATAATCATCTTTAATCCCGCAGGTGAAATGTTCCCTTTCTAAAAAAAGCAAGGAGGATGTTTATATGCGTAAAACCGATATCAGTAATTACAAAGACAAAGGCGAAACAAAAAACAATACACCCGAAGTGGTAAAAGGTGTTCTCTCCGCACTGCTTAAGGTTCTCCTTACCCTGCTGCTGGTGTTGTTTGTTGCCGGTGTAATCGTCTGCTTTAACGTATTTTTCTATCTTATGGAGTTGGCGGCTCAGCCATCGGGTATTGACCTTGATGCCAGAAGCCTCAATCTGTCCAGCTTCGTATATGTACAGGACGAAGAGACCGGTGAGTTCTATGAATACGAAACTCTCTACGGCACAGAAAATCGTGTGTGGGTAGACTATAACGAGATGCCCAAGGCAATGGTGGACGCCATTGTCTCTATTGAGGATAAGCGTTTCTACGACCATAACGGTGTAGACTGGTTGCGAACAGGCGAAGCTATGCTTAATTTAGCAGGTGGTGACGACTCCTTCGGTGCATCTACCCTTACCCAACAGCTTATCAAAAACCTGACCGAGGATGACGAGGTCAGCATCAACCGTAAAATCCGCGAGATTATCAAAGCCTTGAAGGTTGAAAAAGAATACACCAAGGACGAAATCATTGAGGCGTACCTGAATGTAGTAAACTTCGGCGGAAGCTGTCAGGGCGTACAGGCTGCAGCTCAAAGATATTTTGGCAAGGATATCTCCGACTGCTCTATAGCCGAGTGTGCCGCCATAGCAGGTATCACCCAGAACCCCTCTAAATGGGACCCGCTGGTTTATCCCGAAAACAACTACCTCCGTCGTGAGGATGTGCTCTATGCAATGCACAATCTGGGCAAAATCACCGACGAAGAATACGAAGCCGCAATGGTAGAGTCAGAGAATATGACCTTCCGCGACTACTCCTCAGATACCGAGGAAGAAGATGCAACTCCTATTAATGTTCAGAACTGGTATTTTGACGAACTGGTATACGATCTGAGCGAGGATTTGGCAGAGTATTACAATATCAGCACCTCTGCCGCTATGGATAAGATTTACAGCGAAGGACTTAAAATCTACTGTGCAATGGATGTAGACGCACAGAAGATGATTGAAAAAGAAGCCCTGTCCATTGACAAAACCAGCAATCCCGACCTGGAGATTGCTATGACCCTTATGGACTATACAGGCAGAGTTATTGCCACAGTAGGCTCCTCCAACACCAAAGATGGCAATCTGGTCTTTGACCGTGCTACAATGTCAGTGCTTCAGCCCGGCTCATCCATTAAGCCTGTGGTAGCCTATGCAAAAGCAGTAGATAACCGTCAGCTCCATTGGTCTTCAGTCGTATCCGACCAGGCTCTGGAAAGCTGGGTTTATGCAGACGGCACCAATGGCCCCAACAACTGGTACAATTACAATCACAAGTACGGCTTGTTCCTTGTGGATGCTATTGAATGGTCCTCAAACTGTTGTGCCGCCAATACAGTTATCACAATCGGCGGTCCTGCTGCTGCTTATTCCCACGGCACCTCTTACCTTGGCTTTGAGCACCTCAACGAAGAGGAAGACAAATACAACACAGCCGCTTTCTCTATGGGCGGTATGAACGGCGGTGTTACAGTTCGCGAGATGGCAGCTGCTTACACCTATATCGGCAACGGCGGTATGCACTACGAACCCTACACCTACTACTATGTTACTGACCGTAATGACAAGATTATAATTGACAACCGCAACAATATTCCTATTCAGGCATACAGTGCCGAGACTGCTTCTATTATGAACAGACTCCTCAACTACAATGTCAACAACTGTGCTCACACCACCGCCTGGAATGCAAGAGTAACAGGTTGGGAAATTGCAGGTAAAACAGGTACCACCAACGACGATAAAGACAGCTGGTTCTGCGGAGGCTCTCCCTACGCCACTCTGGCAATCTGGACAGGCTTCGACGATCCTCACCGCATTTATTCACCCGGTACTGCTGTTGCTGCAAAAACCTTCTCTAAGGTTATGTCCCAGTATCTTGAGGACAAAGAATACAAGGAATTTGACCTTTCGGACAATATAGAAGAGTTGGAGTATTGTACCCATACAGGCAAACTGGCAAGTGAAGACTGTACAGAAACTGCAATGGGTTGGTTCTCCAAAACCTATCAGCCCTCTGAGTGTACTTCTCACTCGGGACCCAATATAGGTAAGGGCGGTGCAGGTACCGACGATGACGAAGAGGATACCACCTCCACCGAGGAAACCACCACAGAGGAATCCGTACCCTCCACAGTCCACATTGAATTTGAAATTCCCTCCTCAAATACACAGACAGACCCTGCAGAGACAGAGGATACTCTCGATGCACAGGATTCTGAATAATCTTATACTTTCGTTTTTCACAGACTGCAGGAGCACTAATCCCCCAGCCTGACTATAATAAATAATGCGTAATGCTATACAAAGGGGTTTACAACATGATATCAGTAGCATTGATGGGTCACGGAGTTGTGGGCTCAGGCGTAGCCGAAATACTCAAAACCCATAAACAGAAGCTCTTCTCCTCTATCGGCGAAGAAATCTATCTCAAACACATCCTTGATTTGAGAGACTTCCCTCAAAGTCCTTATAGCGACAGATTCACAAAGGACTTTGAGGTTATCGCAAACGACAGAGAAGTAAGAGTAGTAATCGAGACTATGGGCGGAATTAACCCTGCCTATGAGTTTACCAAGCGTTGCCTTTCTATGGGCAAAAGCGTGGTAACAAGCAACAAGGAGCTTGTAGCCCGTCATGGCGCAGAGCTTCTTCAGATTGCCAAGGACAACAACGCAAACTACCTCTTCGAGGCAAGTGTTGGCGGCGGTATTCCCATTCTCCGTCCTATAAATCAATGCCTCGTTGCAAATATGGTGGATGAGATTGCAGGTATACTCAACGGTACCACAAACTTCATCCTCACAAAGATGATTAACGAAAATATGCCCTTCGAGGATGCTCTCAAACTGGCTCAGGATCTGGGCTATGCCGAGCGTAATCCCGAGGCGGACGTTGAGGGACACGATGCCTGTCGCAAGATTTGTATACTTGCATCTCTTGCCTACGGCAAACACGTTTATCCCGATAACGTACATACAGAAGGCATCACAAAAATATCCCTTGAAGACGTAGAATACGCTTCAATCTGGGGCGGTGTAATAAAGCTTATCGGCAAATGTAAGCTTCTGCCCGACGGTATGATGGATATGGTGGTTGCACCTATGTTTGTTCCCTGCACAAGCCAACTTGCAAACATAAACGATGTATTCAACGGCATTATGGTTCGCGGCGACTGCACAGGCGATGTAGTGTTCTACGGCAAGGG
>CAZRLC010000032.1:0-19323 GCA_964600975.1 uncultured Ruminococcus sp.
TAAAGCGTAAGAAGAAATCCGAAGCAGCTCGCAAGCGCAAGTATAGGTAATCTCTAAGGCGGACAGCTTTGTACTGTCCGCCTTTTCATTTTGTACAGGAGTTGTTTATATGTCTGTTTTTATAGATAGAGTTAATAATATTACTAAAATTTTATGTGATGGAGAGGCAGCGCTTGTTTCCTCTGATGTAAGTATAACCTACCTTACAGGCTTTGCTCATTCAGAGGGTTATGTTTTCCTTACCGGCGACACAAACTATTTTCTTGTGGATTTCCGTTATGCTGAGTCTGTTAAGAACACAGTCAAGGATTTTGAGATTATAGTTTTCAGTAATGCTCTGGACTCTGTGAATGATTTAATTTCAAAACATTCTGTGAAAGCTGTGCTTTTAGAGGATTTATCTGTTACACTTTCTTTTTACAGTAACCTCTGTAATAAGTTAAATGCAGAAGTAGTGAAAGGCTCAGATTTATCCAAAGTAATAGGGGAAAGCAGACTTGTTAAAACTCCGGATGAAATTGAAAAATTAAGATCTGCTCAAAAGATTGCCGAGAAGGCTTACCTTGAAGTTCTGAACTTTGTAAAGGAAGGCGTTACAGAGAAAGAGATAGCTGCCCGACTTGAATTCTTAATGAAGATGAACGGGGCTCAACGTGTAGCCTTTGACCTTATAACTATTGCAGGAAAGAAAACATCGCTTCCACATGGTGTACCTTCTGACAATATTGTCAGAAAGGGTGATTTTGTAACCTTTGATATTGGTGCCGTATATGAGGGTTATCATAGCGATATGACCCGTACTGTTGCTGTAGGCTCTGTTACAGACGAAATGAAGGAAATATATAATACCGTACTGAATGCTCATTACGAAGGACTTAAAGCTGTAAAAGCAGGTGTTTCCGGAGCTGATGTGGATAAGGCTGCCCGTGATATAATTACTCAGGCAGGATACGGTGAATATTTCGGACATTCCACAGGTCACGGCGTAGGTCTCGAGATTCACGAAGCACCCTATGCATCACCTCGTTCGGAAAATATACTCAAAGAGAATATGACTGTTACCGTTGAACCCGGAATTTATCTTCCTGAAAAATTCGGCGTCCGTATTGAGGATACAGTTTTAGTAACCGCTAACGGTTTCGAGAGCTTTGCAACAATGCCAAAAGAATTAATTATTCTATAATGCTCTTGACAATATATTGGTGTTTTATGTATAATATTTAAGGAAATTTGCGGTTTAACCGTATAATCTATTATTTTGGAGGAATCATTTATGATATCTGCAGGCGATTTTAGAAACGGCGTAACATTTGAGATGGACGGACAGGTTGTTTCAATTGTTGAGTTCCAGCATGTTAAGCCCGGTAAAGGTGCTGCTTTCGTTAGAACCAAGATAAGAAACGTTATCACAGGTTCCGTTGTTGAAAAGACTTTCAACCCCAACGATAAGTATCCCACAGCTTTTATTGAGAGAAAAGATATGGAGTATAGCTACAACGATGGCGACCTCTACTACTTTATGGATACAGAGACATGGGAGCAGGTTCCCATCAACAAGAGTATCCTTGGTGACAACTTCAAGTTTGTTAAGGAGAATATGGTTTGTAAGGTTCTTTCTTACAAGGGCAATGTTTTTGGCGTAGAGCCTCCCAACTTTGTTGAGCTTGTTGTTGCTCAGACTGACCCCGGCTTTGCTGGTAACACTGCTACAAACGCACTTAAACCCGCAACACTTGAAACAGGCGCTGAGATTAAAGTTCCTCTCTTTATTGAAGAGGGTGAGCTTCTTCAGATTGATACTCGTACCGGTGAGTATATCGGTCGTGCATAATCGAGAGGTAGGTTATTACTATGACATTAACTGAGAAAATTTCTTATATCCGCGGTCTTGCTGATGGTCTTAATCTTGATGAGTCAAAGGACGAGGTTAAGGTTATTAAGGTTATGTTAGAGCTTCTTGAGGACATTGCTGTATCCGTTACAGACCTTGAGGAACTTTATGATGAGATGGCAGACGTAGTTGACGAAATTGACGAGGACCTTTCTTTTGTTGAGGAAGACCTCTATGATGACTGTGACTGTTGTGACTATGACGATGATTGTTGTGACTGCTGTGATTGTGATGATGATTGCGACTGCGATTGTGATTGCGTTTATTACGAGGTTACATGTCCTTCTTGTGAGGAGACAATCTGTGTTGACGAGGACCTTCTCCTTGAGGGTGAGGTACAGTGTCCCGAGTGTGGCGAGATTCTTGAGTTCGACTTCAGCGAACTTATGACAGATGACTGCTGCTGTGGTGATGACTGTTGCTGCCACGAGTCTGAGGAGTAATATTTACTTAAACCTAATAATTATCAAGGACAACACCTCTTGTGTATGATACACAGGGGGTGTTTTTTTGTTGTCATATAGACGTAGACGTAAGTATCGTCGTAATTTTATCGTAATACTTATTGTGTTATTAACATTAGCTGTAGGGTTCTTTTGCTTGTTTGAGTTCAAAGCAAGAGATTTGGTACATAACCTTGTTGACAATGAGCTTGAAATCCACGCTATGAATGCTATCGATAAGGCAGTATGTGATGTGCTTGATGGATGTCAGGTTACATTCGAGGATTTGATAATTGCAGAAAAAGACACAAACGGGAGTATAAGCACTCTCAGAACAGATACCCTTGCAATAAATAAACTTAAATCAGAACTATCCTTAAGAATTACAGAGAAAATCAGGCAGGATGCAACTGTAAAAGCATCTGTTCCTGCAGGTGCTTTTACCGGTATTGTATTACTGTCAACCTGGGGTCCTGATATTTCTGTAACCTTAACACTCGGAGGCAGTGCCACATCAACAATTAACTCAGAATTTTCTTCATCAGGCATTAATCAGACAATACATAGATTAATTATGAGAGTTGAGGCAGATGTAAGTCTTACTTGTCCGATTATATCCTATGAGACAACAGTTATAACCGAATATGAATTGTCCGAAACCGTTATCGTTGGTAGTACTCCGGAATTTTATGCTAATGTAGGATAATGTCAACTATTGGTATATGACCTAAACAAAATGTCCTATATATTGTATTTTTATTGCTGTTAAGTCTTGAATTTGACAATACTCTGTGGTATGATATATTAATCATAATATAACATTGGGGGAGTCTGCCCTGTCAAATTTGTATTTGAATAACGAAATACCTCGTGAGCGAATGGAGTATATATCGCTTATTGGGGAAATAATGAATATCAGAAAACGCTCTCGGAAGCCTATGGCGTATATTCATACCTACGGTTGTCAACAGAATGTTGCAGATAGCGAAAAGATAAAAGGTATGTTACATCTTGCAGGTTTTGAGTTCACAGAGGTTGTTGAAGATGCAGATTTTATTCTTTTCAATACATGTGCTGTAAGGGAACATGCAGAGGACAGAGTGTTCGGTAATGTAGGTGCACTAAAAAATATCAAACGCCGACATCCATCTGTTACCATAGCCTTATGCGGATGTATGATGGAACAGAAGTCTGTGGCTGACCGAATCTACAAGAGCTATCCTTTTGTCAGCCTTGTATTCGGAACCCATTCAATCTCAAAGTTTCCTGAGCTTCTTTATAAGGTGTTGCTTGACGGCAAGAGAACTTTTCACACTTCTGAGGACAATACCATATACGAGGATATCCCTACCTTGAGAGACAAAACCTTCAAGGGTTGGCTTCCTATAATGTATGGGTGCGATAATTTCTGCACATATTGTATTGTGCCTTATGTAAGAGGCAGAGAGCGTTCCAGAGCAAGTGCCGAGATTATAGCCGAAGCAAAGTCAATGATAGAAGCAGGATACAAGGAAATAACTCTTTTGGGACAAAATGTTAACTCCTACGGCAAGGGTCTTGACGAGGATATAACCTTTGCAGAACTACTCAAAAGGATTGACGAGATTCCCGGAGATTACATTCTTCGCTTTATGACTTCTCATCCTAAGGATTGCACCCATGAGCTTATTGATACTATTTATTCATCAAAGCACATAAGTAAACATCTTCATCTGCCGTTTCAGTCCGGCAGCAGCAGGATACTGAAGCTTATGAACCGCAGATATACAAGAGAAAAATATCTTGATATCATAGCCTACGCCAAGTCCAAGATACCTGATATCTCTCTTACAAGTGATATCATTGTCGGCTTCCCCGGTGAAACCTACGAGGATTTCTGCGAGACACTATCGCTTATTAAGGAAGTAGGATTTACTTCGTTATTCACCTTTATTTATTCCCGTCGTCCGGGCACACCTGCTGCAGAAATGGAGGATGTAGCAACTGAGGAAGAGAAGGGTCGTTGGTTTACAGAGCTTCTCAAAACTCAGGAGGAAATCGCAGCTTCCAGGTGCCGAGATATGGTAGGAAGTACCCAGCGTGTTCTTGTTGAAGAGGTTAACGAGAAAAACGGCTACTTATCATCTCGTACATCAGGAAATATTATTGTAGAGGTAAAAGGGGATGAGTCCTTAATCGGCACATTCCAAAATGTTAAAATTACAGAAGCTCGTAACTGGATTCTCCGTGGCGAGTTTATATAAATATAAAAATTAAAGGAGTTTATAAAAATGGATATTATTGAACTTTCAAGAGAACTTGGCAGAAAAATTCAGCAGGAAGAGTCTTATGTAGCTCTTATGGAGGCTAACAAGGCTGTAGAAGAGGATGAGGCATTACAGGCTCTTATCGGTGAATTCAATCTCTTTAAGCTTCAGCTTAATGAAAAATTAACTGCTACAGACCGTGACGAAGAGGCTATCAAGGAGCTCAACACAAAGATGCGTACACTTTATGCAGATATTATGGTTAATCCTTCTATGATTAAGCTCAACGAGTCCAAGACTGCATTTGATGGTGTTATGCAGAGAGTTTTCGCTATTGTCAGCAATAGTGCTAACGGCGAGGATCCCAACACCACAGATTACCATGCATGTACAGGCAGCTGTGATTCTTGCGGCGGTTGTCATTGATTTTCGTGCCCTCAGATATGACGGATAAGGAAGTGTAATTATGGCGGAGCTGTCTCCGATGATGAAACAGTACTTTGAAATTAAAGAGCATAATAAGGACAGCATCCTATTCTTCAGATTAGGCGACTTTTACGAGATGTTTTTTGATGATGCAAAAATTGCATCAAGAGAACTGGACCTGACTCTCACAGGCAGAGATTGCGGACAGGAAGAACGTGCACCTATGTGCGGTGTTCCTTTCCATAGTTGTGAGGGATATATAGCAAAGCTTGTTGCTAAGGGCTATAAGGTTGCCATTTGTGAGCAGACAGAAGACCCTGCTGCAACCAAGGGGTTAGTCCGCCGTGATGTTATTCGAGTTATTACTCCGGGTACTGTGGTAGAATCCACAATGCTTGACGAGAGTAAAAACAACTATATCTGTTGTGCTTATTATCAGAACAAAAATATCGGACTTTGTTTTTGTGATGTATCCACAGGTCAGCTTTTTGCTACCGAAATTACTGGTACGGATTGTATTCAGAGCTTCAAAGATCAGCTTGTCAGCTATAACCCTCACGAGATCTTGCTCGGAGGCTTTGGAAAGCTCAAGTCCGACATGCTTAAATTTATTCGTGACAGACTTATCTGTAGCATAGAGGAGATTTCCGAGGATGATTTCTCTTATCTTGATTGTCTTGATTCCTTATATAAGCAGTTTCCGTCAGACAGATGTGAGGCTGTAAAGAATAATACTGAGCTTGTATGTTCACTGGGTACACTTTTATCCTATCTCACCAAAACTCAGATGACAGGCCTTGAGCGTATCAGCGATATAGAGTTATATCAGGATAATCAGTTTATGCGACTTGATTTTAATACAAGGCGTAATCTTGAACTGACTCAGACTATGATATCCAAGGAGAAAAAAGGTTCTCTTCTTTGGGTTTTGGATAACACCAAGACTGCCATGGGTAAGCGACTTCTTCGCAACTGGATTGAGAATCCTCTGATGAATGTTGCAACAATTATCAGGCGACAGTCTGCTGTTCAGGAGCTTGTGGATGATACTGTAAAGCGTCTGGAACTTTTCTCTGTGCTTAGCGGAATACTTGATATTCAGCGTATTATGACCAGAATTGTATACGGCTCTGCCAACGCAAGAGAGCTTCGTTCACTGTGTACTGCAATTTCGCCCTTGCCTCAGATTAAAGCTATGCTCAAGGATTCTGCTTCACCTTATCTTCGTGATTTGTATCAAAATATAGATACCCTTGAGGATATACATAATATTATAGACTCTGCCATTGTGGAGGAGCCCCCCTTTACAGTACGTGAGGGCGGAATGATTAAGCATGGATACTGCGAGGAGCTGGATAGAATCAGCGTTGATATGACTGATTCCACATCTCTTCTGGCAGAGATTGAGGCATCTCAGCGTGAAGCAACAGGTATCCCCAAGCTTAAAGTGGGATACAATCGTGTATTCGGATATTATATTGAAGTAACTAATTCCTATAAAAATATGGTTCCCGATACATATATCAGAAAACAAACCCTCACAAATTGTGAGAGATATATTACTCAGGAACTTAAAGACCTTGAAGGCCGTATTCTCGGTGCCAAGGATAAAACCGCGGCCCTTGAATATGAGCTGTTCACTGCAGTTCGCACTAAAGTAGCCGACAACCTGAAGAGAATAGAAAAAACTGCAGATGCATTAGCTCAGATTGATGTTCTGTGTTCACTTGCAAATGTTGCCTCGGATAACAGATATGTTCGACCTGAGGTGGATCTTTCTTCAGTCATCAATCTTAAGGCGTCTCGTCATCCTGTTGTTGAGACCTTGCTTGATTCATCAAGATTTGTCTCAAACGATGTTTACCTTGATAATAACGATAATCGAGTCGCAATTATTACAGGTCCCAATATGGCAGGTAAATCCACATATATGCGACAGACTGCACTTGTTGTCATTATGGCTCAGATAGGCAGCTTTGTTCCTTGTGATTCTGCCCATATAGGTATCGTTGATGCTGTATTTACCCGAGTAGGCGCTTCCGATGACCTTGCATCAGGACAGTCTACCTTTATGGTAGAAATGAGCGAGGTAGCCAATATAGTTAAATCCGCTACATCAAGAAGCCTTCTTGTTTTTGATGAAATAGGAAGAGGTACATCCACCTATGACGGCATGAGTATTGCAAGAGCAGTACTTGAATATGTAGCTGATAAGAAAAAGCTGGGTGCTAAATCCTTGTTTGCTACTCATTATCACGAGTTGACTGTTTTAGAAGAACTTATTGAAGGTGTAAAGAATTATAATATTGCTGTCAAAAAGCGTGGAGATGAAATCACATTCCTCAGAAGGATTGTTTCCGGTGGCGCTGATGATAGCTATGGTATTGAGGTTGCCAAACTTGCCGGTGTACCTGAGTGGATTATTAAGAGAGCTAAGGAAATCCTTAATGAGCTAACTTTGACTTCACCCGATACCGCCAGAGAAAGCCTTAAGAATATATCTGTACCGACAGAGGATGACTTGCAGTTATCTCTTATGCCAAAGGCTGACAGCTCTGTAGCAGACAAGCTTAGAGCAACCGATATTGATACACTTACACCTATAGAAGCAATTAATTTGCTATATGAACTGAAAAGTTTATTATAAAATTAAATTAGGAGGTGACACATATGGGTAGGATAAATGTTCTTGATAAACACGTCGCTGAACTTATTGCAGCGGGTGAGGTTGTAGAAAGACCCTCTTCTGTTATCAAGGAGTTGGTAGAAAACTCCATTGATGCAGGAGCAAAGTCTGTTACAGTTGAAATCAAAAATGGCGGAACTACCTTTATGCGTGTCACCGATGACGGAACAGGTATTATGCGAGAGGATATCCGCAATGCTTTTCTTCGTCACGCTACGAGTAAGGTACTTGATGAGGATGACCTGTACTCCATAGCTACTCTCGGTTTTCGAGGTGAGGCGTTGGCATCTGTTTCTGCAGTAGCCAGAGTAGAGCTTATTACCTGTGCTGACACAGAAGAGGTTGGTACAAGCTATCGTATCGACGGCGGCGAAGAGGTTTCTTTTACAGATGCAGGTTGTCCCGTTGGTACTACTATTATTGTCCGTGACCTGTTTTACAATATCCCTGCCAGACAGAAGTTTCTCAAAAAGGATGTGGCAGAGGGTAATGCAGTTTCTCAGGTAATGGATAGAATTGCTCTTTCTCATCCCGAGATAGCGCTTACCTTTATCAGAGATTCAAAGCAGGTGCTAAAAACCTCAGGTGACGGAAAGCTTCGTTCTGCAATTTACTCTGTATATGGCAGAGAGTTTTCCAATTCTCTTATAGAAGTGGATTACGAACTGGACGGCATAAGGGTTGAGGGATTTATATCCCGACCTGAGGCAGCCAGACCCAATCGTAATATGCAGACCTTCTTTGTAAATAATAGATTTGTTAAGAGCAGAACTGCAAGTGCTGCAGTGGATGAAGCTGCAAAAGGCACAGTTATGGTTGGTAAATTTCTCTCTTGTGTTCTTAATTTATCTATGTCGTTCTCCTTGGTGGATGTTAATGTTCATCCTGCAAAAATTGAGGTTCGATTTGTAAACGAAAGACCTCTGTTCAATGCGGTATATCATGCAATTAAATCTGCACTTCTACGAGGAGATAAAAGAAAAGAAGCGGTTCTTTCCTCTATTGATGGTATAAAGAAACCTGATCCGTTTGCTCAATTTGATTTACGTGCAAAAATCAGTTCGGTGTCTCAACCTGCCTCCGTATCACCATATGTTCCTAAGGATAAGCCGTCCGGTACACCGGTTACCTTTGATTCTTCTCCTGTATTTAAGCCTTTATACGATAGAAGTATAAGTGTTTCTGATAGCAGAGAGGAAATTGATGCTTATTTAGGTACAATAGATGTTGTCACTGACGGTAAGAATTCCGTGTCTGCTCAAAAGCAAATAAATATATCAGATGTTGAGAAATTACAGGATATTTCTTTATACGATGAGCCCACTACAGTTTTGCCTGAGGCAGAGGATTCTTCTGAAAAAACTTTAACATCTGATTCTGATATTAATTCCTCAGAGTGTTCTGAGATTGAATCATTGATTGATAATGTGTCTTCTGAGTCGGACTTCAAGTATATTGGTGAAGCTTTCCGTACTTACATAATTATTGAAGTTGATAATGAGCTAATACTCATTGATAAACACGCTCTTCATGAAAGAATCATATATGAGAAGCTTAAAAAGGAAGCAAAATCCTTTAGTCAGATGCTTCTTGTACCCCAAACTGTAACTCTTGATAAATCAGTGTACACTGTTGCAGTTGATAATCTTGATATGTTTTCTGAGTGCGGTTTTGATGTTGAGGATTTTGGACTTCCCACTTTGCTTGTCAGAAGTGCACCTCAGTACATTATAGGTGAGAATATTACTGATACAGTTATTGAGATGGCAGGTTATATTGCTGACAACAAGAAGGATATCCGTAGCGAAAAAATGGACTGGATATTCCACAATATTGCCTGTAGATGTGCAGTTAAAGCCGGTAATATTAGTTCTGATATAGAGCTCAAGGATTTAGCATCAAAGATGCTATCAGACGAGACACTTCGTTATTGCCCTCACGGAAGACCTGTGTGTATTGTTCTCAAAAAATCAGAAATTGAAAAACAGTTTGGCAGGATGTGATTCATTTGTCAGACAATAAAATAAAGATATTATCCATTGTCGGTCCTACCGCTTCAGGCAAGACCTCTCTTTCTATTCATTTGGCAAAAAAACTGTCCGGTGAAATTGTATCTGCTGATTCTATGCAGATATATAAGGGTATGGATATTGCTACCGCTAAGCCCGATATGGACGAGCGTATGGGTATTCCTCATCATCTGATGGATTACGTTGAGGTGGGAGAGCCTTACAGCGTTGCTCGTTATATCTCGGATGCTGACGATGTTATCAGAGATATTGTTAAACGCGGTAATCTTCCAATTCTCACAGGTGGTACAGGTCTTTACGTAGATAGTTTATTAAACGGCATTCAATTTACTGAGGGAGAGGTAGATTTTAAGCTTCGCTCAGAACTTCAGGATAAATTTGATGCTCAAGGGCTTGATGCTTTGCTTGAAGAACTGGACGTTATCGACTCCGAAACCGCCTCAAAATTATCCATAGAGCGTAATCCAAAGAGAATTATCAGAGCGTTGGAGATATATTACACAACAGGAATTACAATGTCAGAGCAAAATCGCCTGTCTAAGCAAAACGGTTCTTTATATGAGCCCGTGAAAATTGCCCTTACCTTCAGAGATCGACAAAAGCTTTACGATAGAATTAACCTTCGTGTGGATTTAATGCTTGAAAAAGGGCTTGTGAAGGAAGCACAGAACTTTTACCTAATGCCTCAGGGAAACACCTCTAAACAAGCAATAGGTTATAAGGAGCTTCTGCCTTATTTAGAAGGTGAAAAATCTCTTGATGAATGTATTGAAACCTTAAAACGCTCCACAAGACGATATGCAAAAAGACAGTTGACGTGGTTTAACAGAGACGATGATATCAAATGGTTTTATAAGGATGACTATGAAACAGACGATATTTTCTATTTAGATGTTCTTGATTATTTAACTCAAAAAGGATTTGTTTTTAATGAAAAAAACTGACAAAAAAGTTTTTAACTTAAAGAATATCGGAATCGCTTTAATATGCATTGCGTTAGTAGGATATTTTATTTTTGCTCTTGTTAATGCCAATATAGACACATCTTCTGTTATTGACACCGAGATTGCAAAGAGATATTCCTATAACGAAACTATCACGACGCCTTCCTTTATTGTCCGTAACGAAACTTTACTTTCTTATAACGGAAGCAAGGTTCTCTATTATACCGTTAATGACGGAGATATTGTACCTGCAGGTGATGAGGTAGCATTAGTTTTTGCAAACGAAACTGATGCGTTAAACTTTAACAAGCTTAACGAGATTAATAGTCAGATTGAGATTCTGAAAGGTCTCAACACCTCACACGAGAATGTTAAGACAGACTTTTCTGCGGTAGATAAGCAAATTGAATTAAACCTCAGGAATCTTATATATGCAGTTAATTCCAACGCTCCCTCGCAGATTTCGTCCTCCGGTGACAGTCTGATATATTCTATAAATCAAAGACAGATTATTACAGGTGCCGTCACAAATTTTGATAAGCAAATTTCTGCGTTAGAGTCACAAGCACAAAGATACATTAACGAAGGATGTAACTACACCAATGTTGTTACAACCGATGTTGGCGGATATTTTGTAGCTTCTGCAGATGGATATGAATCATCCTATGATTATAATTCTGTAACAGAGCTTACCGTTGACACATTTTCTGTCGATGTAAAGAGCAAAACTGTTAGTGATGATGTTATAGGAAAAATTGTTAGCGGTCTAAATTGGTATGTTGTATGTGAGCTTTCAGCTGATGATGCCATAACATTATCTCATTCCAATACTTCGACTATGCTGACATTTCCCAGTACCACATGTTCTGAGTTACCTGCTACGCTTGTTGCCCTTAATCAGGAAAGTAAACAATCAGAGGCTGTTGCGGTATTCAGATGTAATTATATGAACACCCCTATAAGCCATCTTCGTAACGAAACTGTACAGATTACAGTCAATACCTTCAACGGATTAAGAATCAGTAAATCTGCTTTACATGACGAGTATGTTGAAGTAAAGGATTCTGACATCGGAGAGAAGAAAAAGGTTCAGGGAGTATATGTGGTTCACGGAAGTGAGCTTGTGTTCAAAGAGGTATCTATTATTTATGCAGGAGCTGATTTCGTCATTATTGATGAAAATCCTGACGAAGGAACTCTTGTTAGTGAAGAAACATTAAAGCTTAACGACGAGGTTGTTATCAGCGGAGAGGATTTATATGTCGGAAAGAAAGTTTGATAACATTCGATATAATTATGAAAAAATAATTGAAAATATAGCTTCGGCTGCAGTTAAAAGCGGCAGAAAGCCCGAGGACATAACCTTTCTTGCTGCAACTAAAACTGTAGATTCGAAATATATTAATTACGCAATATCTTTGGGACTTAAATATATTGGTGAAAATAGAGTGCAGGAGCTTCTGTCCAAATATGACTCATATGATTTGGATAATTCGTCACTGCATTTTATCGGACATCTGCAAACAAACAAAGTCAGACAGATTGTAGGTAAAGTTTCTATGATTCAATCTGTGGATTCTTTAAGACTTGCACAAGAAATATCAAGACAAAGCATAAAGAATAATCTGACCACCAATATCCTTGTGGAGGTCAACATTGGTAGGGAAGAGAACAAGTCCGGAGTTATGCCCGAGGAGTTGTCCGAACTCCTATATCAAATATCAGAACTTGACGGAATTTCCGTTGACGGATTAATGTCCATACCCCCGATTTGTGAAAATGAACAGAAAATTCGTGGATATTTTGAAAATATGCGTAATCTGTTCCTTGACATATCGGGTAAAAAGATAGATAATATTAGAATGAATACTCTATCTATGGGTATGTCATCAGATTACCGAGAAGCAATACTTGAGGGAGCCACCCTTGTGCGAATCGGTTCATCTTTATTTGGTGAAAGAATTTATAATATATAATTAACGGAGGTAATTAAAATGGCAGGATTTGTTGATAAGTTTAAGCGTATGTGGGATGCACCCGATGACGAGTACCAGTACGACGAGTACGGCTACGGTGAGGAAGAGGCAGAGGATTTTGAGGAGGATGTTACAATTCGTGATAACGCTTCCAGAAAGAGCAAGGTTGTAAATATTAACGCTACTGCTAAACTTGCTGTTGCCCTCTTTAAGCCTGAGCGTTTCGGTGAGGAGACAAGAGCAATTGCTGATGAGCTTATTAAGACTCACACTGTTGTTCTTAATCTTGAGAACACCAATAAGGATATGTCCAGAAGAATCATCGATTTTCTTTCCGGTGTTGCTTATGCAAACAGAGGAAAGATTAAGAAGGTTGCTTCCAGCACGTTCATTATCATTCCTAATCACGTAGACCTTACAGGCGACGACCTTCTTGATGAACTTGAGAATAGCGGAGTATACTTCTGATAATGGATGAAACGCAGCTTCTGTTATCTCGATTAGACGATTTAATTAATCAGTACTACTACGGAAAAACCTCATATATGGGTTTTTTGAACGAAACGGAAACCTCTCTTGCCTGTTCTTATCTTAAAAACAGGGGAGTGGAATTCAGAGTGTTCGGAGGATATCCCACGGCTCTTCGCAATTTTCTTTGCGTAGGAAGTTGTGATGACGGAGATTTCCCATTTGAGTGCTTACGCATTTCATCTAAGGGTAAAAAAGAAATCTCCCATCGTGATTTCCTTGGCTCGTTAATGGGATTGGGTATAAAACGCGAGTGTATTGGTGATATTTTGTTACTTAATCAAAAGGAAGCGGTTGCTTTTGTCCGCGTAGAAATTACTCCTCATATTATTCGCGACCTGAAATTTGTAGGTCGCGAACCGGTAAATGTAAATTATTATGACGGCGATGTTTCTACTTTTTCTGCAAATGTAGAAGAAACCAGAATTATCGTTTCGTCTATGAGGCTTGATAATATAGTCAGCTCCTGTATAGGAAGCTCTCGTTCTTTATCTTCTGAGCTTATTTCTTCAGGTAAAGTATTTGTTAATATGATTGAAGAAAAAAAGCCGTCAAAGATTATCACTGAAGACGATATTATCAGCATCAGAGGATATGGCAAATTTATTGTGGGTACAATTAACGGAAAAACAAAGCGTGATAGACTGATTGTCAGTTTGTTGCACTATATTTAAGGGGGATAAGGATGCTTTCAATCGAAGAAATTAAGAATGTCAGTTTTAGAAAAGCAAGTATCGGTGGATACAAGCCCGAGGATGTTGATGCTTTTATTGATCAGGTTCTCATAACAATGGAACAGCTTCGCAAGGAGAAATCTGACCTTATTAAAAAAATGGATATTCTTGCTACAAGAGTTGAAGAATACAGAGCCGACGAGGACTCTGTCCGTAACACTATGCTTTCAGCTCAGCGTGTTGCCGACTCAACCATTAAGGAGGCTCGTTCTAAGGCTGCAAAAATTCTTGAGGAATCTGAAAACGTTGCCAAAGCAAAGCTTTATGACCTTAATGTTCAGATTAAACAGCAAAAGAAACAATACACCTTGTTATTAGCTGAATGCTCTCGTCTCAGAGAAGAAATTATTGCTCATTGCAATAAACATATTGCACTTGTCAGCAAAGAGCTTCCCTCTGATGATAGAATTAGTTTAATGCAGACAAATATTGAGGAGCGTTTTCCTACTGATAATAAGGATGATTTTGAACTTGCATCTGAGGTTGTGGCTTCAAATTCAGAGCAGGAGATCCCTAGGACAGATGTTCCTGTAGTATCTGAACCCGAAAACGTACCTAATGATTATGACGACTATGATGTTAGTTTAGTTTCTGATATCACTAATGAGGATGTCATTATCGCTGAAAAAAAGCACAAGAGCTTTGATCTTCTTAAGTTCGGCGATGATTATGATATTGATAGTGAAGCTGACTCTAACTCTACAGACAATACTTAACGGAAGGTAGAATTTTATGTCTCAGGATTATAACAAAACACTAAATCTGCCCGTAACAGATTTTCCTATGAGAGCAGGTCTTCCTCAGAGTGAACCTGTTACTCTCCAAAAATGGAACGACAATGATATTTACGGCAAACTTATGGAGAAGAACGCAGGTAAGCCTATGTTTGTGCTTCATGATGGCCCTCCATATGCTAACGGCAATATTCATCTTGGTACTGCTCTTAATAAAGTCCTCAAGGATTTTATTGTAAAGTACAAGAATATGTCCGGTTTCTGTGCACCCTTTGTGCCCGGTTGGGACACACACGGTCTTCCCACAGAGCTTAAAGCAAGAGCAAAAGCAGGTGTATCCAGCTCAGATGCTATTTCTGATGTTGAGCTTCGCCAGATTTGTCGTGATTTTGCACTTGGTTATCTTGATGACCAGCGTAATCAGTTTAGACGCCTTGGTGTAATCGGTGATTGGGAGAACCCCTATATCACTCTTACCAAGGATTTCGAGGCTACTCAGATTGAGATTTTCTCTGAGATGGCTCAGAAGGGTTATATCTATAAAGGCTTAAAGCCTGTTTACTGGTGTCCCGAGTGTAAGACTGCTCTTGCAGAGGCTGAGATTGAGTACGCTGAGGACCCCTGCTTCTCAATCTATGTGAAATTCCCTGTATGTGATGACCTCGGAAAGATTTCTGCATTAGGTGTAGACCCTGCAAAATCATATTTCGTTATCTGGACAACAACTACCTGGACACTACCCGGTAATGTTGCTGTTTGTGTTGGCCCTGATTTCAATTACTCTGTAATCAAGTCCGGTGATGAGTACTATGTTATGGCAGAGGAACTCTATAAGAGTGCATTTGAAGCAGCTGGTATAGAGGACTTTGAGGTTGTAGCTGAGATTAAGGGTAGTGAGCTTGAGTATATCAAGACAAGACATCCCTTCCTTGATAGAGAGTCACTTGTAATTGTTGGCGACCATGTTACACTTGACAGCGGTACAGGTTGTGTTCATACTGCACCCGGTCACGGTGTTGAGGACTATGATGTTTGTCGTAATTACCCTGAGATTCCTATTATTGTTCCTGTTGATGCTGATGGACGTCTTACTGAAGAAGCAGGACAGTTTGCAGGTTTGCTGACTGATGATGCAAACAAGCCTATTGCACAGCATCTTGAGAGTCTTGGACTTCTTTTTGGTCTTAAGAAGATTATTCACCAGTATCCTCATTGCTGGAGATGTAAGAAGCCTGTACTTTTCAGAGCTACAAATCAGTGGTTCTGCTCTGTTGATGATTTCAAAGCAGATGCTGTTAAAGCTATAAATGACGTTGAGTGGATTCCCGGTTGGGGTAAGGATAGAATTACTTCAATGGTACAGGACCGTAAAGACTGGTGTATTTCTCGTCAGCGTAGATGGGGTGTGCCTATTCCTATATTCTTCTGTAAAGAATGTGGTGAGCCTTACATCGATAAGGATGCGATGGCAGCTGTAGCAGCACTTTTCCGTGAGGAAGGTGCTGACGCTTGGTTCGCTCATACAGCAGAAGAAATTCTCCCCGAGGGAGCAAAGTGTTCCAAATGCGGTCATACCTCTTTTGAAAAAGAAAGAGATATCATGGACGTTTGGTTTGATAGCGGTGTAACTCACGCTGCTGTTTGTAAGGCAAGACCTAACCTTTCTTGGCCTGCGGACCTTTATCTTGAGGGTGCAGACCAGTATCGTGGTTGGTTCCAGTCCTCACTTCTCACATCTGTTGCAGTATTCGGTCAGGCTCCCTACAAGAGTGTATTAACTCACGGTTGGGTTGTTGACGGCGAAGGCAAGAAGATGAGTAAGTCCCTTGGTAACGGTATTGACCCTCAGGAGGTTGTTGACCAGTACGGTGCCGATGTGCTTCGACTTTGGGTAGCATCCTCCGATTACCATGTTGATATCCGTATTTCCAAGGATATTCTTAAGCAGCTCTCAGAGGCTTACAGAAAGATTCGCAATACTGCAAGATATATTCTCGGCAATATTAACGACTTTAATCCCGACACAGATAGCGTTGCTATTGATGAACTTATGCCTATAGACAAATGGGCTATCAATAAACTTAACGAGCTTATGCTTAAGGTTAAGGCTGGTTATGACTCCTATGAGTTCCACCAGGTTTATCACGCAATTCACAACTTCTGTGTTGTAGATATGTCTAACTTCTATCTGGATGTTCTCAAGGACCGTCTGTATACAGAAAAGCCTGATTCTAAGGAGAGACGTGCTGCACAGACTACAATCTATATCATTCTCGATGCAATGACAAGAATGATTGCTCCTATCCTTGCTTATACTTCTGACGAAATCTGGAAGTATATGCCTCATCGTGCTGATAGCGATGCAGAGTGTGTGTTCTTTAACCAGATGCCGGAGAAGATTGATATTAATCTTGATGCAGACTTTATTGCTAACTGGGACAGAATCCACGATCTTCGTGATACTGTTAAGAAGCACCTTGAGGTTGCAGTTAAGGATAAGATGATTAAGTCTTCTCTTGAAGCAGCTGTTACTCTTAAGGCTTCTGCTGAAGAGTATGATTTCATTAAATCTGTTGAGTCCGAACTTGCAGCTGCATTTATCGTTTCTGCCGTTAATGTTGTTTGCGGTGACGGTGAGCTTTCGGTTGAGGTTTCCAAGGCAAGTGGCGACAAGTGTGAGCGTTGCTGGTGCTTTAGTGAGTCTGTTGGCTCTTGTGAAGAGCATCCCACTCTTTGCTCCAGATGTGCCGAAGTTATTAAATAATTTATTATATAAGCCAAAGCGGTGTATTCTATGCACCGCTTGTGCTTTATTCAGGTGGTATATCAATGGTTATAGCTTTTATAGCAATCGTCCTGATGGTTATTATTGACCAATTTTCTAAATATCTCATTGTACAGAATATGTATCTTGGTGAATCAGTTACTGTGATTCCCGGACTCCTTAATTTTACTTATTCACACAATGACGGTATGGCTCTCGGAATCGGTTCTGAAAGTTTCAAATGGGTATTTATTAGCGTTACAATTGTTGTCTGCGGTATACTTATATATTTTATGTTCAGACCCGAATTCAAAAATAAGTTGTATTTTGCATCAGTTGCTTTAATTGTCGGCGGAGGAATCGGTAATCTTATTGACCGTGTTCTTAACGGATATGTTGTAGATTTTCTTGCCTTGTCGTTTTATCCTCCTATCTGCAATTTTGCTGATTATTGTGTAACAGCAGGTACTGTATGTCTTATTGTATATATAATTTTTTATTACGGTAAAAATAAAACAGAAGCATCGGAAGTAAAATGATTATGGAACGTGAATTTATTGTTGACGAGCAATACAAAGAAAAAAGAATTGATAAATTCTTATCTGATACAATTGAGAATATGTCACGCAGTTTCATTGCAGGTATGATTGACGACGGCTTCGTATTCGTCAACGATAAAGTTGTGTCCAAAAGTTATAAATTAAATTCAGGGGACAGGGTATTAGCAAAAATTGCTGAGACTGTTGAGCTTGATGTTGAGCCTGAGGATATACCCATTGATATTGTCTATGAGGATGCACATATAGTTGTAGTAAATAAATCTAAGGGTATGGTTGTGCATCCTGCTCCGGGTAATTACAGCGGTACACTTGTCAATGCACTTCTTTATCATTGTAGGGGGAAGCTTTCGGGTATTAACGGCGTTTTACGCCCGGGTATTGTCCATAGAATTGATAAGAATACCAGCGGTCTGCTTGTGGTTGCCAAATCTGATAAAGCCCACAACTCCTTGTCTGAACAGATAAAAGAACACAGTATGACAAGGGAATACAGAGCAGTTATATACGGACATCTTAAGGATAGCCAAGGAATTATTGATGCTCCCATAGGTCGTTCTCAGATGGACCGTAAGCGTATGTGTGTAACGGATAAAAACTCCAAAAATGCAGTTACACATTACACTGTGTTGGAGGAATATAAAGATTTCTCTTATATATCCTGTAGGCTGGAAACTGGAAGAACACATCAGATAAGAGTCCATATGTCTTATATTGGACATCCTTTGGCAGGAGACGATGTGTATGGACCTAAAAAGGTAATTACGGAACTTAACGGTCAATGTCTACACGCAATAAAGTTGGGATTCAATCATCCCGTAACCGGAGAGTATATGGAGTTTAATTCAGTACTGCCCGATTATTTTGAAAAATTTCTAAATAAAAAGCGAAATTCTAAATAAACTTTTTTCTGTTTACGAAAAAACACTTGATTTTTTCGTTGTTGTGTGATATTATATCTAAGAATTTGAATTTCCGTCGTACCAGCGACGAGTTCAATCAAGCGACATAGTCGCAAATTGATATGGATAGTCCTCTGCCGAAAGGTATGAATTTCCGAAAAAATAATTGGAGGTCATATTATGGACGCATTAAAAACAATTTCCGCAAGTTCAATCAAGGCTGAAAAGCCCCAGTTCTCTATCGGTGATACAGTAAGAGTTGCTGTTAACATCCGCGAGGGTGACAGAGAGAGAATTCAGATGTTTGAGGGTACTGTTATCGCAAAACGTGGTAGTGGTGTTTCCGAGACATTCACAGTAAGACGTGTTTCTTACGGTGTAGGTGTTGAGAGAGTATTCCCTGTAAATTCCCCCAACGTAACTGATGTTCAGATCGTTAGATACGGTAAAGTTCGCAGAAGC
>CAZRLC010000033.1:0-19098 GCA_964600975.1 uncultured Ruminococcus sp.
GAAGTAGTACCGGCACTGTTCCCGGGCGAAGTTGCAGTTGTATTTCTGTAGAGGACAAAAAACTTGCTGTGTGCATTTTCTTTGCCCTATGATACTTTAACCGGAACCGTGTCTTTTTACTTCCGCCTACAAACTTTGATAGGAGGAAAAGACTATGGAAAGGAACTATGTAACTGTCGATATCACTATCGGCAAACTCCTTGACGAGAAGAAATACAAAACTCTCAAGGACATCCTCAGCACTATGAATGCCTATGACATTGCGGTACTGCTTGAGGATATGCACGACTCTAAGATTCAGCTGTTGTTTCGAATGCTTCCCAAAGAGTTGGCGGCTGATGTTTTTGTAGAAATGGACGAGGACACTCAGGAACTGCTTATCAAAGGCTTCTCGGACTCTGAACTTAAAGACGTTGTTGACGAATTGTCTGCTGACGATGCCGTTGACATTATTGAGGAAATGCCTGCGAACGTTGTAAAGCGTATACTTCGTCAGGCTGACCCCGAAACAAGAAAACAAATAAACGAGCTTCTTAAATATCCCGATGATTGTGCCGGTTCTATTATGACTACGGAGTTTGTATCTCTCAGGCCTAATATGACTGTTGAAGAGGCTATCAAGCGTATCCGCCGTACAGGTGTTGACAAGGAAACTATCTACACCTGCTATGTTGTAGGACACGACTCCAAGCTTATCGGTATTACCACAATCAAGGCTCTGCTCCTTGCAGAGGAGGACGAAACTATCGAGGAGCTTATGGAGACCAACGTTATCTCTGTAGGTACTCTTGACGACCAGGAGCTTGTTGCTCAGACTATCTCTAACTACGACTTTCTGGCTGTACCTGTTGTAGATACAGAAGGACGTCTTGTGGGTATTGTTACCGTTGACGATGCTGTTGACGTTATGGTTGAAGAGACCACCGAGGATATCCAGAAGATGGCAGGTATCGGCTCTACCGACAAGCCTTACCCTAAGGTTGGTGTCTTTGAGACTCTGTGGCAAAGAATTCCCTGGCTATTATTGCTTATGATATCCTCTACATTTACGGGTATAATAATTGCAGGCTATGAGGAAGGTCTCAGCAACGCTTTGGTGCTGACTGCATTTATACCAATGCTCATGGGTACAGGCGGTAACGCAGGTAGCCAGGCATCGGTTACAGTTATCCGAAGCCTGTCTCTGGACGAGATTGAGTTCAAGGATATACTTTGGGTTGTATTCAAGGAATGCCGAGTTTCTATTCTTGCAGGTATTATTCTGGGCGTTGTCAACTTCGGCAAAATTCTGCTTATTGACGGCTGGATGCTCCAAAACGACGAGATTAACATTTGGATTGCTCTGGTTGTTAGCCTTACCCTTGTAATCACCATTATCGTTGCCAAGATTATCGGATGCTCTCTGCCTATGATTGCAAAGAAGCTCCGTCTTGACCCTGCAGTTATGGCAAGTCCCTTTATCACTACTATTGTGGACGTTGTATCTCTGCTTGTATACTTCTGGATAGCCACATCTATACTCCATATATGAGAAGGTCATCCGGTTGAAAAAAACAATAAACACTATGATATTCACCGCATTGGCTGTTAGCATCTGCCTGTGCGGTGTTTATTTTTTTGCCGTAAAAGAGTCAAAAGACATCGCTCCTGCCGGTACTGAATCAATATCGGAAACAATAAAGTATGAGGATTTTTCCACAGAGGATGCCAAGAAATATCTCAAGCTTTGCAGTAAGTCATATTCCGAGGAGGATTTAGGCGAAGAGCTCCAAAGCCTCGGGTATACAGACTACCGCTATGTTGTCCGTAATCAGTATACTGAGTCCGGGTCGGGCATCGGCTTTGGTATCGGTGCAAAAGAGTACCCCGAATACACACAGGTTATACTGGTTATTCGAGGCACCTACAAGGGCGAGTGGTACTCAAACTTTGAAATCGGCGAGGGTGAGACCCACGAGGGGTTCAGAAAAGCCACCGAATACGTAGACGAAACGCTCTCAGAATATATTGCTGCTAACTGTTTAAGCGAAAAGCCCTTACACATAATCTGTACAGGTCACTCCAGAGGTGGTGCAGTCGCAAACCTTACAGCAAAGAGCCTTATCCTCAAGGGGGAGTTCTCGGGTGTTACTGCCTATACCTTTGCATCCCCTAATACCACTACCGACACAGATGCCCACTCTGATTTATACCGAGGCATATACAATATACAAAACAGCGAGGATTTTATCTGTTATATTCCTCTGGAAAAATGGGGCTACACCAAGTACGGAAACGTCCTGACTCTGCCCACCGAGAGCACCTGCGAAAATTATGATGAGCTTTATGCTTTGATGCAGGAAGATTTTTACACAATTACCGGCTACAATCACACAGGCTATCCCTATGGCAACTCGGATATTAATATTTTCCTCAGCAGTGCTTATTCCCTGGCACCTACTATAGAGGACTACTATACCAAGGAGTACACCCTCTCCCCTTACAGGCTGACCCTCAGCGACTTTATGCTTAAGGTGGCAGCATTACTGTCGGGAGACGATACTCTGGCAAACGGAATGTTTCTTATTTCCTCCGGCAGTTCCCCTGTGTTCTCTCCTCTGACGGAATTTATGCTGGAGGGCATTACTCTGGAGGACGTGGCTGTCAGCGGAGATATAACTGCCTCGGCTATAAGCTGCGGTCACACCTACGAAACCTACGAAGCCTGGTTCAATGTACTTGATGAGGCGTATTTTTATAAGGCTCTTAATAAGCCTCTGCTACGAGGCAATAGTGTGTAATTATTGCTACACTTTTATATAGCAATGCATAAAAAATCCCCCCTTTGCAGAAACTAACAAAAATGCAAGGGGGTATTTGTATGTCACATCATAGCAGAAAGGTTGTTCTTGTTGGCACGGGTATGGTGGGAATGAGTTTTGCCTACTCGGCACTGAATCAAGGTGTCTGCGATGAGTTAGTGCTTATAGATATTAATAAGGAACGTTCTATCGGCGAGGCTATGGACCTTAACCACGGTCTTGCCTTTTCCTCAACAAATATGCAGATAAGCAATGGGGATTACTCTGACTGTAAGGATGCAGACATAGTTGTAATATGTGCAGGAGTAGGTCAAAAACAGGGTGAGTCGAGGCTTGAGCTTCTGGGCAGAAACAAGGCTGTTTTCAAAACTATTGTAGAACCTGTAGTGGACAGCGGATTCACAGGAATTTTCCTTGTAGCCACCAACCCTGTGGATATTATGACCCGAATAACCTTTGAATTATCCGGCTTTGAGCCGCAGAGGGTAATCGGCACAGGTACTACGCTGGATACGGCAAGGCTTAGATACCTTCTGGGCAAATACTTTGTCCTTGACCCAAGGAACGTTCACGCCTATGTAATAGGTGAACATGGAGACTCGGAGTTCACTCCTTGGTCACAGGCGTTTCTCTCTACAAAATCCCTCAAGGATATTATCGAGGATAATCAGGGGAAATTCTGTTGGAGCGACCTTGAAAAAATAAGCCACGAGGTACGCGATGCTGCCCAGAAGATCATCACCGCCAAGGGTGCCACCTACTACGGCATTGGTATGGCTATAACACGGATTGTCAGGGCTATTTTCTCCAACGAGCACAGCGTACTGACGGTATCTGTCAGACTCACAGGCGAATACGGCAAAGAGGGCGTGTTCACAGGTACACCCTGTATTCTGAGCAGAAACGGTATAGACCGCACCATTGAGCTGAGCCTTACAGATGAAGAACTGAGTAAAATGCACCACTCGTGCAATATATTGGAGGAAAACTTCCAATCACTTATAGGTTGAGTTAAGTAAAATCAAACTCCTGCCCTACAAGACGTGAGAAGGATATTCGCCCCTACGTAGTACCCACATAAAAAAGCACACCTTGAAATTTACCTCCAAGGTGTGCTTTTTGATTTTAATTACTTATTCTCTGTGAACTGAGCGTTATAGGCTGTTTGATTAGCTTTGATTCTCTCAAAGATAGCAATATTTTTCTTTGTAACAATAAAGTTAATAATAATTGCAATCAGAGCGTACTCGTTGAAGATTGCACCCATAACAATGGAACCCACTGATGTGGAGTGGTCTAAAGCATCCGTACAGTCTGTATAAAGTGACTTCCTGTATTTGCCGACCTTCTTTGCCATTACAAGATTTACTATAGCAATAGCAAGGAACATAGCACCTATCGTTATGTAAACACCAAAGACAGACATCGCTACACCGACGCCAAAATCACTCATATCTGTACTATAATCATCTTCATAGTCATAGTAGTAAATGCCGTCATCATACTCTTCATAATAATATCCGTCGTCAGAAGATACACTTGTTTCTGTACTGAAGATGCCAACTGTAGCACCGATTACAGAAATAAGCATAAAAATAATTGCCAATACAAGGAGTATAATACCCTGAACCTTCCAGGCAATACGTTCCCACTTAAGTCGATTATTCATAGAGTTCAGATGCTTCTGTTCCTCTTCTCTGGCTGTGTTAGGATTCTCTGTCCGCGGTGCGTACTGAGACACGGGCTCCTCTGCAGGAATAACAGTTGTATCATACACCTGACCATCCTCGGGTGTAACCTCCTCACAGGAAACCTCACAAACCTCTCCGCAAAAGCTACAGAACTTGGAATCCTCAGGAATTGTCTGTCCGCATTTGTTGCAATTTTTCATAACATTACCTCCTTATAATACTCGGTATTTTACCTAATTACATTCTACACTATACGACTCTTTATGTCAATGAAGTACCTTGCATATTTCTTTGGGCTTTCTGCGTAATTTATAAAAAAATTTCTGTGAGTTTACACATTGTTTACTTAATTCTATTGTTTTTATCCTTTATGAATGATAAAATATATGTATCTTAATTCCGGAGTGATTATTGCTTGAATAGATTTTTTTATAGAATTCAGCAGTTTATGATTGGCAGAAACGGGCTGGATAATTTTAACCGCTTCCTATTTGTTATATATATAATACTGGTGCTTATTAATATTTTTATCAGCAGTCTGCTGCTGTATATTATTGAGTTGATGATTGCCGCCTTTATTATATTCCGCACACTCTCAAAAAATTTATATCGTAGACAAAAAGAAAATCAATGGTATATAAAAATATCGTCCTCCGTAAAAAATTTCTTTGTCCGACAAAAAAATAAGTTCAGAGATATCAAAACTCATCGCTATATCAGATGTAAATGCTGTAAGGCACAGCTTCGTGTCAAACGAAGAAAAGGCAGACACACGGTTCGCTGTCCTAAGTGCAGAAATGAATTCTCTGTTAATATTAGATTTTAACAATGTAAAATAAAGAAGCCTCCCACGGGAGGCTTCTTTGTGTTTATTCGGTTATTTCACGGCATTCATCAGCAAATAAACAGTATAGCCAACATATCCTGCTACACAGATACTTCCTACTATTCTGCCCATACCCTTCTTTACAAGGCAGGGGATGTACACAAGTACAGTCACCACAAAAAGAATAATTGCATTAATAATTGCACTTGTATCAACTAAGATAGTGCTGAGTGAAGATGAAAGTCCAAGAATCAGCATAATATTAAAGATGTTTGAGCCGATTACATTGCCCAGAGCCAGACCGCTTTCACCCTTCTTTGCTGCAACAATACTTGTTACAAGTTCAGGCAAGGAGGTGCCGATTGCCACAATGGTAAGTCCTATGAAGGTTTCGCTAAGACCAAATTCTCTTGCTATATCCTGAGCATTGTTTACTACCAGATTGCCACCAAATATAACAGCTGCAAGGCCGCCGATAATGGCAATTATGCTGACGACAGGTGACATTTTCTTGATGTCTTCCTCCTGCTGTTCCTTATTCCTAAAGGCAGAAACAAGTACAAACACAAGATATCCCACAAAGGCTATCAGTAGGACAAGTCCGTCTATAAGTCCCAAGGCACTGCCCAGAAGCATAAAGAGCAGAAGCACCGCATTTGCCGCAATATTAATGGGAAAATCCCTTTTAAGCATCATAGGCTCTATCTTGTAGGGCTTGATAATCGCACAGACACCTGCCACCACAAGGAGATTAAAAATATTTGAGCCGATTACATTGCTTATCGCAATTTCGTTGGAGCCCTGTACACCTGCGGTAATGCTTACCGCCGCCTCAGGGGCGCTGGTGCCCATAGCAACCACCGTAAGACCTATTACAAAGCCTGGTACACCCAGAAGCTTTGCTATAGACGAACTGCCGTCTACAAAGAAATCTGCTCCCTTGATAAGAAGCACAAATCCCACCAAAAGCAGCACAATATCCAAGAACATTTACATTCCTCCCGACAAGATAATTTATCAGGTGCAATAAAAAAAGACCTATACTGCACCCTTGTGCAGTAAAAGTCTCGTAACAAAACGTGGGGTTTTGGGAAAGGTCCGGAATTGCTTCGTGATGACGAGCCTTACCACAGCTATTACTGTAACTACTCCCTTTTACTTAGTTCATTTTAATATATCTAAAAGCAATTGTCAAGTTATCCCTGTAAACTTGCTGTTTACTTTCTGCCAACTGTATTCCTAAAAAATCCGCCCTGATGCACATAGCCTCAGGGCGGTAGAATCTCAATATATCACAGGTCGTAGTAGTAGCCGAACTCTGCGGGATGAGGAATCTGGTTAATCTTCTGTGCTTCTGCACGTTTATTCTTAATCCAGAGTTTAAGCAGTGCCTCGGGGAATACGCCACCCTCTGTAAGGTACTCATAGTCTGCCTCAAGTGCATCCAAAGCCTCGTTGAGAGTTGTGGGAAGTCCCTGGAGCTTTGCCTTTTCCTCGTCAGAAAGAGTGTAAAGGTTGTAGTCATAGGGACCCCAGCCGTTCTTCTCGGGGTCAATCTTGTTCTTAATACCGTCAAGACCTGCCATAAGAATAGCCGCATAAGCATAGTAGGGGTTACAGGTAGCGTCGGGATTACGAAGTTCAAAACGCTTTGAAGAAGGACTCTTAGCGTATGCAGGAATACGGATAACTGCAGAACGGTTGGATGTAGCGTAACCGATAGTAACAGGAGCCTCGTATCCGGGAACAAGACGCTTGTAGGAGTTTGTAGAAGGGTTAGTAATAGCACACAGGGATGCGGCGTGTTTTAAGAGACCGCCCATAAACCAATGAGCCTGTTCAGAAAGGCCTGAGTAACCCTTCTCATCAAAGAACAGGGGTTCGCCGTCCTTAAACAAAAGCATATGTACGTGCATACCGTTACCTGCCTCGCCGTAAATGGGTTTGGGCATAAAGGTTGCAGTCTTGCCGTTGGCAACTGCCTCGTTCTTAACGATATACTTGATAATCATTGTCTTGTCAGCCATCTCCAGCATCTCGCCCAGCTCAACCTCAATCTCAACCTGACCTGAGCCGCCAACCTCGTGGTGGTGATACTTAACCTTAACGCCCCACTCCTCAAGGAGCAGACACATTTTACTTCTCAGGTCATAGGTAATATCCTGAGGAGCAGCAATGTGATAACCGCCGTGCTGGGGTACCTGATAACCGAAGTTCTGTACTTCGTTCTCGCCTGAGTTCCACTGAGCCTGGTCTGTGTCAATCTCATAGGAAACACGGTTAGGCTTACTCTCGTAACTAACGTGATCCAGAAGATGAAACTCAAACTCGGGTCCGATAATCATCTGGTCTGCGATGCCTGTTTCCTTCATATACTCCTGTGCACGGATAGCAACGTTACGGGGATACTGGTCGAAGGGTCTGTTGGGCTCACCAACCTGACCGATAATGCATACATCGCCTGTCATAGTAAGAGTAGGCTGAGATACAAAGGGGTCAATCTGTGCAGATTCAAGGTTGGGAATGAACACCATGTCGCTCTTCTCAACGGCAGCAAAGCCATAGTTAGAGCCGTCGAAACCGATACCGTAGGTCATAGTATCCTCTGTGAGTCTCTCTGCAGGGATAGTGATGTGTCTCCAGCGACCGTTGATATCAATCATCTTGAAGTCTACCATTTTAATGCCGTTGGACTTGATAAAGTCCTGAGCATCCTTGAGTGTCTTAAACATATAAGCCTCCTGTAATACATAGAATCACTTCATACAAATATAAAGTGTAAAGTACCGTAAAATACTGTAAACAGTTTATTGCATTTTTCTTTACTTGTCAATAAAATACAGCAAAAAAACACCACACAGGCGAAGAAATCAATCTCCGCCTGTGTTATATCCTTAAATATCTGCTACCTGTTCCTCGGTGAGAGATTTAATGCCATTAGCACTGAGTATCTCCTCAACCTTGGAATTGTTGTCTACACGAAGCACCATATAAGCGTGGTGAGGTGTAGCACCGTTGAAGGCGTACATATACTCCATATTGATTCCACCCTCGGACAGCACTCTGACAACAGTTGCAAGTGCACCGGGCTCGTTACGGAGTCTTGCACCTACAACCTCGGTTAAAGTAGCAATGCAGTTCTCCTTGCGAAGAACCTCCATAGCTTTGTCTGTATCAGAAACTATTATACGGAGAATACCGAAGTCCTGAGTATCTGCAATAGACATAGCACGAAGGTCGATGTTAGCCTCGGCAAGTACATCGGTAATTCTTACCAGGGAGCCCTGCTTATTCTCTACAAACACTGAAATCTGACGGATAGCCATAACTTAACCTCCTATAAGCTTTCTTCTGTCTTCTACTCTCTTTGCCTTGCCCACGGAACGCTCAATAGAGCCGGGAGCCACAAGCTTAACATCTGCACCGATGCCCAAAAGAGAACGAAGCTCTGCCTTGATAGCCTTCTCGTGTTCGCTGACACCTGTAACTGTATCAGAGAACATCTCCTCGGTCATCTCTACGTGTACAAGAAGAGTATCTGTATTATTAACTCGGTCAACAAAAATCTTGTAGTTGGGTGAATATCCCATACGAAGCAGTACAGTCTCAATCTGTGAGGGGAATACATTGACGCCTCTGATGATAAGCATATCGTCGGTTCTTCCCTTAGGCTTTGTCATCTTAACAAAGGTTCTTCCGCAGGAGCATTCCTCCAAGGTCAGTACACCGATATCACGGGTACGGTAGCGAATAAAGGGACAGCACTCCTTGGTAATGCAGGTGAATACCAGTTCACCCGGTACACCATAGGGAAGTACTTCTTCGGTTTCAGGGTCGATAGCCTCAATAATAAAGTGGTCCTCGTTAACGTGCATACCTGTCTGCTCAGAGCATTCGTAGGATACACAGGGACCCATTATCTCGGTAAGGCCATAAACATCGTATGCCTTGATGTCCAGCATCTCTTCAATCTGGCGACGCATTTCCTCTGTCCAGGGCTCTGCGCCAAAGATACCTGCCTTAAGGGGCAGAGTCTTGGGGTCGATACCTTTCTCCTTTACCTGCTCTGCAATATACATAGCATAGGAGGGTGTACAGCAAAGAACAGTTGAGCCGAAATCCTGCAGAATTGTAATCTGTCTGTCTGTGTTACCTGAGGATACGGGAATAGCGGTAGCACCGATTTTTCCTGCACCGCCGTGAAGTCCGAAGCCACCTGTGAAAAGTCCGTAGCCGTAGGAAACATGGATAAAGTCATTCTCATCCGCACCTACAGCATAAAGCTGTCTGGCGGCAATATCATCCCATACATCCAGGTCGTGCTTTGTGTAGCCTACAACAATCTGCTTACCTGTTGTACCTGAGGATGCGTGAAGTCTGACTACGTCCTTCTGAGGCACTGCAAACAGTCCGTAAGGATAGTAATCTCTCAAATCCTGCTTCGTAGTAAAGGGAAGCTTCTTCAGGTCATCAACGCTTTTGATGTCCTCGGGCTTTAACCCTGCAGCATCCATTCTCTCACGATACATCTGCACATTGTCGTATACGTGCTTTACTGTTTTTACAAGACGTTCATCCTGCCAAGCTCTGATTTGCTCTCTGGATGCGGTCTCAATTTCTTTTTGCCAATAGCGCTCTGCCATGGCTATCGCCTCCTGTTTTTTTATAATTATAATAGAATATAATATTACTCACCGAAATTATAGCCCAAGGAAAACGCCTTGAGGTTTATATCCACAAACTTGGGCTTAACAACCTGTCTGAGGGCTTCCTCCCACTTGTTAGTGGGAATATCCAACTGTTTTGCGAGTCTGCCCATAAGCACAATATTCACTGCCTTGGGAGAACCTGCCTCCTCAGCCAGAGAAAGAGCATCCAAAGCATCCACCGAAACCTTCTCGGAAAGCTCGGCGAGAATTCCCTCCGGGTACTCTGCAGCACCGATTACAACAGGCATAGGGTCAATCTGCTGGGTGTTGGTGATTATTACACCGCCCTCTTTAAGATACTCTACCCAACGGGCAGCCTCTATCTTCTCGAAAGAAACAATGCAGTCGGCACCGCCTTTCTCGATAATAGGAGAATAAACCTTTTCTCCAAAACGAACATAGGTAACAACAGAGCCACCTCTCTGGCTCATTCCGTGTACTTCGGAAACCTTTACATCATAGCCCTCGGTTACAAGGAGTTTGCCCAAAAGTGTACTTGCAAGGAGTGAGCCCTGTCCGCCTACGCCGACAATCATAATACTTTTAGTCATCAGAACCAGCCTCCTTACTTAATAGCGTCAAACTTGCACATCTGTGTGCATACGCCGCAACCTACACAGAGTGTAGGGTCAATCCAAGCCTTACCCTGATGCATACTGATAGCGGGACAACCCAGTTTCATACACATCTTACAGCTTTTGCACTTATCCTCTTCTACTGTGAGAGAGGGTTTAATCTCAACGCTCTTAAGAAGCACACAAGGTCTGCGAGAGATAATTACAGAGGGCTCTGAAGCACTGAGCTCCTCCTTGAGTACTCTGTCACATTCAGAAAGATCATAGGGATCTACCACACGAACACGGTTGATGCCTACTGCTCTGCACAGATTCTCCAGGTCAACCTTTGCAGCAGGGTCACCCTTGATGTTATAGCCTGTGGTGGGATTCTGCTGGTGTCCTGTCATACCTGTAATGGAATTATCCAGAATAATAACTGTGGAATTGGAGGCATTATAAGAAACGTTTACAAGTCCTGTAATGCCCGAATGCATAAAGGTGGAGTCACCAATAACACATACAGTCTTGCCCTCGGTTTCCTTACCACCTGCTTTGTTATAGCCGTGAAGTCCGGATACTGATGCACCCATACAAAGGGTGGTATCAAGAGCATTCAAAGGAGGCATAGCACCTAAGGTGTAGCAACCGATATCGCCAAGAACGGTAATCTTGTTTTTTGCCAGAGTATAATACATACCTCTGTGAGGACAACCTGCACACATTACAGGAGGTCTGCCGGGAACAGAGGTCTCCACAGTCTCGAACTCAGGACAGTCAACACCGAATGCCTTGGCTACCATAAGTTGAGACAACTCGCCGATATTGGAGAAAAGCTCCTTACCAACACAGTCTATACCCAGAGCCTTTACGTGTGTCTCAATAATACCGTCCAGCTCCTCAACTATATAAACCTTACCTGCTTTCTCGGCAAAGGCCTTGATACGCTCTACAGGCATGGGATTAATCATACCTATTTTAAGAACGCTGACGCTGTCACCGAATACTTCCTTAACATACTGATAGCAAGTGCCCGAGGTAATAATACCGAAGTCGCTGTCTGCAAACTCCTCGCGGTTGAGGGTACAGGTCTCGGCATATTCTGTAAGCTTCTTTGTTCTTTCCTCTACAATAGGATGACGGTTCTTGGCATTTGCAGGAACCATTATGTACTTCTGAGGCTTCTTCTCGTAGGGCTTATCCTGAGGAAGAACTCTCTCTGAGGTTTCTACGATACTCTGGGAATGAGCAACTCGAGTGCACATTCTGATAAATACGGGAGTATCAAACTCCTCAGAAAGTTCAAAAGCAAACTTGGTAAACTCCAGAGCCTCTGCAGAGTCAGAGGGCTCCAGCATAGGCACCTTGGAGGCTATTGCGTAATGTCTTGAATCCTGCTCGTTCTGAGAGGAATGCATACCGGGGTCATCGGCAACACAAATTACAAGTCCACCGTTTACACCTGTGTAAGAAAGCGTAAACAGAGGGTCTGCAGCCACATTAAGACCTACGTGCTTCATAGCACAGCAGGTACGCTTACCTCTTACAGAGGCACCGAAGGCTACCTCCATAGCTACTTTCTCGTTAGGAGCCCACTCGCAGTATACCTCATCGTACTTTGCGGCAAACTCGGTAATCTCTGTGCTGGGTGTACCGGGATAACTGGATACTACAGAGCATCCTGCCTCATACAGACCCCTGGCAACCGCCGCGTTGCCAATAAGTAATTCTTTCATAAATCAAATCTCCATTCGGATATATTAATCTTCAAGTGATTTCTTTGCAGAAACCGTTACCTTTCTGTCGTAACAGCTGAACATTTCATCAACCTTATTATCGTCGGGCTTCTTTGTAAGGAGGCTCACCACAATTACAAGCACAATACTCATCAGCATAGCAATAACGCCTACGTTGGAGGAAGCCTGTAAAAGCTTCGGGAGCATACCTACATTACCCGAAAGCTTAAATACCATAAAGGTTATGTTGAAGCAAACGCTGAAGATAAAGCTTGACCATACCGCAGGTTTTGTTGCCCGTTTCCAGTAAAGACCCAGCATAAAGGGACCTAAGAAGGCACCACTCATAGTACCCCAGGAAATACCCATTAAATCTGTAATGAAGGCCACCTTGGAGTTAGCCTGAACAATAGCAATTCCTGCAGAAACCACAATAAAGAATATGATGAATAATCTCATCCAAATCATCTTGCTTTTCTCTGTCAGCTTACCCTTGCTGACAGGAACTATGAAGTCCAGAGTCAATGTGGAACTTGAGGTAAGTACCAAAGACGAAAGAGTAGACATAGAAGCCGCCAACACCAGCATAATAACCAGAGCGATTACGCCGTCACCTAAGGTGGAGAGCATCTGAGGTATAACAGAGTCAAAACCGTTCTCTGTTACCTGCTCCTGAGTCATAAATATACGTCCGAAGCCACCCAGGAAATAGCATCCACCTGCAACAATAACAGCAAATAATGTAGAAACAACAGTACCCTTTCTGATAGACTTCTCATCCTTGATGGCATAGAACTTGCCTATCATCTGAGGAAGTCCCCAAGTACCCAGAGAGGTAAGAAGAATTACTCCTATAAGGGAGACAGGGTCAGGACCGAAGAAGGATGTAAATCCGCCCTGAGGGACGGTATCTGTATACTGCTGAGAAAGCAAAGCCACACTGTCTGCGAAGCCACCGTTTACATTAAGAACGGAAACAACTACCACAACAATACCTACCAGCATAATTATACCCTGAATAAAGCTGTTGAGAGCCGTACCAACATAACCTGAAAGCACAACATACAGACCGGTTACAAAAGCCATAGCCACAACGCACACCCAGTAGGGAATGTCAAAGCTCATGTTGAAAAGTCGGGAAAGACCGTTGTAAAGAGAGGCTGTATAGGGAATCATAAAAATGAAAACAATTGCAGCCGCTACAAGCTTCAATGCTTTTGAGTCGTATCTTTTCTCGAAGAAATCGGGCATAGTAGCACTACCCAGGTGCTGAGTCATAACTCGGGTTCGTCTGCCGAGTACCTTCCAGGCAAGATAAGAGCCTATCAGCGCATTACCCAGTCCTATCCAGGTAGAAGCCAGACCGAAGTTCCAACCGAACTGACCTGCATAACCTACAAAGATAACTGCCGAAAAATAAGAGGTACCAAAAGAAAAAGCCGTAAGCCAAGGACCTACCTGTCGTCCGCCAAGGACGAAGCCGTCAACATCTGTTGCATTCTTGCGACAATAAACACCCACGCCTATAGTCAAAGCAAGAAACAATACGACAAATATAATCTTAATTATCATTTTTCCACTCCCCAATAAAGTTCAAAAGAACCAAGAGGGGAAACCCTCCTTTTTGGTAATTTTGTTTTATTATATCAAAAAATAACCTATAGCACAAGGCTTTTATGTGCTAAAACACAAAAAAATAAGATTTAAGGGGATAAATATATATTATATTTTTTACCTGCACGGTCAAATCCCTCAAAACAGTTGACATTCACACCGCCTGTGGAGTATAATAAATTCAAATATAACCAGGAGGAACTCACTATGTATATAAGCTATGAAAAAACCCACATGATGATGTGCAGCTCCGCCTTCAGAAATCATTTGTTTGCCTGATAAGTCAGGTATTAGGATGGATTTTGAGGGCAGATACCCTATTGGGTTTTCTGCCCTTTAATTTTACATTAGGGAGGTATTTTTATGAATTACAAAAACATTGACACCGCTTGTGTCCAGGGTGGTTACACCCCCGGCTCAGGCGAACCCAGACAGATTCCCATTGTTCAGAGCACTACCTTTAAGTACGGTACTTCTGAGGATATGGGTAAGCTCTTTGACTTAGAGGCAGAGGGCTATTTCTACACAAGACTTCAAAACCCCACCAACGACTACGTAGCAAAGAAAATATGTGAACTTGAGGGCGGTACTGCCGCTATGCTGACTTCCTCCGGTCAGGCAGCAAGTTTCTTCTCAATCTTCAATATTGCAGGAGCAGGTGACCACGTTGTTGCTTCCAGTGCTATTTACGGCGGTACATACAATCTCTTTGCAGTTACCATGAAGCGTATGGGCATTGACTTTACCTTTGTGTCCCCTAATGCTACAGACGAGGAGTTACAGGCAGCCTTTAAGCCGAACACCAAGGCTATGTTCGGTGAAACTATCGCTAACCCTGCTTTAGTAGTGCTTGACATTGAGCGATTTGCCAAGATTGCCCACGCAAACGGTGTTCCTCTTATTGTGGACAATACCTTTGCTACTCCTGTTACCTGCCATCCCTTTGAGTGGGGTGCAGATATTGTTATCCACTCTACCACCAAGTATATTGACGGCCACGGTGTTTCCGTAGGCGGATGTATTGTTGACTCCGGTAATTTTGACTGGACAAAGTATCCCGATAAATTCCCGGGTCTCTGTACTCCTGACGAAAGCTACCATGGTGTTACCTATACCGAGCGTTTCGGCCTTGCAGGTGCATATATCACCAAGGCTACCGCACAGCTTATGCGTGACTTCGGTTGCATTCAGTCTCCTCAACACGCCTTCTACCTTAATCTCGGTCTTGAAAGCCTCCACCTGAGAATGCAGCGTCACTGCGAAAACGGTCTTGCAGTTGCAAAGCATCTTCAGAATCATCCCAAGATTGCTTGGGTGAAATACTCAGGACTTGAGAGTGACGAGTGCTACGAGCTGGGTAAGAAGTATCTTAAGTACGGCGGTTGCGGTGTTGTTAGCTTCGGTGTTAAGGGTGGCAGAGCCGGTGCTGAAACCTTTATGAAAAACCTCCGAATTGCCGCTATCGAGACCCACGTTGCCGATGCACGTACTTGTTGTCTGCATCCTGCCAATACTACTCACCGCCAGATGAATGACCAGGAGCTTGAGGCTGCAGGAATCGGAGTAGACCTTGTAAGATTCTCCTGCGGTATTGAGGCTGCAGAGGACCTTATTGCCGATATTGACTCTGCTCTGGCTATGGTCTGATTTTACGGGCTTAAACTTTTAAGCCGATTTATTTACGAAAGGGGGGCTTTGCCGTGCCCATTAAGATTCCGAATTTGCTACCTGCTACCCAGACGCTTAATGACGAAAACATCTTCGTTATTACAGAAACCCGAGCTATGACACAGGATATCCGTCCCTTGCAAATTGCTATTCTCAACCTTATGCCTACCAAAATAGCAACCGAGACACAGCTTATCAGACTGCTGGGCAACTCTCCTTTGCAGGTAGAGATTGAGCTTATCCACACTGCCTCCCATAAATCCAAGAACATCTCCGAGGATCATCTGCTGAGATTTTACAAAACCTTTGACGAAATCAAAGACAGAAAGTTTGACGGAATGATTATTACAGGAGCACCTGTGGAGCATCTTCCCTTTGAGGAGGTAGAGTACTGGCAGGAGCTTTGTACCATTATGGAGTGGACAAAAACCAACGTCCACTCTACCTTCCATATATGCTGGGGAGCTCAGGCGGCTCTCTACTACCACTATGGTATCGAGAAGAAACCTCTCAAGGAAAAGCTCTTTGGTATATATCCTCATACTGCGGACTACAAGCAGTCCATTCTCTTCCGTGGCTTTGACGATGTGTTTATGGTGCCTCATTCCCGTCACACAACCGTAAAGCGTGAGGATGTAGAGGCTGTGGAGAATCTTAGAATCCTCGCCTCTTCTGAGGAAGCAGGAGTGTATGCTATAGGCACCAAATACGGCAAACAGATATTCATTACAGGTCACTCCGAGTATGACGCAGATACCCTCCTTAAAGAATATCTCCGTGATAAAACCGCAGGTAAACCTATTTCTATTCCCAAAAACTACTTTCCCGATGATGATGAAACAAAGTCACCTTTGGTTACTTGGAGAAGCCACGCAAATCTCCTTTACTCCAACTGGCTCAACTACTTTGTTTATCAGACTACTCCTTACGATATTACAGAGATTAATTAAAAGAACCCGAACGGTATGGTGTGTATCGTTCGGGTTTTGTGCTTTGTGAACAAAGAATAAATTTTTCCGCACTTCGTCTTTAATTCGTCTGTATTTTCTTGACATTAAAAATATGCAATTTTATAATAATACAGTATCTATTTCACTTATAGGAATGTATATGAATTAATCATCCCTTAACAAAAGGAGGAATCTCTCGGAATGCTTAGAAAACTTTCAAAAAGTATCAGAGAATACAAACTCGCCTCCATACTTTCTCCTCTGTTCATTGCCGGAGAAGTTGCAATGGAGGTTATCATCCCTCTGGTTGTTGCAGAACTTATCAACCAGGGTATCAACTACAAAAATGCCGCCGGTGAGATAGTCGGCAACACAGAGAATTTACTTAAAATCGGTCTGGTGCTGGTGCTGTGCTGTATCATCTCTATGATATTCGGCACTTTGGCAGGAGATTATGCCGCCAAGGCATCCACAGGCTTTGCCAGAAATCTTCGCAAGGATATGTTCTACAATATACAGAATTACTCCTTTCGCAATATCGACAGATTCTCCTCTGCCTCTCTTATCACAAGGCTTACCACCGACGTAACAAATGTGCAGAACTCTTATCAGATGCTTATTCGCATTGCTATACGAAGCCCTCTGATGATAATTTTCTCATTTATTATGGCCTTTTATATTCATCCTCAGCTTGGAGGCATCTTCCTTTGTGCGATACCTGTTATCGTTGCAGGACTTCTGCTGATTATGAAGTTTGCCTATCCTCTGTTTATGAAGATGTTCCGTATTTACGACAACCTTAATCGTGTAGTACAGGAAAATCTCAGAGGCGTAAGAGTTGTAAAATCCTTTGTACGAGAGGAACACGAAAAAAAGAAATTCACAGATGTTTCTGATAACATTTACAGTATAGCTACCAAGGCAGAGACCATAGTTGCCTTTGGCTCTCCCCTTATGAACGGCTCCGTGTATGCCTGTATTCTCCTTGTATCCTGGATTGGTGCAAAGCTTATTGTGGGCAGCGGTGGTACAGAGCTGTCTGAGGGTGAGCTTACAAGTATGTTCACCTATACTACCCAGATACTTATGAATCTGATGATGCTGTCAATGACCTTTATTATGATTACTATGTCAAGGGCATCTGCCGAGCGAATTACCGAGGTGCTGGATGAAAAACCCGACCTTCACAATCCGGAAAATCCTGTATACACAGTAAAGGATGGCTCCATTGAGTTTAAGGATGTGGACTTCAGTTATTCGGGAGATATGTATAAGCTGTGCCTGTCTGATGTTCATTTCAAGATAAACTCCGGTGAAACCGTAGGTATTATCGGCTCTACAGGTAGCTCCAAGTCAACTCTCGTACAGCTTATCCCCAGACTTTACGATGCAACCGCAGGTGAGGTGCTGGTAGGTGGCAGAAACGTCCGCGAGTACGACCTTAACACTCTCCGTGACGCAGTAGCCATGGTGCTGCAGAAGAACGTTCTCTTCTCGGGAACAATAAAAGAAAACCTCCGTTGGGGCAACGAAAACGCCACCGACGAGGAGATAATCCACGCCTGTAAACTTGCCTGTGCCGATGAGTTTATCTCTACCTTCCCCGAGGGCTACGACACCTATATCGAGGAGGGCGGTACCAATGTATCAGGCGGTCAGAAGCAACGTCTTTGTATAGCCCGTGCATTGCTTAAATCCCCCAAGATTCTTATTTTAGATGACTCCACCAGTGCCGTTGACACCCGCACAGACGCTCTCATTCAAAGGGCTATGAAGGAGTTCATCCCCGAAACGACAAAGATTATAATTGCTCAGCGTATTTCTTCCATTGAACACGCTGACAAGATTATTGTTATGGACGAGGGCACCATAAGTGCGGTCGGAACTCACGAGGAGCTCCTTAAATCCAACACTATATATCAAGAGGTTTATTGCTCTCAGCAGAAGGGAGGTCTTTCATAATGGCAGGTCCTATGAAAAACAACCCCGCCTTAATGGGCAAAAAAATCTCTATGAACAAAAATCAGAGCAAGACTCTGAAGCGTCTGTTCGGCGTTATTATGAAGGAATATAAGTTCAGATTTATCCTTGTGTTCCTGTGCATTGTAGTCACCGCTGTGGTAAGTGCCTTAAGCGGTAAGTTCGTCGGAAGCATATTCGATGACTACATTACTCCCCTGCTGAATTCCGCCGTGCCCGATTACTCTGAGCTTCTGGGTGCTATCGTAAAAATGGCAATCATCTTTCTTTTCGGCATAGGTGCTACTCTGTTGCAGTCTTTGCTGATGCTCTTCATTACTCAGGGCATTATGAAGGATGTCAGGGACAATCTGTTCTCCCATATGCAGACCTTACCCGTAAAGTATTTTGATACCCATACCCACGGCGATATAATGAGCCACTACACCAACGATACAGATACTCTCCGTCAGATGATTTCTCAGAGTATTCCTCAGCTGATGTCCTCTATAATAACAATCATTGTGTATCTGGTGGTAATGCTCAGCACCAATGTCTGGCTGACGCTCTTTGTACTTGCTTTTGTAATA
>CAZRLC010000034.1:0-5692 GCA_964600975.1 uncultured Ruminococcus sp.
ATGTGGCAAAGAGCCTTTATAAGGTTAAGTCCACAATGTGCAACTGCGGTGTTACCAACATTCCCGACCTCCAGAAGAATGCCAAGCTCACAGTAGTTTCCTCCACATCTATCGTAGAGGGTGGCTACCACGATGTTATGCTTAAGTCTGCAGGTCAGACCAACTAATAAACAAAAAAATCACCTGCTCTGTGAGGTTTCACAGGGCAGGTTTTGTTATTATAGGGTTATCTGTTCAGCAGATATATTCCGAAGGTAAGATATCCTGCAAAGGCTACCCATAGGATATAGGGTATCATAAGATATGCCGATACCTTTGATATTCTTCCGAAGGCAAGGGTGGTGGCGATAATAAGCAGCAAAAGTGCCACAAGCCATATGAATGCAAATAAATATGCCTTGGCGTTAAAAAATATTATGGACCAGAAGAAATTAAAAATCAGCTGAAGAGCATATAGTGTAAGGGCGGTTTGTCTTGGTTTGCCCGAGGACTTTTCCCATACTATATAAGAGGCAAGACCCATAAGGATAAAAAGAATCGTCCACACTACGGGGAAGAGCCATCCCGGAGGGGAAAAAGGCGGTTTTGATACAGAGTCAAAATCCTTCATATTACCGGATGTAATCAGAGCCGACAAGCCTCCTGTCAGCAAGGGTATAGCCAAGGCCAAAAGCAGTTTTTTCCAATGTATTTTAATAGAAAACACCTCCTGATAATAATATGCATACAGAGGAGAATTTAATTCTTGATTATAACACTTTATTCATTTAGGTGTAAAAAGTGTTTTGTTGTGGACTTTTCAAAACAGTAGGTGTATAATCGAATTAGGAGGCTAAAGTGTCGCCTCCTCATAAAAGCAAAATAAGTAACCGAAAGGAGTTATTATTATGGGACTTATTAAAGCAGGTATAGGTGCGATTGGCGGAACACTTGCAGACCAGTGGAAAGAATTTTTCTATTGTGATGCTCTGGATTCTGATGTGCTTGTTACAAAGGGCAAAAAGCGTACAAGCGGACGTTCTTCAAATACAAAAGGCGAGGATAACATTATTTCCAACGGCTCGGGCATTGCAGTTGCAGACGGCCAATGTATGATTATTGTTGAGCAGGGTAAGGTTGTGGAGGTTTGTGCAGAACCCGGTGAGTTTACCTACGACACCTCTACAGAGCCCTCTATATTCTCAGGAAAACTGGGAGAGAGTATTGTAGCTACCTTTAAGGAAATCGGTAAACGTTTTACCTATGGCGGAGATACAGGCAAGGACCAAAGAGTTTATTACTTCAACACCAAGGAAATTCTGGATAACAAGTTTGGTACTCCCAATCCTATTCCTTTTAGAGTAGTTGATTCCAAAATCAACCTGGACATAGACGTTTCAGTCCGTTGCTCAGGTATCTATTCTTATACTATCGCAGACCCTATTCTTTTCTATACTAAGGTATGCGGTAACGTAGAGAGCGAATATACCCGTGAGAATCTGGATTCTACCCTTAAGACAGAGTTTATAAGCCAACTTGCTCCTGCATTCGGAAAACTCTCTGAAAAGGAAATCAGACCCAACCAGCTTTCTAATCATAACGAAGACATATGCAATGCTATGAACGAAGCACTCTCAGTTAAGTGGGGTGAACTCAGAGGCATTAAGGTTGTGTCCGTTGCTCTCAATCCCGTAACCCTTACCCCCGAGGATGCAGAGATGATTAAACAGGCACAGTACACAGCAAGACTTCAAAATCCCGGTCTTGCAGGTGCTGAGCTTGTTGGTGCACAGGCAGATGCTATGAGAAATGCCGCAAAGAACGAAGGCGGTGCTATGCAGGGCTTTATGGGTATGGGTATGGCAATGAACGCAGCAGGTGGTATGAACGCAGGTCAGTTCTACCAGATGAACCAGCAGCAACCCCAACAGACTTCCGAAGCAGAAAGCTGGAAGTGTAGCTGCGGTGCAACTGCAACAGGTAAGTTCTGTTCGGAATGCGGAGCTAAAAAGCCCGAGGCACAGGGTTGGACTTGCAAGTGCGGTAACGTAGCTCAGGGTAAGTTCTGTCCTGAGTGCGGAGCTAAAAAGCCCCAGGGTGCACCCCTTTACAAGTGCGACAAGTGCGGATGGACTCCTGAAGATCCCCACAATCCTCCCAAGTTCTGTCCTGAGTGCGGAGACCCCTTTGACAGCAGCGATATTATCTGATAGTGAGAGCTTTTTCTAAGGAGAGAAACTATGGCATTACAAGAATATAAGTGTCCCTGTTGCGGCGGTGCTATTGAGTTCAGCAGTCAGCTTCAGAAGATGAGGTGCCCCTATTGTGACTCTGAGTTTGAGATGGAGTCCCTCAAGGAGTACGACCGGGTACTTGCAGATGAGAGTGCTCAAAGCGATAATATGCAATGGGAAACTCAGCCGGGTGAAGCCTGGCAAGAGGGAGAAACAGACAACCTACGCTCCTATGTGTGTAACTCCTGCGGAGGCGAGATTATAGGTGACGAGAATACAGGTGCAACCTCCTGTCCGTATTGCGGTAACCCTGTGGTAATGATGGAAAGCTTCAAGGGTGACCTTAGGCCTGATTATGTTATTCCCTTTAAGGTTGACAAGAAGGCGGCCAAGGAAGGACTCAAAAAGCATCTGAAGGGAAAGATTCTTTTACCGGGGATTTTCAAGGACGAAAATCACATTGACGAGATTAAGGGTATCTATGTACCTTTCTGGCTATTTGATGCCGAGGCGGAGGCACATATCCGCTACAAGGCTACCCGAGTCAGAAGCTGGAGTGACCACAATTTTATTTACACAAAAACCAGCTTTTACTCTGTGCTTCGCGGAGGTAATGTGGAGTTTGAGAGAGTTCCCGTGGACGGCTCCTCAAAAATGCCCGATGACCTTATGGAGTCTATTGAGCCCTACGATTTTTCCGAGGCGGTGGATTTCCAGACGGCATACCTGGCAGGATATCTTGCTGATAAATACGATGTAACAGCAGAGGCATCCCAGAACCGTGCCAACACAAGAATCAGACGCAGTACCGAGGATACCTTTGCCTCTACTGTGCAGGGCTATGCTACAGTTACCCCCGAGCACAGCAATATTAATCTTAAAAACGGCAAGGCAAAATATGCACTTTATCCGGTGTGGATTCTCAATACTACCTACAAGGGTGAGAAGTACATTTTTGCTATGAACGGTCAAACAGGTAAGTTTGTAGGCAATCTGCCTATGGATAAGGGAGCCTTCTGGAAATGGTGGGGGATTATTGCCGCCGCAGCTTCTGCAGCAGCCCTCCTTATCATAACCCTATTTATGAACTTCGGAGGATAAGATTATGAAAAGATTTTTAGCTTTGATTTTATTCTCTCTGATGATTTTAACCTCAGTTTTTTCTGTAGGTGCTCTTGTAGATATCGTAGAGGGTACACGCTCTGTATACGACGGAGGAGAACTGCTTCTTGATGAGGAGGAGCTTACCCTTACTGTCCGATTGGATTCTTTGCGGGATGCCTACGGCTACGATATAGTAGTGGTAACAGTAGATACTTTGGGAGAGCTTACTCCACAGGAATATGCCGATGATTTTTACGATTACAACGGCTACTCCTACAATGGTATACTGCTCCTTGTTTGTATGGAATACAGGGACTGGGCTATATCCACTGCCGGTGAGTGTATTGACATTTTTAACGATGATGCACAGGAGTACCTGTCCGATAATTTCATACCGTATATGTCAGAGGGTGACTTTGCTTCTGCGTTTACTGTTTTCGCAGATGATTGCGATGAAATTTTGCAAAATGCCGATGCAGGACGTTACTATGGCGTGGATTACGGCAGGGGACAAGGCGGATTTTACTTTAGCTTTTCAATGGTGCTGACCGCTATTGCGGTGGGTGTGATTATAGCCTTTATATCAGTACTTGTTATGAAAGGAAAGCTTAATTCTGTCAGCTTCCGGTCAGCAGCCGCTGACTACCTCAGACGGGATAAGGTGAAAGTTACCGAGAGCAGAGATATCTTCCTGTACTCCACAGTATCCCGAGTTGCAAAGCCCAAAGATAATAGCGGACACTCATCCGTACATACTTCTTCCTCAGGCAGAAGCCACGGAGGTTCATCAGGCAAATTTTAATATTTAGGTTCAAAAACGACATTGTCTGTGGGCGGTGTCGTTTTTTTGTGATAAAGTGATTGAGATTTTGATTTTAATGTGGTATCATAATCCTAATGAGGTACTTATAAGTGCCAATGCCATTTGTTAAGGAGGCAATTATGAAAACACCTACCCGTTTTGTTGCGATGCTTCTGGTTGTGCTTCTGGTTCTTTCGGTTGTAACTATGGGAATAGTTACCCTCAGAGCCTCAGAGGTAGCAGAAATCACCTACGACTTCGCAAACTCTAAGCAGGGCTTTGCTGAGGGTACCATTACACTAACACCCTCACAGGGCAACTACGACACATATTATCTTTACTGGAGTGATGACACAGGGGCTCTGCCCGGGGTTGACACCTTAGGTATGCTTGACATTACCTCAGGCTCGGGACAGATTACTATGCCCGAATATACTGTTATTCCTCCTGATGCTACCAAGGTTATTGCTATGAAGGGTCAACCTGCACCTACAGGCACAGAGGATTACAAGGTAGAATATGCCTCAGCGGTTTATTCTATCCCCGAGGAGAAGAGGCTTTCTTTCTCTTCCTCAGATGTGCTCTATAGCTTTGGTGCAGTCAGCGACCCCCAACTTGCCAACGATTCCTATGGCTCGAACTCCTACCCTTATGACGAGGTGCATCTTGCAGCTGCGTTAGAGACTCTTGCACAAAGAGGTGTGGACTTTACCATTTCTTCCGGTGATACGGTCAACGACCAGAACGGTAAGCAGACCTATCTTGCCGAGTACAAGAGATATCAGCGACTCTTGGCAGATTCCTCTTACACAAAGCCTATTTATGAAGCAAACGGCAACCACGACGTGGGAACAGTATGGAACAAGACGGGCGGTTATTATAACGAGGATGGAGCCTACATTATGGGCACAGGACTTGACTCTGTAGCCGAGACTATAAATGCCGCCAAGCCTTACTTTGAGATAACCGAGCCCACCACAGGCGACCACTTTATTTTTATGGCACTGGAGGGTGGCTTCTATACAGACAGAGGCGAACAGTTCTCCACCGAACAACTTGATTGGCTTGAGGGACTTCTTGAGAAATACTCTACAGACGGCAAAAATATTTTTATTATTGAACACGCTAACGTTCAGGGTTGGGGCTCCGGCGATAAGCTGACTACTCCCTATTACTATGATTTGGGTCTTAACCCCGAAAATAATGATGTAGCACGATTTGTATCTCTTATGGAGCAGTACAAGGAGTGTGTTGTTATCACAGGTCATACCCACTTAGAGCTGGGTGCCCAGTATAACTATTCCGACAACAACGGCACATCAGCGGTTATTATGCACAACTCTGCTATCGGCGGTGTCCGCAGACTTGTAAACGGCTCTGTAGACAGAACTGCTGTGCTGGGTTTATCCGAGGGTTATATCATTGAGGTGTATGAGGATTGCATTCTCTTCAACGGCATTAACCTTTATTACAACGAGGTAATGCCTCTGTGCAGTTATATCATTCCCTTTGATACCGAGGCACTGGATACCCCCGATATAACTGAGCCTCCCACAACAGAGGCAACCGAGCC
>CAZRLC010000034.1:5792-17747 GCA_964600975.1 uncultured Ruminococcus sp.
CTACGGCGATGCAGACCTAAACGGTGTGGTAAATGTTAAGGATGCAACTACAATTCAGAAGTACGCAGCAGACCTTACGGCTTTGGAGGGAAAAGCCTTCACACAGGCAAACGTAACAGGTGATAAGGCGGTAAACGTAAGGGATGCAACAGCAATACAGAAATTTGTTGCCGGACTTATTACTGTGTTCCCTGTGCAGGAGCAGAGTGAAGTTGCTTCTCTGGGAGCAGGAGACACTCTGGAGCATATTGCCGAGGTTCTCGAAACATATTACACCTATAGCTCCTATGACCAGTATATGGCACTTAAGGACTATTACTATAACTCTTCTATGTACCCTGACACAGACCCTGCAGTACTTGAGCAGGAGCTGGTAGACTTGGTGGAGGCTATCGGCGGTACTGTTGGTGCAGACAGCTTGGAAATCACAGTCTACTTCACCAACAACTACAACTGGTCCACAGTCAAAGCTTATGTATGGGGTAGCAGTGGCAAAAAGGCGGAATGGTCCGGAGAAGAAATGACCTATGTTAAGACCAACAGTATGGGTGAGAAGATATACAGCATAACCTTTAGCTATGAGGATTATCAGAGCATTATTTTTAATAACGGCTCTTCTCAGACCGTGGATATCTCACTTACAGGCGAAAACAATGTAGGTTATTATATCTCAGGTGAAAGCAGCGGCAAGTATACCTGCTCAACCTATACTTTCGCATAATAGAAATAAAACACAAAACATCTGCCCGAGAGTAATCTCGGGCAGTTTTTTTGCTGTCCTGTTTATCGGACACTCGCTATGATAGTATATAAGTGTCGGGAGATAATAAACATTAAAGGAGAGATTGATATGAAAGAAAAATTCGTTACCGTTACAGGTATTAATCACTATCTCGGCACAAAGCCTTTTAAGGTTAACAGAGTTGTGAAACTCGTAAAAGAGCAGGACAACGACTTTGACACAGAGGCAATAAGAGTAGATATGCCTTATCTTGATACAGTAGGCTATGTGGCAAATTCTCCTTACACTGTCTTTGAGGGTACCCTCAGTGCAGGTAGGCTTTACGACCTTATGGAGGAGGTAGCCTTTGCGCAGGTTATGTTCATCACACCTGCAGGGGTTATAGCCAAGGTGCTGACTAAAGAAGAGGCAAAGAAGCTTGTTGCCTCACAGAGCGTCTTCTTTGAGCCGGATTTAATCACTCAGGTTGTAACAGAATAATTTTTGCTATTCCCTTTCTTTCATACACAAGAAACCGCCCCGTAGCATCCTTGCTTCGGGGCGGTTTCTCTTATATAAAAAGTTTTATTGTGGGAAGACAAACACAAGAGTGTGGTAGTTGCCTTCTACAATTATATATTTGATAGGACTGTAAAGTTCGTAAACAACTTCTTGGAGTTCTTCCTCCATAAAGTCCTCCTCGTAATCGTTTACGATAATCATAACATAATCTTTGTCGGTGTTACGAACAGCGGCCGCTATGTCATCAGAGATATTTTCTTCCCGACTGTTCTTGAACCTGCAGTCGGGCTCCAGCGTATCCTCACTACATTCAGGCAGAGAGTAGGAATAACGGTGTTTGTCTGACTGGCTGTCGTCAGAGTAGCAGAACCTGAAGGGTATTCCCTCAAGGCTACCGCTAAAAAATTCAGGGGCTGCAGTGGCATCTACATTGTACCAGGTTCCGTCCAGCAAAACCGTATTCCAGGTGTGGCCGTCGTCAAGGGTCAGGGTAGCGTTTGTTTTCTCGAAATTCTCGATATCGCACATATGACACATAAGTGCAAATGCGTTTGCGTAGCCATCGCAGTTGGAGGTGCCTTTGCAGATAGCGTCGTACAAGAAAGTATGGTTGTTATAGTCGGAGTAATCTTTGTATTTAACGTTTTTTCCCAGGTAATGGTATATAGCCTCGGCTTTTTCCATATCGGTACTGTTACTGTCAATAGGCAGACTGGAAAGGATTTCTTCTGCCTTGGCAACAGACTCGTGGATTTTCTCCAGTTTGTCCTCGTTGAATGACTCTATGTGAAGCACAAGACCACTGATATTCCTTGACAGGGATGTGCATATATAAGGCTTAGCCAACACACCTGCAAATACATCGGTTGAGAGATAGGTGTTTTGGTCCACTACCGCTGAGTCCATAGTCAGATATTCCAGCACATAGCTTTTGTTTGTATCGTATGGATTGTATAATCCGTCCTCAATATAAATGTAGGGAGTTCCGTGGTCAAGTGCATATTCAAACGCCCGATAAAAAATAATATCCTCTTGGGACAGAGTGTCAAAGTATGTATAGTCGTTGTATATACCCCACTCGGATTTATAGCTGTAAATTTCAGAAGAGGGAACAAACTTCGGCGGATAATCTGACTCGTCCTTCATAAAGCCTATATACTTGACTTGTTGCCAGGACTGGTTGTATTCGTTTATATGTGACTCAAGCAAAAAAAGTCCCACAGTATAACTGATTAACAATAAAAAGGTAACGGCAGAAAAAATGATTGCACCAATAGGCAGTTGACTATGTTTTTTCACATTTATCATCCCCTTAATTTTATAATATCACACGTATTATTCTATGGCAAGATATGTTTAATGGAGCAAACGAATTCTTATAACATCCTAATGTGAATAATTATCCGTTGACAGCAGAAGTCCTTGCGTGATATATTTTGTATATAACAGGTCAAGGAGATACACTTATGAAAAAACAAATTATTATCATTGTTTCCATAGCACTTGTAACAGTTATTGCTGTGTTGGGCGTTGCAGGTTTTTTTATCTTCAGTACGAACCGTAAGCCTATGGCTAAAATCAGCACAACAACAGAAGTTCGCTACGGAGCCGATACCTCTTCCGGCAGTTCTTTGGTGCAGATAGGAGCAAAGCTCTACTATAGTGTACCTGCAACAGAGTCGGGACTTAAATACGGAATTTACGAAATAAATAACCAAGGCATCCGCCGTATATGGTGGGACGGCATCAAGTTTGATGCAGAGGACGCTCCTGTGTATGATAGTCTGGTGGTATATGGAGAGAATCTGGGCATTGTTGACAGAGAAACGGGTCGGATAAGTGTGTTTGATACAGAGGCAGGGGAGTTTGTCCACAAGGATAATGTATATTCAAGTTATGTCTCTGAGGGCCATTCTCTTGATAAGACGGTGCAATCGGGTGATGTTGTAGGATATACCACTCTTTTTGGCAAGACTTACTTTGTAACCTCTCTGGAGGGTAATCTGAGACTTAATGTAAAAACCGACGACGCTGATTCAAAGATTCTGTACAGATACGAAACTCGGGAGTCTTTAGTCTGTAGGAGTGTTTACTCCGGCGGAGCCTGTATTTATGTAGAAATAGACACATCAGATGGTGTAGTATGTCTGCAATATGACACAGGAAAGGGCAAGACCAAGATTCTCTCGGCCGAGGAGTATACAGGTAAACCTGTATACACCGAGGAGGGCACCTACGGTGTTTGTGTAAATAACCCTGAGGAATACGAAGAAGGGGACGAGAGTGTAGGAATCTTTGTTACCAATTCTGAGACAGGTGAGCGACAGAGAGTATATTCCGAGTCTGTGCGGGAATGGTATATTCTGGATAATAAGTGGATATACTTTTCCTTGAGGGATTACAGCCTTTACAGAGTAGACTACAAGGGTGAAACTTTAGAACAGGTATTCTGATTGGAAGAATATTCTGTTTTTGTTGAATTTTCAACATACTTTTCTTTTGTTTCCTGATATTATTGAATCAGAAAAGATAAAGCTTTTCTGAATACACTTGAAGGAGGAAGCCCTATGAAACCAAAGATTACTCTCAACGAGGACAAAGAAGTTGTCAGAAGAGTCCGTGAGGGGCTCAAGGCAAAGGACGGCTACTGTCCCTGTCGACTGCCAAAGACCGAGGAGTTCAAGTGTATGTGCAAAGAATTTCGTGAGCAGATAGCAGACCCTGAGTTCGAGGGTTACTGCCATTGTATGCTCTATTACAAATCAAAAGGATAAAAGGAAGGTGTAATTATGTCAGTACTTAATGTAAATAAAAACAATTTTGATGAAATAATCAAGTCCTCTAAGCCTGTGCTTTTGGATTTCTATGCCGATTGGTGCGGACCCTGTCAGATGATGTCCCCTGTTATTCACGAAATTGCAGAGGAATACCCCGAGTATGTTGTGGGCAAGGTGAATGTGGACAAGGAGCCCGAACTTGCTCAGATGTTTTCGGTGGTCAGCATCCCTATGCTTGTGGTTATGAAAGACGGCAAAGTTGCAAGTCAGTCCGTGGGTTTCAGACAAAAGGAGCAGGTACTTGATCTGATTGAAGAATAATCAGTAGATTTTTACAAGGAACACAGGTATATTGCCTGTGTATTCTCAATGGTTATTTCTTTTCAGATGGTAATGTTTACCCTCTCAAAAACCGCTGACACCCTTAAGCTGAACACTCCCTGGACTATCCCCATTATTTATCTGGGCTTCGGTGCAGTCAAGGGCTAAGTATTATATTAATTCACAAAAAACATCTGCGAGGCGTCGCAGATGTTTTTTTACTTGAGATAATAGAACTATTTATGGTATACTGAAAAAAGGGGAGAGAAAACCGCAATGAGACCTTATATAATTTATTATATGACTCAGTCCCCAGGACGGCAAGGTGACAGGAGGTTTTCTTTATAGTCCCTTGTGTGCAGATACCATAGATATCTATTATCAGATTAACCGCGACCTTAGATGCGGTGGCTTTATCTGTGGCTGAAATAAAAACTAAAAGGTGATATTATGAACGAACTCAAATATGTAAAACTAACGGATAACCCCTGTCTTATGGAAGCTGCCGCCAAGTGGTTTAACGGGAAGTGGGGTGTCCCCACAGAGGCGTACATAGAGTGTATGCAGGAATGTATTAATAAAGAGAGCAGCTTCGATTGGTATCTGTGCCTTTCGGGGGAGGATTTTGTAGGTGGCTTGGGTGTAATCGAAAACGATTTTCACAACAGAAAGGACTTAAGCCCCAATGTTTGTGCCGTATATACAGAGGAAAAATTTCGTGGCAGAGGAATTGCAGGGAAGCTTCTGGATTTTGCGGTAGAGGATATGAAGAAAAAGGGGATTACCCCCTTGTATCTTCTCACAGACCACACAGGCTTCTACGAGCGTTACGGTTGGGAGTTTCTGTGTATGGTGCAGGGTGACGGCGAGGAAGAAATGTCTCGGATGTATGTCCACCGTTAAGACTTTTTCTTGTCAGATTATGTCGGTTGACAACCACGGAATATATGTTATACTTAAATTAAGATATGAAGTTCCTGAAAATAAGAGTAATCTCTGACTTGAAGGTATGGATACAATTTTTAACGCATTAGCTATGCCATACCTATAGGTATGGCATTTTTTATTGAGGTGATGATATGAATACAAGAATAGCAGTAATGGGAATTATCGTTGAAAATCCCGATTCTGTAGAGACTCTTAATTCCATACTCCACGAATATAGCAATTATATTATCGGCAGAATGGGAATCCCCTATAGAGAGCGAGACCTCAGCATTGTGAGTATAGCAATCGACGCCCCTCAGGATACAATCTCTGCCTTAGCAGGTAAGGTGGGCAAGATAGCCGGTGTCAGCGTTAAGACTGCGTACTCCAATGTGGAAGCGAAGTGCTGATTATGAACGATAAAGCAAGGTATATTATTGACAGGCTTGAGTCAGAGCGTACCCTTACCTTAGAGGAATATGAATATCTTTTAGAAAACAGAAACCGGGAGCTCACCGAGGAGCTCAGAGCCCGAGCAGTAAAAATCCGCAAAGCCCACTACGGCAACACCGTATTTATCCGAGGGCTTATAGAGATAAGCAATATATGTAAAAACAACTGTCTTTACTGCGGAATCCGAGGTGCAAACAGTACCTGTCAGCGTTACAGACTAACAGAGGAAGAGATACTTTCCTGTTGCGACGAGGGCTATGACCTTGGTTTTCGCACCTTTGTGCTTCAGGGTGGAGAGGATATGTATTTTTCCGATGATGTGGTGTGCAGTATCCTTGAGAAGATAAAGTCAAAGTATCCCGACTGTGCGGTTACTCTGTCCCTGGGTGAACGTAGCAAACAAAGCTATGAGCGTATGTATAAGTCCGGCGCCGACAGGTATTTGCTTCGCCACGAAACCGCCGATAAGGAGCATTACGAAATGCTGCATCCCAAGGAAATGAGCTTTGAAGAGCGACTTCGTTGCCTTCATAATCTTAAGGATATCGGATATCAGACAGGCTGCGGATTTATGGTAGGCTCACCTTATCAGACCACCCGCCTTATTGCCAAGGACTTGAAGTTTATTGAGGAATTTAAGCCCCAGATGTGTGGCATAGGACCCTTTATTCCCCACAATGCCACGGTCTTTAAGGATGAAAGTGCAGGAAGCGCAGAGCTTACCTGTTATCTGTTATCCATAGTGAGGATTATGTGTCCGACTATACTTCTCCCTGCAACTACGGCGCTGGGCAGTATTGATGAATTCGGACGGGAAAAGGGAATCCTCTCAGGAGCCAATGTAGTAATGCCCAACCTGTCGCCCTATGATAATAGAAGCAAGTACGAGCTCTATAATAACAAGCTCAGCACCAAGGCAGAGTCTGCTCAGGCTGTGGATGAACTTAAATCAAGAATGGAAAATATCGGCTACCGGATAGTTTGTGCCCGAGGAGATGCAAAATAAAGAGAAGGAGAAAAACAAATGGCAATATATAACCCAAAATCACTTAAAGCAGAAGAATTTATTAACGATGAAGAAATAAGAGCTACCCTTGAATATGCCGAGCAGAACAAAAGCAATGTGGCGCTTATTGAGGAGATTCTCAGAAAAGCAAGACCTCGCAAAAGCGGAACAGGTACTGTATGTGCGGGACTAAACCACAGAGAGGCATCCGTGTTACTTGCTTGTGACGTACCTGAGCTCAACGCAAAGATTTTTGAACTTGCAGAGGAGATAAAACTTACTTTTTATGGCAACAGAATTGTTATGTTTGCTCCTTTGTATCTTTCCAACTATTGTGTCAACGGCTGTGTGTATTGCCCCTATCATCTGAAGAATAAGCACATAGCCCGAAAAAAGCTGACCCAGGACGAGGTACGAAAGGAAGTAATAGCCCTTCAGGATATGGGTCACAAGAGACTTGCTATTGAGGCAGGTGAGGACCCTGTCAACAATCCTATTGAGTACATTCTGGAGTGCATAGACACCATATATTCTATCAAGCATAAAAACGGTGCTATCCGACGTGTCAACGTGAACATCGCCGCCACCACCGTAGAGAATTACCGTAAGCTTAAGGATGCAGGAATCGGCACATATATTCTCTTTCAGGAGACCTACCACAAGGATAGCTACCTGAAGCTTCATCCCACAGGTCCCAAGCACGACTACGACTACCATACAGAAGCAATGGACCGTGCTATGGAGGGTGGTATTGACGATGTTGGCTTAGGTGTACTGTTTGGACTTGAGATGTACAAGTACGAGTTCGCAGGACTTATGATGCATGCAGAACATCTGGAGGCAGTACACGGCGTAGGTCCACATACAATCAGCGTTCCAAGGCTTAAGAGGGCAGACGACATCGACCCCGACGCCTTTGATAATTCTATTCCCGACGATATGTTTGAGAAGATAATAGCCTGTATCAGGGTTGCAGTACCCTACACAGGTATGATTATCTCTACCCGTGAGTCCGAGGAGGTCAGAGGCAAGGCCTTAAGGTGCGGTATATCACAGATAAGCGGTGCCTCCCGTACCTCTGTCGGCGGATACACAGAGCAGGACCGTCCTCACGATTCAGAGCAGTTTGACGTATCCGACCAGAGAACTCTGGACGAGGTTGTGGCATGGCTTATGAAGATGGGGCACATCCCCTCCTTCTGCACTGCGTGTTACCGAGAGGGCAGAACAGGTGACAGATTTATGAGCCTGTGCAAAAACGGACAGATAATTAACTGCTGTCACCCCAATGCACTTATGACGCTAACGGAATATCTGGTAGATTATGCAAGTGAGGAAACAAAGAAAATCGGCTTTGCTCTTATTGATAAAGAGCTTGAGAAAATAACCAACGAAAAGGTAAAATCTATCGCTAAAGAAAACATAGAAAACATCAAGGCTTCCAACAGAAGAGATTTCCGCTTCTGATTTTAGAAAGGAGATTTTTATGGGACTTAACGAAACCGCCTCTGCAGACCGTCTGCACATAGGCTTCTTCGGACTGAGAAACGCAGGTAAGTCCAGTCTTGTGAATGCAGTCACAGGACAGTCCCTGTCACTTGTATCCCATATCAAGGGTACAACCACCGACCCTGTGAAAAAAGCAATGGAGCTTCTGCCCTTGGGCCCTGTGGTTATCATTGATACACCGGGTCTTGATGACGAGGGTATGCTGGGAGAAATGAGAGTAAAAGCGGCGAAACAGGTGCTGAATTACTCTGATATAGCTGTTCTTGTAGTGGATGCAACAAAAGGTATCGAGCCTCTGGACAGAGAGCTTGAAAAGCTTTTTATCAGCAAGGGGATTCCCTATGTAATAGCCTTTAATAAAGCGGATTTGCTGGAGGAGATTCCTACCGAGACAAAGGCAAAAGAAGTGTACGTCAGCTCACAGAACGGCTACAACATAGACCTGCTTAAGAACACAATTGCTTCCCTTGTAAAGGATGACAGTGACCAAAGATTCATTGTATCCGATATGGTAAAGGAAAACGATACTGTAGTGCTTGTTATACCCATAGATAAAGCGGCACCCAAAGGAAGACTAATACTTCCTCAGCAACAGACCATTCGTGACCTGCTTGATAAAGGTGTGAATGTGCACCTGTGCCGTGATACAGAGTTAAAAGAGGCACTTAGTAATCTAAAAAGTCCCCCCGCTATGGTTATAACCGACTCTCAGGTTTTCGGACGAGTGTCGGCTATTGTGCCAAAGGAAATACCCATGACCTCATTCTCTATATTGTTTGCAAGGTACAAGGGCAACCTCATAAACTCCGTTAAGGGTGTGGCTGCACTTTCAAAGCTTAAGGACGGAGACAAAATCCTTATTTCCGAGGGATGTACCCATCACAGACAATGCGGAGATATTGGTACCGTCAAGCTTCCCAAATGGATAGAGGAGTACACAGGCAAAACCTTCGAATATGACTTTACATCAGGTAAGGGTTTTCCTGAGGATTTGTCGGAGTATAAGCTGGTGATACATTGCGGAGGCTGTATGCTTACCGAAAGAGAGATGCAGTACCGTGCCGCAGAGGCTCAGGATTGGGGCGTTCCTATGACAAACTACGGAATGGTAATAGCCTGTGTTCACGGAATATTACGCCGCAGCCTTGAGCCCTTCCCCCAGGTGCTGGACGAATTAAAGGATTAAGAATTTTATAAGCAAAGCTCCCTGCAGGGCAGTTGAATCTGCCTTATAGGGAGCTTTACTTTGTGTTATATACTTTTTCATAATCTGCGTAACTACTCGGCAAGTGTTATTTCTGATTTTATTTTTTAGATTTGTTGCAAAATACTCAGACAGTACATATTTCACCGATAAAAACAGACACTTATAATACTATAGGTTGGAGGAAATATGATGGAGTCTATTTGGGAAAGAAACATACCGCGGGTGAAGTTTGATACACTTCATGGTAACAAGAACACTGATGTGTTAATAGTAGGTGGCGGTATTGCAGGAATTTTATGTGCTTATAAACTAAAGAATGCCGATGTGGATTGTATGCTCACAGAGGCGTCCGAGATTTGTAGCGGCATCACAAAAAACACTACGGCAAAAATAACTTTGCAACACGGATTTATCTATAACAAGCTGATAGAACGCTTTGGCGAACATAAAGCAAGGCTTTATTTAGAAGCACAGCTTCGTGCAGAGGAAGAGTACGCACACCTTTGCCGAAATATTGATTGTAACTACGAAATTAAGGACTCTTATGTGTACTCTATTAATGACCGAAGAAATTCTCAAAAGGAATTTGAGGCATTAAATAGACTCGGTATCACAGCAGAATTTTCAGATACGACTGAGCTTCCCTTTAAGGTAGCCGGAGCGGTGCGTGTCAGGAATCAGGCGCAGTTTCACCCCTTGAAATTCATAAATGCAATCGCAAAAGATTTGCCGATTTTCGAGCACACCAAGGTTGTGGAGTTGAACCCCGGTAAAGCAGTAACAAATCAGGGAGTAATTACCTACAATAAACTGATTATAGCCACTCATTTTCCGATTCTTAATAAGCATGGCGGATATTTCTTAAAGCTTTATCAACATCGTTCCTATGTTCTCGCACTTAAATCTGCCCAGAGCTTGGATGGAATGTATGTGGACGAATCGGATAAGGGTCTGTCTTTTCGTGCTAACAAAGATATGTTGCTCCTTGGCGGCGGCGGACATCGAACAGGAAAACAAGGGGGATGTTGGCAGGAGCTTGAAGCTTTCGCAAAGAAGCACTACGAAAACTATCAAATCGTAGACAAATGGGCAACTCAGGATTGTATGACATTGGACGGGGTTCCTTATATCGGGCAGTATTCTAAGGCCACACCCTCTGTCTATGTAGCAACCGGCTTTAACAAATGGGGCATTACAAACTCTATGGTGGCTGCAGATATTCTCTGCGATTTGGTGCAAGGAAATCGGAATCCCTACACAGAGGTTTTTTCGCCGTCACGCAGTATTCTTCATCGGCAACTTGCTGTTAACGCCTTTGATTCTATGGTCGGACTTCTCACACCTACTGCGCCTCGATGCCCTCACCTCGGTTGTGCTCTCAAATACAACTGCGCCGAGCGAACTTGGGATTGTCCCTGCCATGGCTCACGATTCACAGAAAACGGCGAACTTATCGATAACCCCGCAACCGATGACATGAGTCATAAAAAATAAAGCGGAGCTGATTCCTTTGATATCTGAATAACTGTTTATGGCGACAGTTATGTACGTGCAAAAATTACTGCACAGTAAACAATGAAACAGGCGAAAGAAAAAGCACTGAGGCGAATGAAACGCTTCAGTGCTTTTTGGTGGGAACAACAGGGTGTGAGCCAGTGACCCTCTGCAGTCGGGCAGATGCTTTTCCGGTCAAGCTTCGCTCCCGTATGTAGGAAGAAAATCGTGATGAATACTGGCTTTTGTGTGTTCAAACTGATGACAGAAGTTTTACCTATAAAATCAAAACAACTAATTTACTGGTGGCTTTGATTTATTGAAAATGATTCTATTATATGGTATAAGCTGTTTGATAAATAAGAATATGCAGGAGATTGAGAAGAAGGAAATAAAGAAAAATGAGGGCGATTTTACAGTATGTAAATTTGCGATATATGGTTGTATAGAGGGTTTTGCTATCAGTATATACGACGCTTCCGATTTTGCATATCTGTTTTGAAATGGAAAATACTAATATAATCACGTGGCTTTGGAGGGAAAATGCGTAATAAAGGATATTTTCAGGGTTGGTACTTTAAGTGCTCATGCGGTGATAAAACGGTTGCATTCATTCCCGCCTTTCATCGCAGTCAAAATAAAACGTCTGCATCCTTGCAGGTTATAACCGATGACAGTGCTTATAATATACCATTTCAGAAATTGGAATACACGAAAAAACCCTTATGTGTAAAAATCGGAGACTGTGTTTTCTCGGAAAAAGGGATTACTTTGCACTATCAAAGTGGCGGGGACAAGCTGGAAGGTCAGCTTCGCTTTCGCTCACTTTCGCCTATTGCGTATGACATTATGGGTCCGTTCGCACTCGTACCGTTTATGCAATGCCGACACGGTGTTTACAGTATGTCGCACAGAATTGACGGACAGATCACATTAAACGGTCAGACGTTTGACTTCTATAACGGAATCGGATATATCGAAGGCGACAGAGGTTACTCTTTCCCAAAACGATATATTT
>CAZRLC010000035.1:0-8756 GCA_964600975.1 uncultured Ruminococcus sp.
TGTATGTTGCAATGGATATTGCCGACATCTGGCTTGAGAGAGCGCTTTCAAACAAGGGGTAATCAAATATACAACACCCCTATCAAGCAAACAAAAAAGATAGTGTCTAAAAAAAGATCACCCTGCCTTTTGGCAGGGTGATTTTATTTACTCCGGTAGATATAGTAAAAATCCGGCATTATTATACATCGATACCTACAATAAATTTTTGAATTGCTGTTACATCTTTAATGTTTATATCGCCATTTTCGTTAAAATCTGCCAGTTTTATACCACGGTTAGAAAGAGTAATAATATTTGCTATATGTTTCTGAATTGCAGTTGCATCCTTGATGTTCAATATACCGTCTTCATTAGCATCACCTAATAACTCATTTTCATCTTCTATATCATTTTGAACATATACCTTGAGCATAATATCTGTAGAATCAAATTCAAATTCACTAATAAAAGTTTCATCGTACAGGTCAGGAGAATAAACTATCACATAACAGTCCTCTACCGCCATTTCATAAGTGCAACGTATAAACTCATTATTCTCATCATAACTGTTATATGCTACATATGAATATCCTTTGCAATCACCTTCGTATATTTCTTCATCACGAGTACTATTTCGCACAGAATTAAGATTATCAGCTATCGCTTTTTTATTCAAATGATAATAAGCTATAATTCTAACGCTGTTGCTCTCATCGTTTTTTGAATATGAAGTAAAAATATAGTTGACACCGCTACCCCAAGATGATTCAGCATAACTGAATTCTTCCGGAGAATAACTATCATCGTTTATCCTCGGAATAATTATTTCTTTTTCTTCCAAATGATAATTATCTCGTTGTTGACTAAGGTCACCGCTAAAATAGTCATCTACATCAGGGAATTCAGATACATATTCAGACAACGAAATCAACATCTCGTTTTCATTATCAAATTGCTTCGAATATGGCGAAGAGGTCGCATTAACACTAACCGCTGAAATGACAATTAATAGTGCAAAAATACCAATCAATAACCTTTTGTTTATTGATAATAAGTTCTTCATTGTATCCTCTCCTCTTCTTTCTTTATAGCCTACAACATCAAGTAAATAGGTAATTTTATTAGTAGTTCACAAATTTTGAATCCCATTGGAAACACCTCGTTCTATTAAAAAGTGTGCAATCAGCATACAACGAAATTACTAATTATTAAACATTATATCATTGATTTTTATGCACTTTTTCTACAAGTAGATATTATCACAAAATGTTTTGTCTGTCAATATATTGTCTAATCAATTATTATTTATTGTCAAATACTATCAAAATGTTTGTACCACTATCGGTAAATTTTTAAGTTAGCAGACGAATCAGTAACACATTAATTGAGGTATATTTCATTAGAATACAGGGGTTTTTCTTTGCAAAAAAATACCGCTTCCGAAAAGAAGCGGTATTTTTGAATGGCTTATTTATTGTCAAGATAATTTTTGATAGCAGAGAGGGTAGTGTCGCTGATGACATGCTCCATACGACAGGCATCAGAAGAAGCGGTTTCTTCGTCAACACCTATATATGTGAGAAACTCCTCCAACACTCGATGTCGGTCATAGATTTTCTCTGCTACTTCCCTGCCAACATCCGTAAGGAGAAGATAGCCGTTTTCGTCCATAGTTATATATCCGCCGTCACGAAGAAGCTTAACAGCACGGCTGACGCTGGGCTTGGAATAATTACGGTACTCCGCTACATCCAGAGAGCGTACCGCCTTCATTTTATTGGTTAATACCAAAATGGCCTCAAGATACATCTCGCCTGATTCCTGAAGATGCATATCTGTGACCTCCTCTGCCTAATTTATTCTAATAAATTGTACCACAACTTCGGTATATTTTCAAGTAGCGGACATACTTGAGCGAAAAAATTCATATGATTTTTTGGGTATAATCCTATGGTAATATATGTAAATCCAAAAAACTATTGCATAAAATGACGAAATTATAAGATTTTCTCAAAATTTACCTTAAAAACCATTGACACAGAGATAAAATTGGAGTAATATATTAATCAGTTAGCGAGGGCTAACCGATTAATGTGCATGAATGTACCCCACGGGGTACCTCAGGAGATAGATTATGAACTTAAGTACAGCAGTAGAGGGAAAAGAATATATCATTCAGCAGATAGAAACCGACGACGAAGAGCTCAATGCCTTTCTGTTTTCTCTGGGTTGCTACAGCGGTGAACCCATCACCGTAATCGCCCACAGAAAAGGCGGTTGTACTGTATCAATTAAAGACGGCAGATATAACATTGACACCCAACTTGCAGAGGCTATTATTGTCTGATTTTTTGAAGAGGTAATCTGCTGATTATTTTTATCCTGCGGTTAGCCAAGACTAACCGGCTTCTTGCCATTATTCACAGTTTATTGCAGTTTTTATTACTGTTTAATAATATTTATATTTTTCTATTGAGGAGGAATAAAAATGAGAATTGCCTTAGCGGGTAATCCTAACTCGGGTAAAACCACTATGTACAATGCCCTTACCGGCCGTAACGAGAAAGTCGGCAACTGGGCAGGTGTTACCGTTGAGAAAAAAGAATATCCTATAAAGAAAAGCCTTTGCGGTGGTTCTGAGGAGCTTATTGCAGTAGACCTTCCCGGTGCTTACTCTATGTCTCCCTTTACATCCGAGGAAAGCATCACCAGCTCCTATGTTAAGAACGAAAATCCCGATGCTATAATAAACATCGTGGACGCTACAAACTTAAGCCGTAGCCTGTTCTTTACTACTCAGCTTTTGGAACTGGGTATTCCTGTTGTTGTTGCTCTTAACAAGACAGACATCAACGAAAAGAAAGAAAACCAGATTGATGCTTCTAAGCTTTCACAGCTTCTCGGTTGTCCTGTTATTGAGACTGTTTCTACAACAGGTGACGGACTTGAGGCAGTAGTCAAGGCTGCCGCTGAGCTTTGCGGCAAGGGTCAGGTTGCTCCCTATGTTCAGGGTGACATTGACCTTACTGACAAAAAAGTAGTTGAGGCTGCTGACAGAAAGCGTTTTGAGTTTGTAAACGGTGTTGTTAAAAAGGTTGAAAACCGTAAGGTTCTCACCAAGGATAAGAACATACAGGACAAGATTGACGCAGTGCTTACAAACAAGTGGCTTGGAATTCCGATTTTTGCTGTTGTAATGTTACTGGTATTTATGATTTCTCAGTCATGGCTTGGTGCGTGGATTGCAGAAGGCTATGAGTTTGAAAACGGTACCGTTATCCCCGGTCTTGTAACATTTATCGATATGTTCGGCGAATGGGTTGGCGGTCTGCTTGAATCCGTAAACGCCGCACCTATTCTTCAGGCACTTATTGTTGACGGTGTAATCGGCGGTGTTGGTGCTGTTGTAGGCTTTTTGCCTCTGGTTATGGTAATGTACTTCCTGATTGCTCTTTTAGAGGACTGCGGTTATATGGCACGTGTTTCTGTTGTGCTTGACCCCATCTTCAAGAAGGTTGGTCTTTCCGGTAAGTCTGTTATCCCCTTTGTTATCGGTATCGGCTGTGCTATTCCCGGTGTTATGGCAAGTCGTACTATCCGCAACGAGCGTGAAAGACGTGCTACTGCAATGCTGACTCCCTTTATGCCCTGCGGTGCTAAGATTCCCGTAATCTCTCTGTTTGCAGGTGCATTCTTTGACAATGCAGGTTGGGTTAGCTTCCTGATGTATTTTACAGGTATTGTACTTATCTTCCTTGGTGCTCTGCTTGTAAACAAGATTACAGGTCACAAGGCAAGAAAGTCCTTCTTTATCATTGAGCTGCCCGAGTACAAGGCACCTTCTTTCGGTAGAGCATTCAAGTCTATGTGCAGCCGTGGTTGGGCTTACATAGTTAAGGCTGCTACAATCATCCTTCTCTGTAACACAGCAGTTCAGATTATGCAGACATTTGACTGGACCTTCCAGGAGGCAGCTTCTGCTGATTCCTCTATTCTTGCTACTATTGCAGGTCCCTTTGCTTACCTGCTTGTTCCTATTGTTGGTGTTCTGTCCTGGGAGTTGGCTGCAGCCGCTGTTACAGGCTTTATTGCAAAGGAAAACGTTGTTGGTACACTTGCTGTTTGCTTTGTTGGTCTTGAGAACCTTATTGATACAGAAGAACTTGCACTTATGGAGGGTGCAGGTGCTGAGACTGCAGCAGTTATGGCTATCACAAAGGTTGCTGCTCTTGCATACCTTATGTTCAACCTCTATACTCCCCCCTGCTTTGCCGCTATCGGTGCTATGAACTCCGAGATGAAATCCGCAAAGTGGCTCTGGGGCGGTATCGGACTTCAGCTTGGTGTCGGATTTACAGTAGGCTACCTTGTTTACACAGTAGGTACACTCTTCACAGCTCCCGAGACACTTCAGATTCTCCCTGCAATACTGGGCGGTGCAGCAATTCTTATTATGGCAGGTATCGTTACAGCTCTGTGCATTAACTCTGACAGAAAGCTCAAGGCTGAGTACGCATTAAACGGTACAAGGGCAAAGGCTACAGCTGTAAAATAATCAAAGGCGGTTTATACTATGAAAGAAATAATCGTAAATATTATATTGGCTGTAGTTATAATTGCTATCTTGGCCCTTGCTATTATATACATAGTTAAGGCCAAGAAAAACGGTCAAAAGTGCATCGGTTGTCCCGACAGTGCTTCTTGCTCTGCAAAGGCTGATAACTCAACCTCCTGCTGTTGCGGTTGCTCAGGCTGTTCTTATGCAGATGAGTGTCCCTCTCAGCAAGATAAAGATTAACATTAGATAATTCCTTTCACGATTCATAAATCATACCTCTATACCCGACTGCTTTTAGCAGTCGGGTATATTGCTGTCAGATATGTTACGATAAATTGGGGTAGACTTGGAATAAGTTTTGTGGTATTATTGTGGTGTATACGGATAACTACAGAAAGCTTTGGAGGTATATATGAAGTCTAAAATTAATGCTTTATTTCTTGTATTCGCTCTCGTTATCACTTCTGTCTTTACACTGAGCGGATGTAATTCAAACAACTCTGATAATAACACCACTTCAGCGGATACAGGCAACAAGGTTCAGTACAACGAGCCTACAGACAACGATTACGAGGGCTGGTTCTCTGTAGAGGTACTGCTCCAATACAGTGCTGCCGGTTTTGCTCAGCCTGAGAATACAGAGGTAGTGTCCAAGCCCGAAAGGGATACTCTGTACCTCAAAGGCGGAGAGGACACCTTCAAAAACACGGTGAATTTAGCATACAGCTCTATTGCTCCTGTTAACCGCGCTACCTATCTTCCTGTTATCACTCTGGACGAAAACGGTGTTGCAGAGGTATCCGGACTTAAGGAAATAAGCCGTATTGATACAAGTAAGCTTTATCCCCAAGGTGAGGATACAAGCGTAACCTTTATGTATCTTTCGGGACATATTCTGTATGAGTGCTCCATATCTCTTGAAACATCTGCCGATGGCGAAGACAAGCTTGTGTGTGTTTCACTTAAGGACAGAACCGAGCTTTACGGCGACCTTGTATAAACTTTCTCTACGAAAAGAGGCGTTTTATCTATGGCAAAAAAATCTACTAAATCATCTGCTCCAAAGCTTAGATTTACCGTATGCCACGCATTAACATCCATTTATGTTGTGCTGTTGTTTTCTGTTTTTCCCCTATTTCTCTCTAACTATTACTCTGCCGCAAGACGTGACAAGTTCTGGATGTTTCTTGCCTTTACCCTTGTTATCGGAGTAGCGGTTGGTATTATTTCCCTGGTAAACTACTTTACAAGAAACAACGAACACAACCGAAAACTCAACACATACTATGACCCTTTTACGCTGAATCTTACAGATATTGCCTTCTTCTCTTTTGCAGGAATATCTTTGATATCAATGCTGACAAGCGGTAATATTCTCCACAGCTTTATAGGTCTTACGGGGAACGTCAGCAACGGCAGAAATATGGGCTTCCTGATGATAGCATTGCTGCTTATCTGCTATATGGTAATCTCTCGTTATTACTACAATCACAAGTCCATATACTACATTATGTTCGGCGGTATGGCGGTAGTCAGCATTCTTGCCATTCTCAACTACTATTACATAGACCCTCTGGGAATGTTTGATGCATACAAAAACTCCTCCAGCTACGACACAGTTGTCAATGACTTCACATCTACTATCGGTAACAAAAACTATCTGTCGGCACTTATCTGTGTAGCACTTCCCTTCTCTCTTGGTATGTCTATTGCTACAGATGATAAGGTTATGAGAGTATTTGCCTACATCAGCACAGGCATACAGTTTGCCACATTGATTGTAGCTACCAGTGACGGTGGCTTCCTGGGTTGTATTACTACCTTTATTGTTATTGCTATTGCTGTCTGCCAAGATACAAAGAAGCTCAAAAGATTCTGCATAGGCGTTGCAATTATGATGCTGAGTGCTAAACTTCTTTGGCTTTTTGACCTGATTATGGGAGGCAACTCCAAGGGGTACTCCAGCTTTTCTGAATTTTTTATTTACAATAATGCAGTCTTCGGTATACTTGCTGTGTTTATTGCATTAGCTGTAATGCTCCATATACTCGACTATAAGCTTAACATAACCACTATGCCCAAGGCGGTGCTTATCGTACTTCTTTCCTTGGTGGGTGTTGCGGTTGCAGCTATAATTTTCCTGTTCGTTTACTACTCTGCAATTGATACCGAAACAAAGCTAACAGGCTTCAAAAAGTTCTTTAGATTTGATAAATACTGGGGTACACATAGAGGATACTTCTGGATTAATGCTATAGAGGTATTTAAGGAGCAAAACTTCTGGCATATGCTGGTGGGTACAGGTCCCGAAACCTTCTATGAGATGTTTAAGCCTTACTTCAGCGAAATGAGTAAGCTGTTCAACGAAAGCTCTACCAACTCTGCACACAATGTTTACATTAACTATCTGGTAACACAGGGTATTTTAGGTCTTGGTGCCTACCTCGTATTTGTTGGCTCTGCAATTGTAGACGCCTTCAAAAAATCAAAGGTGAATCCTCTGTCACTTGTTTGTCTGTGTGTTATAGTAGCCTATGCCGTACAGGATACAGTAAACATTGCAAACCCTGTAAATACCCCCTGGTTTATAGTGTTCATTGCACTTTCCAGAGCTACTGAACTGAAAATAAACACCGCACCTATGCTTAAGGCAAAGGGCTTTTGATTTTGATTTATTTTCTAATCAGGAATATAATATAAATCAATAAATTCCTCTGAGGAAAATATTTACCTCAGAGGAATATTTTTTATATGTCAAAACCTCAAAAATCCTCGCATTTTTATTGACAGATTAACATACTGGGTGTAAAATAAATTGTTCGCAAAAACAAATCTATTTTGTGGAAGGTTGGTATTATGCATTACACAGGAGTAACTTCAAGAGGTATTATCTGCCCTATATTTCAGCAGGGTGATGATTTAGTAGCTGCTATCGTTAAAAGCGTTACTGATGCCGCCGAGGGTGAAGGCTTTGAGCTTCAGGATAAAAACATTATCGGTGTTACCGAAGCAGTAGTAGCTCGTACACAGGGCAACTACGCTACAACCGAGCAGATTGCTGCTGATATCCGTGCAAAGTTCGGCGGAGAGGAACTGGGTATCGTGTTCCCCATTCTCAGTCGTAACCGCTTTGCTATACTCCTGCGTTCGATCGCAATGGGCTGTAAGAAGCTTTATGTTCAGCTTTCTTATCCTTCTGATGAGGTGGGCAACTCCTTCATCACCTACGATATGATTGACGAGAAGGGCGTCAACCCCTACTCAGACAGCTTTAACGAGGAAGAATTCAGAAAGGTATTCGGCTTCGAAACAAAGCACACCTTCACAGGTGTTGACTACATTGAGTATTACAAGAGTCTGGGCGACAATATCGAGATTGTTTTCTCCAACGACCCCAGATACATTCTTAACTATACAAAGAACGTTCTCAACTGTGACATCCACACTCGCTTCCGTACACAGAGGCTTCTTAAGGCAGCCGGTGCTGAGAAAGTTTACCGAATGGACGAAATCCTCACAGAGAGCGTTAACGGCTCCGGCTTCAACCCCCAGTACGGTCTCCTTGGCTCCAACAAGGCTACTGAGAATAAGGTTAAGCTCTTCCCCCGCGACTGTCAGGAGTTTGTTGACAGACTTCAAGAGGAAATGTACAAGGCTACAGGCAAGAAGATTGAGTGTATGGTATACGGTGACGGCGGTTTTAAGGATCCCGTTGGCGGTATCTGGGAACTGGCTGACCCTGTTGTATCCCCTGCTTACACACCCGGTCTTGCAGGTAAACCCAATGAGCTGAAAATGAAGTACTTTGCTGATAATGATTTTTCTGACCTTTCAGGCGAGGAACTGGCAAAAGCTATGAAGGAAATGATTAAGGCAAAGGATGGCGACCTTACAGGCAATATGCAGTCTCAGGGTACAACCCCCAGACAGCTCACTGACCTGCTGGGCTCACTTTGTGACCTTACCAGCGGCTCCGGTGACAGAGGCACTCCTGTTATCCTTATTCAGGGTTACTTCGACAACTACGCTACAGAATAAAACATCAAAAGTCCCTCTCTTCTTTATTAACAGAGGGACTTTTATTTTTACAAAAAATTGATCGATCTCGCTTTTACCCAAGATAAAAGCAAATTTTTTCTTAATAACCGCAAAAGCCTGTTGCAGATAGCAACAGGCTTTTTCCTTTACATATATTTAGTCATAAGCAGAGCATCCT
>CAZRLC010000035.1:8856-16772 GCA_964600975.1 uncultured Ruminococcus sp.
CAGATAGCAACAGGCTTTTTCCTTTACATATATTTAGTCATAAGCAGAGCATCCTCGGTGGGAGACCTGTAATAATCAGGGCGTCTGCCTACCTCCTTGAAGCCAAAATTTCGGTATAAATCTATGGCAGGAGTATTGGAGGCTCGTACCTCTAAGGTAACAAAACTCAGCTTCTTTCCACATGCTGACTCCAGAAGCTTTTCCATCAGAAGTGACGCAAGACCTCGTCTGCGGTAGGTTGGCTTAACGGCTAAATCCGTCAGACTTCCCTCGTCAAGCACCCATTCCAGAGCAACATAGCCAACAAGCAAATCATCGTCAAAGATTCCGAAACACTCACCACAGGGACTGTCAAGCAACTCCCTCACACTATCAAGAGACCAAGGAGTAGCAAAGCATTCACACAGAAGCCCGTGTACTGCTTGGCTGTGGTTTACAGTCAGCTTTTCTGTATTCACAGGCTATCACCCATCCTCTCCATAAGCTCCTCTATAGCATCAATAAGCTCGTCCCTGCATATAAGGTAACGTGCCTCGCTGCCGCCATAGGGGTCGGATATACCGCCATTTGCCTCATTTAAGACCTGTATGCGATTTTCATCTATTCCGAAGGAAACAAGTGCACACTTGTGGTCCGTTGTCATAACGGCAAATAAATGCATTTTATCTACATCCACATCTGTAATCTCTGTTGATGTAAAATCCGAAATGTCGATTCCCATTTGAGCCATAGCCAGTACCGATTTCTCTGAAGCAGGAAGTCCTGTACGGGTCCATATACCTGCAGAGAAGCCCTTGAAGGGCAGGTTTCTCTTTTTGCAGATATCGTTGAATATAGCCTGAGCCATAGGACTGCGACAGGTATTTCCTGTGCAGACAAATAAAACATTTTTCATATCATTAATTAAGATTTAGTATCGTACCAGGTGGCACCCATTGCCGCCTCGGCAACAAGAGGAACAGAAAGCTTCACTGCGTTTTCCATTTCCTCCTGAAGTATCATAGCCGCCATCATAGATTCGTGAACAGGTGCCTCGACTATAAGTTCATCGTGCACCTGAAGGATGAGCCTTGACTCCATCCCCTCTTTGCGAAGTCGCCGGTCTACTCTTATCATTGCAATTTTTATGATATCAGCAGCCGTACCCTGTATAGGCATATTACGGGCAACTCTCTCACCGAAGGCTCGGGTCATATGGTTTGCAGCAGAAAGCTCGGGCAGGTAACGTCTGCGACCTAAGTTGGTTTCCACATAGCCTGTAATACGGGCATTCTCTATAACCTGCTTCATATAGGCATCCACACCTGAGTAATGGGCAAGATAGTTCCTGATATACTCCGATGCCTCACGGTTGGTTACACCTATATCCTTGGAAAGAGAGAAGGCTCCTATTCCGTAGACAATACCGAAATTTACCGCCTTGGCTCTGCTTCGCATTATAGGAGTCACCATATTCTCGGGCATAGAGAACACCTGAGAAGCGGTAACTGTATGGATGTCTGTATTATCAAGGAAGGCTCGACGCATATTCTCGTCAGCGGCAATATCTGCCAGAACACGGAGTTCTATCTGAGAGTAGTCTGCATCCACCAAGAGGTGATCTTCCTTTGCGATAAAGAACTTTCTCAACTCCCTGCCAAGCTCTGTCCTGACAGGAATATTTTGCAGGTTTGGTTCCGTGGAACTGATTCTGCCTGTACGGGTTTCGGTCTGGTTAAAGCTGGAGTGTATTCTGCCGTCCTCGGCAATAACCTTGAGCAGTCCGTCACAGTAGGTGGACTTAAGCTTTGCATAGGTGCGATATTCGAGAATCATTCCAACCACGGGATGATAGGGTCTCAGTTCCTCCAGCACATCGGCGTTAGTGGAATATCCGCTTTTTGTCTTTTTCTTTGCAGGAAGCATCAACTTCTCAAAAAGTGCCTCAGAAAGCTGCTTGGGAGAATTCAGGTTAAACTCGTAGCCTACTGCAGAGTAGATATCCTGCTCTAAAGAGACAAGCCTCTCGCCTATATACTCGCCGTATTTTTCGATACCCTGTCTGTCTACCTTAAAGCCGATGTTTTCCATTCGTGCAAGTACCTTTGCAAGAGGAAGCTCAACAGTACGCAGAAGTGTTAGCTGATTTTTCTCCTCACATTGAGAGTTAAGCTTAAGGCTCAGCACAGGAAGTGCAGCCACAAAGGGAGACAGCTTATTGCCTTCAACCTCGGGCTCCTCTACTCTGTACTCGGCACAAAGCCTCTCGGGAGTATAATCGGAGGAGGAGGGATTGAGCAAATACGCCGCCAAGGTGACATCAAACTCAGCAACGGTCATATCTATTCCCTGCTTGTCCGCGTAAGCATAAACAGGCTTGGAATCATAGAAGGACAAGGCTTTGCCACCGAAGAGAAGCTTATGGAATATTTCCTTATTATCTGTTCTGTATGAAGTATCCTTTGTAAGGACGAAAAGTTCCCTAAAGTTGCCATCTTCAAACACAGGATAGTATATGGTGTTTTCCTCTTGAGGAAGGTCTTTGAAGTCTGATACTTCCACAAACTTTATTAATGATTTTTCTCTTTCTGTTTCGGACACAGCAAAGGATAGCTCATTAAGTCCTAATTTATCTATAAGCTTAAAAAGTTCAAGTCTTGCCATATATCTGGCGGCTGCTCTCGGGTCAGACATCTCCACCTTGTAGCAATCGCACTGAGTACAGATAGGAACTGTACGGCAAATCTCACCCAACATACGGCTGAGATAGGCATTTTCTTTGTCGGCAATAAGCTTATTCCTAACGGAATCCCTGATTTCGGGAGAGTTGATATTCTCGTACACTCCGTCAAGGCTTCCGAATTTCTGTATTAAATCTGTTGCACCCTTGGGGCCAATTCCCGCTACACCCGGAATATTATCAGAGGTGTCACCCTGAATAGCCTTGATATCAATCAGACACTTTGGCTCAACACCGTATTCCTCCTGAATTTTTGCTACATCATAAACCAGGGCGGTAGGACTGCCCTGCTTGGTAGCAGCAAGGCGGACTGTTACCTTATCGGACACAAGCTGAAGCGAATCCCTGTCTCCTGTGGCAATAACACATTCGTTACCCTCCTGCTCACAGGATGCGGCAAAAGTACCCAGAATATCATCTGCCTCGTAACCCTCCAGAGATACAAGCTTGTAGCCAAGCAGAGTAAGAAGCTCCTTGAGGGGTTCTACCTGCTGAGCCAGTTCCTCAGGCATACCCTTTCGGGTAGCCTTGTAGCCTGAGTACGCCTTGTGTCTGAAGGTAGGTGCTCTCAGGTCAAAGGCAATCGCCACACAGTCAGGGGTAGTATCACCTTTGATTTTCTCCAGCATTGTAAGGAATCCGTAAATGGCATGAGTATACTGTCCGTCCTTTGTGGTAAGGGGACGGATACCGTAGTAGGCTCTGTTAAGTATACTGTTGCCGTCAACTGCTAATAATCTCATAATTTATACATCACATCCACAACTTTTGAGTCCTGTATGTAAACTCTGGGAACTCGCTTGGAAACTGCACAGACAATTTCGTAATTGATAGTACCGGCTATCTCTGCCAGTTCGTTTACTGTGGGAGCATTATCCCGTCCATCAGAGAATATAACAACCTCATCACCGATTTTTACATCTTTGATATCAGTAACATCTATTACGGTCTGGTCCATACAAACTCTGCCGAGTATTGGGGCTTTTGCCCCGTTTACGCTCATATATCCGCCCTTGGAAAAGCTACGGAAATATCCGTCAGCATAGCCTATAGGAACTGTTGCAACCACCATATCCCTGTCTGCAGTAAAGGTTCTGCCGTAGCTAACAGAGGAGCCTTTGCGAAGTTTCTTTACAAAAGCGACCTTTGTTTTGAGGGTCATAGCTTTTTTTAGAGATAATACGCTCTCAATCGCAGGGTTGGGCTCTAAGCCGTAGAGGATAATACCTGCTCTGACCATATTAAGGTGAGAGTCCGTGTAATACTCGGTGCCACCGCTATTCGCATGGTGAATTACATCAAAAGTAATGCCTCTGTCCGAGAGAGTCTTAACTGTAAAGTTAAGATTATCCAGCTGTTTTTGTGTATATTCTCTGCCCTGCTCACCCTCATCTGCAACAGAAAAATGAGCCATAATTCCACGGACGCTGAGGTTGCTTAATTTACAGGTGCTTTCAATCTCATCAATAGATGGCATATCCTCGGGGAAGCACTGACACATAAAGCCTATACGACTCATACCTGTGTCAATCTTGATATGAACATCGAGCTTTGTGCCTGAATTAACACAAGCCTCATTCAAAGCCTTTGCATAATCCAGTCCATACACCGCCTGAGTCAGCCTGTATGCAGATATCTTTGCCGCCAACTCCACAGGGGTATAGCCGAGGATAAGTATGGGCTTATCTATGCCGTTTTCTCTCAGCTCTACTGCCTCGTCAATGTTGGAAACTGCAAAGAAATCCACAGAAAGTCTTGAATAAAGCTGGGCAAGTTTCAAAGCTCCGTGGCCATAGCCATCTGCCTTGATTACACAGCAGAGCCTTGACTTACCTATATGATTGCGGATTGCCTCAAAATTATGCTTTATGGCGTCCAGGTCTATCTCCGCCCATGTACGTTTAATAATATCAAGTTCCATTATTATTCCCCCGATATCTTCAATTAAAATTATGTCCGAAGTATATAAATACTCATATTAATTATATTACTACAGACCAAATAAATCAATATAATCCGCAAATATTAAGAAGAAAAACAAAAGTCCTCCGATATTTTCGAAGGACTTATATTTACACTTTTGATTTGGATTTATATTTCCTTAACAGAAGATAAGCACTGACTGAAATTATAGTAATAAGGCTTATCCACTGAGAGGTAGAGAACATAAGCAGACGCCCCCTCACCTCATCTCCACGGAAGAATTCCAGCATAAATCTGATAACTCCGTAGGATAAAAGGTATATGCTCATAAGTCTGCCACTTGCCCTGTCTTTAACAAAAAGCGTAACAAGAACAAGGAACAAAACAAACAGGCACACCGTCTCTATAAGCTGAACAGGAAGCCTGTGGATTGATTCTTTCTCTCCTGTAGAAAGCACTATACCTGCCACCCCCTGCTCAAAGGGTATACCATAGCAACATCCTGCACAGTAACAACCCACTCGACCAAACATATGAAAAAGCGGTATGCTACAGGCAAACACATCGGACATATCCTTTGTGGGGTACTTTTTATAATTTACAAAGAGAGCACCTGTAAGGAGTCCGCCGTAGAGTCCACCGTAAAAGACCATACCTGAAGAGAGATTGAATATATCCTTTAGAAAAGCCCAAAAAGAACGGTAGCTTTCATAATTTGCAAAAGCCTTTGATATATCCCCTGCCTTGGTAAGTGCAAACAGCAAATGTGCGCCGATGAACACTCCCACACCGCCAATCATAGCGGTGAGCACAAGGTTATATACATCTACATTTCTGCGGTTTGAGAGCATCATTGCTATTCCACTTGCAAAAAGTAAGCCTATTACAGATAACAAGCCATATGTGGGAATACTGATGCCAAAAAGTTCAACATAAGGAAACATAGCTTATCTCCTGCTGTCAAGGTAGCTCTGAAGTATTACCGTAGCTGCAACAGCGTCAATTACCGCCTTACGCTTTTTACCTCGTGTGTTGGTGTCGTTCAGATATCCGTGAGCAGTAACGGTGGTGCATCTTTCGTCCCAGAGGACTACCTCAAGCGAAAGCTCCTCACGAAGCATTTCCGCAAAGGCTCTGGCGTTGGTCGCACTCTCACCTTCTGAGCCGTCCATATTTCTGGGAAGCCCTACAACAATGTGCTCCGCCTTAATCTCACGGGCAGTATCCGCCACCTTCGAAAGCAACATCTCGGTCCTTTTCTCGGATATTACAGTCACGGGAGATGCAAGATATTCTGTTTTGTCTGATGCGGCAATACCTGTACGTGCTTTGCCTAAATCAACTGCCATTATAATCATTTATTCCACAGCCTCATACTCAAGATAAACAGTAACAATATAGTGTGCGGGTAAATTCGTAGTGGATATATAATCATCCACAACCCTCACATCCTCAAGAATTTTATTTGCCTTATCTATACAGGTAAATATTGCATAATCTCCACTATAGAAAAGGTTGTCAATAGCCACCTCAAGCTCCATATAATCGGGATCTATATAAAGGTGTACGCTTTCCTTGTTGTTTCGTGCAGCTTCTGCGATTGCTTCGCTTATAGCACTGATATTCTCATCATCAAAGCCTGTAACCGCTACCGAATTGTTCATATAATAGCTCATATCCTTGTCTGTACACACAGGAACAAACAGATTGAACTTTTGTGCGGGAGTGCTTGAGTCACCGCAGATTTCCTCCTCGGTAAGCTCGTCATAAAGAGGAGAGATACTATGGTCTAAAAGCAACTGCTCGGTGGTAATATTGAAGTTATCGTAGCTGATTTCCTCTTCGGTATCGTTCCAGGTAACATCCAGATAATACCAGTCACCGCCAAGAGACACCACATTCCACATATGAAGCTCCTCGGCACCGTATCCCGATACACAAAAGCTTTCTACTCCAACCATAGATAGCATCAACTGCATAGCCTTTGAGTAGCCCTCACAGACTGCCCTTGAGTTGACGATAGCGCCGTAGCTTGTGTAGTAGCTGAAGTCGTCTGCACCCTCAAGCACTTCGTCTGCATACTCGCAATTTTTCACAAGTGTGTCGTGAATATACAGTTCGCGGTGGTACTGACTCAGGTTGCCCTCAAGCCCTGACATCATCTTGCCAAGTTCTGCTCCCATAAGGATTGCACACTGGGATATTTCCTCTGAACTAAGAGCAGATGTCAGTTGCAGACTTGTATCACCCTTTGCATTTATATAGTAGGAGAATTCATTTTCAATCCAGAAGACCTCGGGATGGTCAAGAGAATAGGCCGTTATTACCAGATGAAGCTGAGCCTCGGAAAGAGTAGCACCCTCTACAGTTACAGGTAGTATGTCATAATAACTGCCCTCTGACTCCTGAGCTATATAATACACACTTATATCAAGCAATTCATAGCACAGACGCTCGCCCTCCTCCTTGAGGGAATCGTAGCCTCGGGTAAGGTCAGCCTTGGTATATAAAACGGTGCTGAAATCCAGCAGAGAACTATCTATATGATTATATCCCTGAGTATCACCTATGGATATGTTATTATTGCTACCTGCTGGAGTACTATGCTCTCCCTGAGGTACGTTCAAGTTACAACTGCATACGCTAATTAAGATGCCAATGCAAATTAATATAGCGAGAAAAGTTTTTTTCATATTATCTCCCGATTTAGCTATTTTCAAATGAAGGGACAGCTTTCGCTGTCCCTTCGGGAATAAAGTGTTTAATTACTTAGAAAGTCTCTCTTTGAGAGCGCCCAGCTGTTCTTTGAGCTCCTCGGGAAGTCTGTCGCCGAACTTCTCATAGAACTCTTCGATACCTACAGTCTCGCCGAGCCACTTCTGATTGTCAACCTCAAGGATACTCTCCAGTACATCTCTGTCGATGTCCAGACCCTCTACATTGATATCATCAGCAGAAGGAACATAGCCGATAGCGGTTTCTGTTGCGTCAGCCTCACCGTTACAACGCTTAACAATCCACTCAAGAACACGGAAGTTGTCGCCAAATCCGGGCCAGAGGAAGTTACCCTCGTCGTCAAGACGGAACCAGTTAACGTTGAAGATCTTGGGAGCGTTCTCGCCGAGAATCTCGCCCATTTCAATCCAATGCTTGAAATAGTCACCCATATGATAACCACAGAAAGGAAGCATAGCCATGGGGTCACGGCGAACAACACCAACTGCACCTGTTGCAGCAGCAGTTGTTTCGGAAGCCATAATGGAACCTACAAATA
>CAZRLC010000036.1:0-16046 GCA_964600975.1 uncultured Ruminococcus sp.
GGGTATTGCCGACAGAACTGACTATGACCTTACTCAGCATCAGACCGTTTCAGGCAAGTCTATGGAGTACTTCGACCCCACAGACAACTCCAGATATATCCCCTATGTTATCGAACCCTCTCTGGGTGTTGAGAGACTTTTCCTCACCATTATCACAGAGGCTTACGACGAGGAGGAGGTTTCCGAAGGCGACACAAGAGTTGTACTTCGTCTGCATCCTGCCCTTGCTCCTTTCAAGGCAGCAGTTCTTCCCCTTTCCAAGAAGCTGTCCGAACAGGCTGAGGAAGTTGCAGATATGCTCCAGAAGTACTTCCCCGTTGAGTTTGACGATGCCGGTTCCATCGGTAAGCGTTACCGCCGTCAGGACGAAATCGGCACTCCCTTCTCAATCTGCTACGATTTCGATTCTCTGGAGGACAACTGTGTTACAGTCCGTGACCGTGACACTATGGAGCAGGTAAGAATGCCTATTACAGAGCTTCCTGCATACCTTACAGAAAAGTGCGCATTTTAATCTTAAATAAGCACAAAATTATTACAGGACATCCGAAATCGGGTGTCCTGCTTTTGTTTTACAAAAAAAGAGACGGCACAAAGCCGTCTCCTAGAGTTACCTTTTTCTATGCTTGGGGCCACCTTTAACAAGGAACCTACCCTCTGTGTTCACATATACAAGTGCAAAAATCAGCACCACTATAAACATTACAGGTGCTATGATAATCAGAATATCGGCTCCGGGAATTACATAACCCAGCAATCCCACAAGGGCAGAAATTGCCAAAAGCACCATAACAACACCCATAAACCTGCTTATAGCCTTCTCATCATATATAGGGTCTCCGCTTGAGTCGGTTTTGCCGCCTGTTACAAAACGGGCAAGTTTACCCTGAAAGGTCAGCACCGCAATTACAGAAAACATCAAAAAGAAAATAATAAAAGCAACTAACATATACCATACCTCCCGACAAAATACCTATAAGGGAACGCCTTTTCCCCTGTCGGCCTATTTATATATTATCACAAAAATCATCCTAATACAATAAGATAAAATAATAAATGTTCTGAAAATAATTTTCCACTATTATAATGTATTGACTTTCCTCCGTAAAGTGTTATATTTATTCTGTCGAATTTTTGTAAAATTTTGTTTGCAGGGAGAGATTTTATGAATATGGTTCCCGAATTTTTCGGCTGTATGGTATTTAACAACGAAGCAATGAAGAAATATCTCAGCGAGGAAGTTTATACCACTTTGAAAAGTACAATCCAGAACGGTGAGCATCTGGATATTTCCGTTGCCAACGAAGTGGCCTCTGCTATGAAGGAATGGGCTATGGAACTGGGTTGCACTCACTTTACCCACTGGTTCCAGCCTATGACAGGTATCACCGCCGAGAAGCACGACAGCTTCATCACACCTACAGGCGACGGCAAGGTTATTATGGAATTTTCGGGCAAGGAGCTTATCAAGGGTGAGCCTGATGCCTCCTCCTTCCCCTCCGGCGGAATCCGTGCAACCTTTGAGGCTCGTGGATATACTGCCTGGGACCCTACCTCCTATGCTTTTGTAATGGGTAACACCCTGTATATACCTACGGTTTTCTGCTCCTACACAGGTGCAGTTCTTGACAAAAAAACTCCTCTGCTTCGTTCTATGGAGCGAATCTCTACAGAAAGCCTCAGACTGCTCAAGGCATTAGGCAGAGATGATATAGGCCACGTATTCGTTACAGTAGGTGCCGAGCAGGAGTACTTCCTCATTGACAAGGAAATGTACTTTGAGCGTCGTGACCTGATGTACACAGGCAGAACTCTTTTTGGCGCAAGACCTCCCAAGGGTCAGGAGATGGACGACCACTACTTCGGCGCTATTAAGCCCCGAGTAGCCGCCTTTATGGAAGAGCTGGACAGGGAGCTCTGGAAGCTGGGAGTATACGCCAAAACCGAGCACAACGAGGTTGCTCCCTGTCAGCATGAGTTGGCTCCTGTGTTCACTACCTGTAACCTTGCCACTGACCACAACCAGCTGACAATGGAGGTTATGAAGAATGTAGCCCAGCGTCACGGATTTGTGTGTCTTCTCCACGAAAAGCCCTTCGCCGGTGTTAACGGCTCAGGTAAGCACAACAACTGGTCCCTGACCACCGACACAGGCGAAAACCTCTTCAAACCCGGCAAACGCCCCTTTGAAAACAAACAGTTCCTGCTGTTTTTGTGTGCAGTTATCAAGGCTGTGGACGAATATCAGGACCTGCTCCGTATATCTGTAGCAACTGCAAGTAACGACCACCGTCTGGGTGCTCACGAGGCTCCCCCTGCAATTATGTCCATTTTCCTGGGTGAACAGCTGGAGGATATCCTTCACGCAGTAGCCTACGGCGAAGAGTACACCTCTGAGAAAAGAGTCAAAATCGGTATGGGTGTTGAGGTTCTACCCGAATTCAAAAAGGACACCACAGACCGCAACCGCACCTCTCCTATAGCCTTTACAGGTAACAAATTCGAGTTCCGTAGTCTCGGCTCCTCTGTCAACATTGCTTGTCCCAACATTATGATCAACACCATTGTGGCAGAACAGCTTTCTCAGTTCTCAGATATACTGGAAAGCTCCTCGGACCCCGATTCCGTAGTTGACCGCATCATCGGTGAGGTGTACAAGAATCACCATCGCATTATCTTCAACGGCAACAACTATGCCGAGGAGTGGATTCAAGAGGCGAAGGTAAGGGGACTTATGAATCTCCGTACTATGCCCGAGGCTATGCAGCACTACTCTGACGAAAAAAATGTAGCCCTCTTTGAGAAGAACAAGATTTTCAATGCTGACGAAATCCGTGCCCGTTGCGAGATTCAGCTTGAAAGCTACTCAAAAACCATCAATATTGAGGCTCTCACTATGCTGGATATGGCAAGAAAGGATATCTTCCCTGCAGTATCACGCTTTATCGGTGATATGTCTGACTCAGTACTTAAAAAGCGTCAGCTTTGTGAGGATATTCCCGTTGAGGCTGAGCTTAAGCTTATCAGGAAGCTATCCTCTTTACTGGAGGATTTCGATAAATATATAGAGGAGCTTCAAACCACAGAGGATAAGGTTCGCAGTCTTAAGGCAGACGCTCTCACCATTGCCCGTATGTACTGCGACGAGGTGCTTTCTGTTATGAGAAAGCTGAGAAAAGTCTCTGACGAAATGGAACAGCTCACCTCTGCCGAGTACTGGCCCTATCCCTCCTACGGCAGACTTATGTTCACTAAATAAACCACATAAAAAAACAGGCCGACCTGAGCTTAATACTCCGCTTGGAGTATCAAGCTCAGGTCGGCTTTTTATTACTTTTGTTTTGCAGTAACTTTTTTCTTCCGTTTTTTGTTCATATCATCAATAGATTTTGTGTCACCGTGCTTTATCGGCTTCCACTCCACCTTAGAGAAAATAGCCGTAATTGCAATGGGCACATATGTAAACATAAATAAGGGGAAGGTAAAGCAGTACAGAATCTTCTTCCATGCAGGACTGCGGATTTCTTTCCACTCTGATATACAGGCAACAGTACCTACCATAAGCATCATCAGATAAGAGTTCCCGATAGACTCCAGAGTAGACCTTATTACCAATAAAGGCTCAGAGCCTGTAATCAAAGACAGTATAATAGTTGCTACATTAACAAAGAAACTGAAAAGCGTCAATATACAGGCAGGCATAATAGTCATAGACATATCATAGCAGGAGAAAGCATTGGTCCCGAAGAAGCCTCTAAGCAACTGTTTGCCGTATTTTTTGAACACCTGCAAATATCCCTTTGTCCAACGGATTCGCTGGTTCCAGGATGCAACAAAGGTGGTGGGCTGTTCGTCGTAATACTTGGCAGCGTGGCAGTAGCCAATCTTTTCTCCCTGAAGAATCGAGTGAATAGAAAACTCTATATCCTCTGTGAGAGTGAAGAACTTCCAACCACCGTTACGACGAACGATTTCACTGCTAATCAGAAATCCTGTGCCCGATACCGCACAGCTTGTACCCAAAATAAGCCGCACGTTGTTAAGGTGCTTTGCTTCTCGCAAAAACCACAGTGCATAACCCGAGGATATCCAGTTAGAATCAAAGTTTTTGGAGTTGCGGTAGCTGGTGACAATCTTATGTCCCGAGCACATAGCCTTGTTCATCTCTGCTACATAACGCTTATCAAGAAGATTATCTGCATCAAAAATAAAGTAGCCGTCGTAGTATTCATCACCGCACATTTCCTGTACCTTAGAAAACAGAAAATCAAGGGCATATCCCTTGCCGACCTTTGTTTTATTGAAACGTTCATATACAATGGCTCCTGCACGTTCTGCCTCGAAAGCAGTCTCGTCGGTGCAGTTATCCGCCACCACATAAACATCTATAAGCTCCGAGGGGTAGGTCTGCATCATAATACTATGTATGAGGTTTCCGATAACCGCCTCTTCGTTTCTGGCAGCTATCATAAAAGCATACCGCTTGTTCTGATGTGCCTTTTTGAACTTGACGGGCTTTTTGAATAAAGAAACTATTATATAAAAAAACTGGTATGCATAACAAATTAGAAACAGTAGTGCCACAAAGTAGTTGATATATTCTATAGCGGTTTGCATATTTCCTCTCCTTTCAGTCCCGATGACAATTTTATACAGGGCAATTATACACCACTTTTTCCACACAAGCAAGGAAATTAATAAAATTATAATACTTTTAATCGGGTCTTCAAACAAAAAAACGCAGCGGACTTATATCTACTGCGTTTTACTATTTACTTTGCTATGCTGAGGATATCAACCTTAGAAGCACCAAAAAAACGTTACAACCAACAAAGGCGGAGTGAAACCCACTCCGCCCTTATCTTGCTTTGATATATTAGTCCTCCAAAAGGATGCTTCTGATAGACTCAATCTCCTTTTTGGTAACGCCTATGTCCTCTATGAGGAAGCTCTCTATCTTCTCCTGAACTGTGTCACCCTCGTATTTCTCAAGACCCTCAATAACGACCTCCATACGAGAGGTCTGTGTATACTGAGTAGAGAAAAATGCTGACATCTGATATTCTCTCATCATATCTTCCTCAGGCATATTAAGAATTCCCTGAAGCAGATACACTATGGTACCTGTACGGTCACAACCATAGGTACAATGCAGATACATAGGATAGTTCCGAGGGTCTGCTAAATCAGAGAAAATAGTCTTCACCTTATCTGCATTTATTTCACTGAATATATTTCCGTACATAGGTGAAGTGTAAAAATTATGCTCCACTCCCTCACCAAGTCGAGATACATAGTCATCCGAATAGGTGTAATACTCTCTCAGGTCCATCTCGTATACAAAGCCGAACTGCTTCTGTACAGACTCTCTGTCCTCCTGCTTGAGAAAATAGTTTGCCTCTACAAGTCCGTCAATCTCTGTACCGCGGATAATCATTCCCTGCTTAACCACTTTGCCATCAAGAGTAGTATATCCACCAATGTCGCGGGTATTATACACACCGGGAATATATATATATCTGGTACCCTCTGCGGTTTCAAAGCTGCCTGTATGCACCTCTTCCCCTGCATATACGGTGTAATAGTACACAGTACCTGTCTTAAGGTTATCGATAGTGACTTCCTTTTTATCCTCTACAAGGACATATTCTCTGGGATTTGACATATCCGCGTACTCGCTGATATACAGCAAACCGTCACTTCCTGAGAGAGAGTACTTGAACTGCATTGGAACATAGGGAGTTACACCCTTCATATCCGCCATTGTAAGCTCGTGATTATATAGCTTCAGCGCCGCCTCAGAGCAAAGAAGCACAGGCTCTTCGAACTCAGTCAGAGTAATACTTACACTCGGAGTTGTTTCCACAGGCTCTGTGTGATGCCTACTTATGCTGTCAACTATTACCGCACACACAAACAAGGTCAGTACTGTCGCAAAGAATCCTGCCAATAACCCGATAGTTTTCTTGGATATCTTCACAGACCTTTTTCTGTGTGAAGCCTTCTTTTTCTTTTTTCTTTTTGAAGAGTGCTTCTTGGGGGCTATATAAGAGCCCTTGATAAGCTTACCGTCTTCGCCAAAGGTGTATGTACCGTGCTTAAGGACTCCGTTTGCCATTTCGCTGTGAACCACATGTTCACCGGTAACCACACGACCATGTCTGCCTATATAGTAAATATCGCCGTCAACCTCAACGGCTCCCGCATGATAAGGATTGTCATTGCGATAGAAAATCCACTCTCCGTTTTCAAAGATAAGGCCGTTTTTCATAGCCCTCTCCTTTCCCTCACTCAATGAAAATATTATCTGTGTGTATTATAACATATAAGATAAAAAATTTCAATTATATACAAAATAATTCAAAAACTCACAAATGTCATACTCTGTATTTTCCACCATTATATATCTCTTTAGGCACAAAATTTCATCACATATACCAAAGCTAAATGGCATGTATTAAGTTGACTATCCGCCTTAATTGTGGTATTATATGTTGAATGCTATCGTCGATAAATGTTGTCTTTTGGCGATAAGAAAAAAGAAATGAGTGAGGATACTATGGCACTTAATTCGCTGAGCTTTATTGCTTTTTTGGCCGTGGTGGTTCTTGTGTACTACCTTGTTCCCAAAAAGTTCCAATGGGCTGTGCTGCTAATCGCCAGTTACGGATTCTACATCAGCAGCGGTATAGATAATCTTATCTACATAATCGGCACGACCCTATTCACCTATTTCTCGGGATTGTGGATGCAGTCTCTACGTAACAAAAATCAGAGACATCTGGAATCCTTAGGTCCTGATGTTACAAAAGAGGAAAAGCGTGAGCTTAAAAAGGTTGTCAACAAAAAGGTACACACAATACAGGTTATTACCGTTCTTGTAAACTTAGGGGTTCTTGCTTTCCTTAAGGTCTTCAACTCCTCTACAGGCAACCTTAACCACATCTTCTCTTTATTCCATTGGGATTCGGCTGAGCCTCTTGTAAATATCATAGTTCCTCTGGGACTTTCCTACTATACCTTTAACTCTATCGGTTATCTGGTAGACGTTGGCAGAGGTAAGCATCCTGCAGAAAGACATATCGGCAAGTTTGCTCTGTTTGTATCCTTCTTCCCCTCTATTATACAGGGTCCGCTGTTCAGATATAACGACGTAGGATATCAGCTACAGACCCCTCACAAGTTCGAGTACAACAATATTAAGTATGGTGCTCAGCTCATCCTCTGGGGTATGTTCAAAAAGCTTGTTATTGCAGACAGAGTGGCTGCTATAGCCTCTACTGTTTTCTCATCTGACTTTACAAACTATAACGGCTCACAGGTATTTATCGGCGTTCTGGCTTATTCATTCCAGATTTACGGCGACTTTTCGGGTGGTACTGATATTACCCGCGGTGCCGCACAGATGCTGGGCATTGACCTGCCTGTAAACTTCGAGAGACCCTTCTTTGCCACATCTATGGCAAACTTCTGGCAGCGTTGGCATATGTCCCTGGGTGCATGGATGAGAGAGTTTGTGTTCTACCCCGTAATGCTTTCAAAGCCTGTTACCGCAGTGAGCAAAAACTTCCGCAAAAAGTACGGTCCCTATGCTGCAAAGATGGTTCCCTCTGTTGCTGCACCTATGGTGGTGTTCTTCCTCATCGGTATATGGCACGGAATAAGTTGGCAATACATTGTCAACGGTCTATACAATGCTATTTTGATTTCAGCCAGTGTTGCGCTGACACCTGTTTACGAAAAGATTATCAAAAAGCTTAAGATTAACACAGAGAACTTCAGCTGGAAGTTATTCCAGATGCTGAGGACCTTTACACTTCTGTGTATCTCAAGAATTATTGTTAAGGCTCCAAGCCTTCTGGATGCTCTTAAAATGATTAAGAGTATGTTCACCTCCTTTGACCTCGATTTTCTCTTCGGACTTGACGGCAAGTTATACACCTATGGTGTTGATGAAAAGGGAATGTTTATCCTCTTCATCGCAATACTCATTCTCCTTGTTGTTGGTATTCTCCAAGAGAACGGTGTGAAAATCCGCGAGACTCTGTCTAAGCAGAACATCTTCTTCCGCTGGGGACTTGTTCTCGCATTGTTCGTGTTTGTTCTTATATTCGGCATCTATGGTCCCGACTATGATGCAGCATCCTTCATCTACGGAAACTTCTAAAGGAGGAAAAGCATATGAAAAATAAAGTTAAAATTATTATTCGCTGTGTGGCTTTTGCTCTTTTGGTATGTATGATTCTCATAGTAATGTGCGACCTTTTTGAGCAGGAAAACAACACAAATATGGACAAACGATTCACCACATACAGAAATCTCAACGAAGATACTGTGGATGCAGTTTATATCGGAACCAGCGGTGTTGACAGATATTGGGTTGCTGCCAAGGCTTATGAGGAATATGGCATGACGGTGTATCCTCTTGCCACAGACTCTATGCCCACCTGGTTATTTGAAAACATTCTCGACGAGATATATGATTATCAGAATCCGAAGCTTATCATTGTTGACATTCGCTGTCTGTCTCAGGTAAACGATACTGTTGACGTTATGGATGTTCGTGCAAGACGTGTGCTTGATGCTATGCCTATGTTCTCTATGAACAGAATCAAGGCAGGATTCAAAACTATGGAAAGCATCCACTATCTATACGAAGATGAGCCCAGATTTAATATTTCTTACCTTTTATCCTTTGTAAAATATCACACAAAGTGGTCTGAGGATGACTATTCTATTGAAAACAACCTGGGAAACAAAGAACACGCTTATCTTGGATTCTTCCTTAACTCTACAATGAGTGCAACTGTAGTTGCTCAGGAGCCTGTTGTGTACAACCCGAATATTACTACCGAGATAGACAAGCTGACAGAACGCTCTTACTACGAGCTTCTTGACTATGCTAAGGAAAAAGGCATAGAGCTTCTCTTTGTTGACTCTCCCCAGTTCCGCGGTGAAGAAGAAACTGCAAGAACTAATGCTGCATATCAGCTTTTAGAGGAAACAGGTCAGAACTATATTCACTACTATACAACCAATGAGGACGGAAGCTTCTCTATAGACCTTGACCCCGAGACTGATTTCTATAATCCCGGTCACGTAAACTTTTACGGTGCCGAGAAGTTCACAGATGCTCTCGCTGAGTATATCGACGAAAATTACGACCTACCCGACCGCCGTAACGAATATGAAGTAAAAGAGGATTGGGACGGAGTATATCAGGCAACCAGAGAAAAAATTGCTCAGTATGAGGAAAAACTTCGCTCAAAAGGCTGAACAGGATAAATCCGAAAAACAAATGCAGATTAATTAAAAACTACACCTAAAAATCCCCCTGAATCAGGGGGATTTTTTAATGTGCAATATTTATAGTAGACGTATTTTTCCTTGCCATTCACATTTTGCATTTCACAAAATCATCGCCTTAAAGTTAAAACGCTATCCACTCTTTTTCTTTTAATACTTTTATAACATTTTTGGCATCAGGGAGCGTAATAACAAATAGTCTTCCGTCTTTCACAAAAATGCTTAAGTGGATATCATCAAATTGATAGTGGTCAATATCTTGCAACAATATTTCGTCTAATGTATAAGGTTTTTCATCCAAGCATAGACAAACGATACCGCCTTCGCAAAAATAGATATTTCCGTTTTTGACTTTGCCATTTCCAAGGTTGAAATTTCCATTTGTTTTATAAAAGACGGGAGAGGTTATTTCTTTTTCATATTTTGCATACTTTTTATCCGTAATCTTTCCGTGAACAAGAAGAAATACGAACAACAGAACATAGAATAACAATCCTCCAAAAACTGAAAATAAAAGAGCGTCATCCATTTCTAAATATTGTAGCAAAAAATATGAAATTAAACCAAAAAAGAAACCTGTGATTGCAGAAAGAACCGCTTTTGTTTTCATAAACTCACCGCCTCTAATTTATAATAACACAAGCAATTTAAAAAGTAAATTCACGCAGTATAAATCTCCTCAGATTACAGATAATAACAACACAATTTGTAATTTAAGGAGAAATGTATATATGAAAGCAACAGGTATTGTGAGAAGAATCGAGGCTCGTGTTATAATAACACAAAACGCGATAAACCCTTATAATTACTGGATTTTGGGCGCTTTTTGAAGAAAAGTTTTTAACGAAAAATGGCGATGATCAACTGAATTATACATATTTTGGTAGGAGCAGAGAAATCTGCTCCTTTTTGTCTTTTTGTGAAAATATTGATTTTTCAGGCGTGGTGTGGTAAAATTTTTAAATAACGGAATAAAGGTGGAGAAATATTATGAAACTGTTTACTGTTTCAGAGTTGAAAACCGATAAAATGGTGAGTGGAAGTCCCCAATATCCTATGTGGACAAGCAAAGAACCCGCTATTTATGTTGCCGAGATAGAATATAACGACGACGAATACAATAAAATACGCGCTGAGGCTAATTGTTGGAGAATTGACCTTAACTCATACCAGGAAGATGACCATGGATATGAACAACAAAGTTCTCATAATAACTCGAGCAATAGACCAATTAAAGATGAAGAAATACTGGTGAAAGATGGCGCTTTTTTTGGAATCATTACGCTTGTAGATCGGTCTTTCTATTCGAAGTCGCCTACTTTTCACAAAGGATATGAATATATTTCGATAAATACAGCACATATGAAACACGGTCTATGGAAATATCATTATGGACAGTCGTCAGATAATGGGTCATCCTCCGATGATGAGATATATTATCTTCACCCCTTATTTGAAGAGAAATAGATATTAATTAGCAAATGCTATAAAAATTATTTCAAGCAGTATAAAACTCCAATGCTTACAGATAATAGAAATGTTATCAATTAGGCAAAGGAGTTTTTATATATGAAAGCAACAGGAATAGTACGCCGTATAGATGACCTGGGTCGTGTGGTCATACCAAAAGAAATCAGACGCACTTTGCGTATCCGTGAGGGTGACCCGCTGGAGATTTATACCGCTACAGACGGTGAGGTTATCTTCAAGAAATACTCCCCTGTGGGAGAGTTGTCTGTGTTTGCAACTCAATATGCAGAGGTGCTGTCAAGAATCAGCTCTCTGCCCACTATCATTACAGACCGTGACCATGTGATTGCCGCCGCAGGTGTGTCCAAAAGGGAGTACCTGGAGCGTAGAATCACAGTCACCTTAGAGGGCTATATGGAAAACCGCCGAAGCTATGCGGCACATCAGTCTGACGTGTCCCCCGTGCAGCCTGTAGAGGGCATCGAGCATAACGCCGCCGTAGTCTACCCCATCATAGCTGCCGGTGATGTTACAGGAGCCGTAGTGATGCTGACAAGTGACAGCATCAAGGTACCCTCTGATGCAGAGATTAAGCTCTGCCAATCCGCCGCCGCTTTTCTCGGTAAACAAATGGAAGAGTAAATCACAAAAGAGTGACTTAGTTAAGTCACTCTTTTTCTTTTTGCCCATAGGGTTTTATATCTGCTATTAATTATTAGTCGTATTTCGGATAAAATATTATTAAAAATTATCCGGAGGTTGTTATTATGGATAAAAGAGTAATAACAGAAGAAATTATCCAAAATTATAAGTTTAATCTGATATCAGAAGAGAAAAGCAAAAACACCATTGAAAAATATATGAGAGATGTAAAGGCGTTTGCAGAATTTGCATTAGGCAAGGTTATAACAAAGGAACTTGTTATTGAATACAAGAACAGATTGATAAGCGAAAACTATGCGGTGAGAAGCATCAACTCGGTGATAGCATCTCTCAATAGCGTTTTTTCTTTTTTAGGATGGCAGGATTTGAGGGTAAAGTCTGTTAAAATGCAACGACAGATATATTGCCCTGAAGAAAAAGAGCTGACGAAGGCTGAATACATCAGGCTTATAAATACTGCGAAGCAAAAAGGAAACGGAAGACTTAATCTGCTTATACAGACTATCTGCTCCACAGGAATTCGTGTTAGTGAGTTGCAGTTTATTACGGTTGAGGCTGTTAAGTGCGGAGAGGCTGTAGTATCTCTCAAAGGTAAAACTCGAACTGTTTTTATAGTGAAGGAGCTAAAAAAGAAACTGCTCCGCTATGCAGCAGAGCATGGAGTTAAATCGGGTATGATATTTGTCACACGAACAGGCAAAGCGCTTAGCCGTTCTAATATCTGGCGAGAGATGAAAAACCTGTGTAAAGAGGCGGGAGTCAACCCCGACAAAGTATTCCCTCACAATCTCAGACACCTCTTTGCAAGAACCTTCTACGGAATAGAAAAAGACATTGCAAAACTTGCGGATATCCTCGGTCATAGCAGTATTGAAACAACTCGTATATACATTATCACCACAGGTGACGAGCACCGTCGCCGTATGGAAAATATGCGACTTGTAATATAGAAACCGTCGTCAGAAACAGTAGCTACAACATAATCAGTATTATGTTGTTAGGTTAATGAAGTATAATACAGTTATCTTACCACAATTCGACAAAAAACACAATAGCCCCCCAAAAAAGTGTAAACTGTGCTTCAAAAAAATGATGTGTAGTAAATCAAGCTTTTATCGTATTAAGTATTAAAGGTTTAATTTTATACCAAAAAATAAACAAATATCCATTATTTAGCAACAAGTATGTATACGCTTTGTTTTTGAAAACAACATAATACTGATTATGTTGTTTTCAACAAAACGGCATCGTAAAAGTTAATTGATTATGGAGAATGAAAATGAAGAAGACAGTTTTTAAGGCTATCATATTTACACTAATTTTTTGCATTTTAATATCCTTTGTTTCTTATGCTATAAACCTCGTTGATAAACAAGGATACAAAATTATCAGAGAGTTTTACGAACAGCGGGAAAACAGTCTGGATGCAGTATATATTGGCTCCAGTAACTGCTTTACCTTCTGGAATCCTGTCTTTGCCTGGAACGACTACGGTATAACTGTTTATCCATACAGTTGTAATGCCAATCCTATTTACTCAACAAAGTATCTTATCGAAGAAACAAGAAAAACTCAATCAGACGCAACCTTTATAGTCAATCTTAACTCTCTGACTGACGGTGAACTTGATCAGCTCCATATGCACAACATAATAAGCTCTTTGCCGTTTTCTCGTACAAAGCTGGAGCTTATTGACCACTTATGCGACATTGGAGATTACGAGGGTCTTGATAGGGCAGAATTCTATTTTCCTTTTATTAGGTTTCATTCTCGATGGCCTTATTTTAATAATGGAACACAATTATCATCAAGGCTAAACGGACACAAAGGAGCCGTATCCTATGCTTACTACACCAACACATCCACAGATGTGTCAGATTTATATGTAGCACCTACAGGAACCATTGAATTATCCGAAAAGCTTATATACTCAACTGATTTACTGCTTGACTATTGTGACGAAGAAAACATAGAGGTCTTATTTATTGTTGTACCACAGGCCAGAGGCAGCGAGTATGATATGAACCGAATGGAAACTCTGGATAATTACATCTCTGAAAGAGGCTACACCGTTCTTAACTTCTCCGAAAACTTCGAAGAAGAGATGAATATAGATATGACCAAAGATTATTTTAACGGACCTCATACAAACATTCATGGTTCTATTAAATACACCCGTTATCTTTCTGAATATCTTATTGACAACTATGGCTTTGAAGATAAGCGTCAGGATGAAGCCTATGCTGACTGGCATACTGCTTATGCAAGTTATATGGAAACAGCCTGTGCATATACTCTTGACATAGAATTTGACTACGAACACAGAATGTTCTCTCTTGAGGAACCCGAGTTTGAGGTAAAGGCATACAACAACTCCTCTTATATCACATATACTACAGTTGATAAGGCTGACGGTTATCTCATATACAGCAAATCAGGTCTTGATTCCCCTTGGGAATGCATCGCTGATGTTTCTGCAGAAAACGATTCAAATGAATACATACACCAAGGCATCTCTGATGAAATTACATATTACTACACAGTAGTACCATACACTATACAAAATGGTGAGCGCTTCTATGGTGATTTTAACTATACCGGGTTAACCGCTGCTTCTACTGAAATTACAGCCGCCGAAACTCCTTGAAAATACAAAACACAACAATTAACTATGAAAAATATCTGATTGATAATGTAAAGGAGAAATATACATATGGTATTGAATTCCTTGAGCTTTCTGTTGTTTTTATCAGTGGTTCTAATTATATATTATGTAATTCCAAAGAAGTTTCAATGGGCGGTTTTGCTTGTCGCTAGTTATGTATTTTATCTTTTCAGCGGAATAGAGCATGTTATATTTATTATTTTTACAACTCTATTCACCTATCTGTCCGGCTTATGGATGCAAAGAATCCGCAGTAATATGCAGGGTGAAATATCCCGAATGGGCAAGGATGTAACAAAAGAAGAAAAACGAGAGTACAAGAAAAAAGTTTCAGGTAAGATACATGTCATACAGGTAATCACGGTTTTAGTCAATCTGTTTATCTTAGCGTACATAAAGTATCTGAACTTCTTCATTGGTAACATCAATAACCTTTTCTCTCTTTTCGCATGGGACGCAACAGTTCCCTTGGTAAATATTATAGTTCCCTTGGGACTTTCATATTACACCTTCAACTCCATAGGATACCTAATAGATGTAGGACGCGGAAAGCAGGAAGCAGAGCGACATCCGGGTAAGTTTGCACTCTTTGTGTCCTTCTTCCCTTCTATAGTTCAGGGTCCCTTGATGAGATTCTGCGATGTAGGTGTACAGCTTCAGCAACCCCACGACTTTAACCTGAAGAATATTAAATATGGTGCACAATTATTACTTTGGGGCTTCTTTAAGAAACTTGTTATTGCAGACAATATCTGTGTAATTTCAAATGCAGTTTTCTCAAACTCTATGCCCGAGTATCACGGCACCCAAATTATACTTGGTGTTTTGGCGTATTCCTTCCAGATTTACTGTGACTTCTCAGGCGGTACCGATATCACCCGAGGTGCAGCTCAGATGATGGGCATTGACCTGCCCGTAAACTTTGAGAGACCCTTCTTTGCCACATCAATGGCAAACTTCTGGCAGCGATGGCATATGTCTTTGGGTGCTTGGATGAGAGAATATGTATTCTATCCTGTAATGCTCTCAAAGCCTGTTACAGCAGTTAGCAAAAACTTCCGTAAACGCTACGGTGCCTATGCCGCAAAGATGGTTCCCTCTGTTGCAGCACCTATGGTAGTATTCTTTCTTATCGGCATATGGCATGGACTTACCTGGCAGTACATAGTAAACGGACTTTACAATGCCATACTGATTTCAGCAAGTGTGGCTATGGCGCCTGTGTTTAAGTGGATGACAGAAAAACTCCACATCAACACCGAGTCCTTCTGGTTTAGACTGTTTCAGATGGCAAGGACCTTCGTGCTTCTCTGTATTTCAAGAGTAATTGTTAAAGCTCCCTCTCTCGGCGATGCAGGGAAGATGATAGGAGCTATGTTTACAGATTTTGACCTTTCATTTGTAACATTAATTAAAAATCTGGTTGCTGAAGGAACTCTACGCAAACCCGACATCCTGATGATTATTGGTACAATCGCAATCCTGATGATAATTGATATATTGCAGGAAAGAGGCGTTAAAATCCGCCAATCCATTGAGAAGAAAAATATAGTTATCAGATGGAGCCTTGCCTTTATGCTGATATTTGCAATTCTCCTGTTTGGTGTATATGGTCCCGGATATGACGCAAGTTCCTTCATTTACGGCAACTTCTGATTTACTTCAAAATAACCTTATAACAACTTATGGCTTCTGAAAAACCAGAAGCCATATTTTTTATGTTTAATATGATAACAGCAAAAGAAAAAGCCGTACGACAACCGTACGGCTTTGACCTTTTTAACGTAAGTGAGTTAATGGTTAAATTACTTAACCTCAACCTCTGCACCAGCCTCTTCGAGCTTAGCCTTGAGAGCCTCAGCGTCATCCTTGGATACGCCTTCCTTAAGAGCCTTAGGAGCGTTGTCAACAACTTCCTTAGCTTCCTTAAGACCGAGACCTG
>CAZRLC010000037.1:0-15775 GCA_964600975.1 uncultured Ruminococcus sp.
TTATCGTTCGTCAGATGATGCGTAAGGTTCGTGTTGACGAGCCCGGCTCCACCGACTTCCTTGGCGGTCAGATGTACGATAAGAGTGAAGTTATCTACGCTAACAAGCAGATCAGAAAGCGTATTGAAGCAGGTGAAGAGGGACTTCAGGAGGCTCAGTGGACACAGCTTCTGCTGGGTATTACCAAGGCTTCTCTTGCAACAGACAGCTTCCTGTCTGCTGCTTCCTTCCAGGAGACCACAAGAGTGCTCACCGATGCCGCTATCAAGGGCAAGGTTGACCCCCTCCTCGGTCTTAAGGAAAATGTTATCATCGGTAAGCTGGTACCCGCAGGTACAGGTATGCGTCGTTATACCGAGGTTGAGCTGGAGGAAAACTTCATCCCCCAGGCACCCCAGTCCTTCGATGAGCAGTAATTTTTAACAAAAGGACTTCGAGTTCTTAAAGCCACAGGCTCCGTAGAGTATACGGAGCCTGTTTTTTCGGAAATAAGTAATTAATCTACCATTCTGAGTAATATATAACTTAATTATAAGGTAAATATTAACAGTAATAAAATATTACTGTAAAATATTGCTTTTTTCTTCTGCATACTGTATAATAAACTAAATATTTAATCACTAAACATTTAGGAGGAAATACCATGAAAAGATTTTTTTCAACAGTTCTATGCTTAATCTTTGCTCTTGCTATGATGGCTATGCCTATGGTTGTAAGTGCTGACGATTTCACAGACATTAACGAAACCTACTGTCTCAGCTCTGTTGAGTTAACACTGGGTGACAATGCAGTTACTGTTAGCGATAGCTACAGTGCTACTCTCTTTGAGTTCCCTTGCACTGACTATGCTGAGTACACTATCTCTTGTGATGATGCCAATGCTAAGGTAGGCGCTTACGCAGGTTCTATTCACTTCATTCCCTCTACAGCAGAAGGTACAAGCAATACCACTACACTGTCATTTGCTGCAGGTAACGCCATTATCGTTGCAGTAAGCGGCACAACTTCCTGTACTATCACTATTGCAAAGTCCGGTACAGTAGAGGTTGAGCAGGTTTTACCTTGGGTTGTATATGAGAACACCTATGAGGTTACTCCCTTTGAGGAGGAAATTGATATGCAGACCCTCACAGCAGTAGATACATACTATGATGAGATTGCTAACGCTGCAGTTCTTGGTGAGGATGGCTACTACCATCTTGACAGTGCAGAGAACCCCATCATCTATGTTGACCTTAACTTCAAGACTATGTCTGTGGTTGATATTGTAGACAACACCAAGCTGGGTGCTGTTACTTATAATGATAACGGTGAGGTTATCAAGAAGATTGATTATACCGATGCTGCTATTGAGTACATTGACAACGCTCTTCAGTTAGATTACAACGGTTCTGCTGTTTATCTCTATCCTCTTACAGCCGATTTGATTGAAATGTATCAGAGCGTAGGCAACGCCAGTGAATGGTACGGTGCAGACGGCTGGGTTGGCGGTGAGGCTGACGACGCTTGGATGTTCGCTTGTTATTATAACGCTGAGGGCTATGTTGCTCCCTCTGCTCCCGTAGTAAATGACGGCGGTTCCGACATCAACGCATCTGCTGTTCCCACAGGTAATGACTTCCTGGTTGTTGAGATTGCCGTTGTTATGATGGTAGTTCTTGCAGGTGCAGTAGTTGTACTGAGAAAGAAACTTGCTAAGTAATTAATTCTGAGTATTAGCAAAAATATAACAGACAAAAATATAACAGACATTGGCGTATTGCCAATGTCTGTTTTTTTATCTTTTATTTACTTGCCAGGATATTTTCTACGGCAGTCTCTAAATCCTCGTACTCAAGAGAACTGAGGAAAACGTCTGTAATTATGCCGTTTTCATCAATAATGACTGTGTAGGGGTAAGAGCCTCTGCCACCGAGTGCGGTGTAGTAGGCAGCGTCCTCAATATCCGCCAGGAAGGTCATATCTGTGTCAGAGTAGTGATTAGCCAAATAAGCAGGAGCTGTATCCCTTGCCATAAAGGAATGAATGGCAATAACAGAAACAGTATCCTTGTAGTCACTTGCAATCCGGTCAAAATAGGGGAGTTCGTTTACACAGGGAGTACACCAGGTGCCCCAGAAGTTTATAATGGTAATTTTACCTGTTTTGGTGGGGTTCAAGGTTTCCTCAGTGAGAGCCTCTGTTGTAATAATCGGCAGGTCTGCACCGTAGCAGTAATCTCCTACCTCTGTGCCGTAATTTTCCTGAGGAACCACTGTGGAGGAAGTATCCTCGGCGTTCCAGTAATATACGATGGAGGTAACAAGGATTCCTAAAAGGAGGACCGCGGAAATTGCGCGGGTAACAGTACGAGCTTTCTTGTGGTTTTTCACATCATCCGAGGGAGTTTTTTTCTTTGACTTAAACAGGTTTGTACCCTTCCAGTAGATAGCCCCTGTAGGACAGAGGTTTACACATTCGCCGCAACTGATACATTCTTGGTCGCCAACGTGGTTTATGTCCAGTTTACAATGGTTTATACATTTGTTGCAGTGGGTACATTGGCTATTATCCACCTTGACTCCGAAGAAGGAAATCTTGTTAAACAAGCCATAAAGTGCACCCAGAGGACAAATGAATCTGCAGAACATTCGGAAGATAAATACACAGGCAACCGAAATGCTGACAAGTAAAAGGAATTTCCAGGTGAAAAGGGGGCCAAGCATTGAAAAGTAACTTTCGTTTACCTTGTTACTGAGAAGTCCCAGACCGCCCTCTAAGGTACCTGCAGGACAGATGTACTTGCAGAATGCAGGTAGGGGAGTGTCTTTGAATGCATAGGTTATGGGGATAATAAATACAAATACAACAAGGATAACGTACTTGAAATAAGAGAGTATCCTTGTCAGAAAACTTTTCTTAACCTTGGGGGTTTTTATTTTGTAGAGAAGTTCCTGAATAAGTCCGAAGGGACAAAGCCAACCGCATATCATTCTTCCCAGCATTATGGAATATAATAATAATATACCGCCAACATAGTAGATTGTGCTTTTGTCAGCGCTGAAGCTACCCTGCAGAGAGCCTAAGGGACAGGCTCCCACGGCACCGGGGCAGGAGTAACAGTTAATGCCCGGAACACACATCAGCTTGGCGTTGCCCTGATAGATATTACCTGTAACGAAGCCTTTCAGGTTAGCGTTGAAGAGTAGTGCAAAGTAAAGTTGCATTATCTTCCGCTTGGTGGGTCTCAGGCTCCAAAGCTTAGCGAAAAACTTTTTCATAATTCTTTACCTCCTTAGCCCAGACCGATACATTCGGTGCAGATGTTGACCGCCTTTGTGAGCACATCTGCAATACCGCCTGTCAAAAAGCCGTAAACAAGAGCCCCGAGGGCTATAGCAAGTAGTGAAAGACGAAAAATTAAAGAGGCATTTACTTTTTTAGGTGCATCCTCTGAGGAGGTGTTTGCCTTTGAGGGAAGCTTTTTGATTAACTCCAGTTCATCTGTGTAGCTTTTGCTTCTCAGAAGTTCACCTGCAACAGAAACCGCCAAAATTACCCCCAGACAGGGGAGGAGTATCCACATAGCGTTTATAACCGAGGCGTTGATATCTGTAGTAAAGTGACTGCTCTTCAGAGCATAGCATAGAAAATACACAGATGAAGCCAAGGTGATAAGGCTTTGAAGAATATTTACAAGTCTGCGTTTTGTGTGCAGAGTGTTTATAGCTGAGGCGGTGTCCTCCTCTAAAGAGTTGAAGTCTTTTTTGGAGGATAGAAGCTTCAGTCGGGTTTTTGCAGAGAGCAAAGTCTTGGGCGACTTCTCTTTACCGCTGTCAGACAGAAAATACAAAATCAGGTTGTATATAATGCTGACTGCCAGAAGTCCCAGACATATGTACACAGGAATGTTAATCCGAGCGAAAACCTCTGCCACTATTTCCCGTGAGTAGGTGTGGTCTCCTGTGAAGTATATGGTCAGGCATCCGTAAATTAACGCTACCCCTGCTATGATGATTGAAACCGTCAGGAGTATTTTTAATAGACGAGAGACAATTGATAGAATTTTTTCTGTCATTTTTTGTCCTCCAGACATAATTTTTATTGTATTTTTTCGTTAAAATCATTATATCACGGTTATTTTCAAAAGTAAATGTGACAAAAAGTTAAAAATTACATAAAATTACTTGTTTATTTAGTCGAAATGAGGTACAATTAATGTGTATATTTATGCAATGATATATGAATAATAAAAGGGAGAATTGCACAATATGAAAAAACACAAAATCAAAAGCACGATTAAGGGTGCCCTGGCCTCTGTTTTAACACTGGCAGTAGCACTTACCTCCATGCCTATGATTCAGGTCAGTGCTGCGGAGGATGATTTCACAGCTTCCTATATCAAGGAGACTGTGAACCTTGCAGGAGACTACGAGAAGTATCTTGACAGCTCCGTAGTTTATCAGTTGCCTGACACAGTAAATGATGCAGACGAGATTTCTGTTATCGTTACTCTGGATACTGTTAGCATTATGGATGCTTACTCAGGCACAGACACTACCATGAGTCTGAAAGAGTACGCATACGAGAGCGAGTATGCTGCTGAGGCAAGAGAGAGCATTGCTGCTCAGAAGGCTCAGCTTCTTAAGACTCTCGACAGTAAGAATATCTCCTACAAAACCGGCGAGGATTACTCCACACTTCTCAGCGGTTTTGAGCTGGTGATTACTGCAGGTGACTTTGAGGCAATCTGCGGTTCACTCCAGAGCGGCATGGATATTATCGTTGGTGAGGAATACAACACCTGCGAGACAGAACTGGTTGAAAACGAGGTTAAGGTTTTCGACACAGGTATCTTCGATAGCTCTGATTCAGGTTATGACGGCTCAGGTATGGTAGTTGCTGTTCTGGATACAGGTCTTGATTCAAACCATACTGCATTCTCCACAGAAAACTTTACGTCTGATCACTTAGGCCTTACCTACGATGATGTGGCTAAGGTTATCAAGGACACCGTTGCCAGTGAGCAGTTAGAGGGTCTTACCGTTGACGATGTATATATTAACGAGAAGGTTCCCTTTGGCTTTGACTATGCTGACTCCGACTCTGATGTGTACTCTACACACAACAACCACGGTACTCACGTATCCGGTGTTATTGTAGGTAATGATGATACCATCCGTGGCGTTGCTCCTAATGCTCAGCTTGTATCTATGAAAATCTTCTCTGATGTTGTGGATACTGCAAGAACAGCCTGGATTTTGGCTGCTCTTGAGGACTGCGTAGTTCTGGGTGTTGACGTTATCAATATGTCAATCGGTACTGCCTGTGGTTTTAGCCGTGAATCCGACGAAGAGGCAGTTGACGGTATATATGAGAAAATCCGTAATGCCGGTATCAGTATGATAGTTGCTGCTTCCAACAGCTTCAGCTCTGCATTCGGTTCCGAAGCAAACGGTAACTTGGGTCTTACATCTAACCCCGACACAGGTACGGTAGGTTCTCCCTCTACCTACGACGGCGTTATGTCGGTTGCTTCCATAAGCGGTGTAGAGACTCCCTATCTTGAATACAACGGAACAATTATTTACTTCATAGAATCCACTAACTCTGCGGCAGAAGAAAATAACTTCTGCGATACATTGCTTGGCGATGAGACTACAGTCAAGCTTGAATATGTAGTTATACCCGGTGTTGGCAGAAGTGCCGACTATACAGGCATTGATGTTGAGGGCAAGATTGCTCTTGTACGCCGAGGCTCCAACACCTTTGAGGAAAAGGCAATTATTGCTCAGGAGCAGGGCGCCGCAGGTATTGTTATTTACAACAACGTTTCCGGTGATATCAAAATGAATGTGGGCGATGCCACTCTGGCAGTTTGCTCTATCTCTCAGGATGACGGTGAGATGTTGGCAGAAAAAGGCGGCGGCACACTTAAGATAAGTCGTAAGCAGACCTCCGGTCCCTTTATCTCTGACTTCTCCTCCTGGGGACCCACACCTGACCTTAAAATCAAGCCTGAGATTACTGCTCACGGCGGAAGCATTCTCTCTTCAATTACAGGTGGCGGCTACGACCGTCTCTCCGGTACTTCCATGGCATGTCCTAACCTTGCCGGTGTTGTACTTCTTCTCAGACAGTATGTTGTTGAGAATTTCCCTGATATAGCAGACGATAACTATAAGGTTAACGAAATGGTTAACGCCTTGATGATGTCTACAGCAGATATCGCTCTGGGTACTAACGGACTGCCCTATGCTGTCAGAAAGCAGGGCGCAGGACTTGCAAACCTTACATCCTCCCTTGAGACCAAAGCCTACATCACCACCTACGATGATGAGGGTGAGGTTATGGATAAGCCCAAGTTGGAGCTTGGAGATGACCCCGACAAGACAGGCGTCTATGAGATGACCTTTGCTGTTACAAACTTCGGCAATAAGAAGCTAACCTACAGTGTTGGCGCTTATGTAATGACCGAGGGTGTCAGCGAGACAAAGACTAACGCCGGTGAGACCACAGTTACTGAAGAGTCCTACATCCTTGAGGGTGCAGAGTTTGAGATAGTATCTGTTGAGAACGGAAAACTCTCAGGCGATAAGGTTAAGGTTGCCAAGGGTGAGACTGCAACGGTTACAGTTAAGATTACTCTCTCTGATGAGGACAAGAAGTACCTTGACGATTCCTTTGAAAACGGTATGTACGTTGAGGGCTTCATTACCCTTGAGGCTCAGTCCGGTACAGATATCGACCTGAACGTTCCTTATCTTGCATATTACGGCGACTGGACTCAAGCTCCCCTGTTTGACCTTACATATTACGATACAAACGCTGATGAGCTGGATGACGGTATTGATGTAGAGGATAAGGTTATGGCTGATGCCTACGCTTCTCGTCCCGTCGGCGGAGTTCAGGATGACTATGTCAGCTACCTGGGTTGCTATTACTTCCTCCAGGATCCCGATGATATGGTAATCTCTGCTAATGAGAACTACATCGCACTTTCAAATCAGGAGGGTAGTGTTCACTCCCTGAGATTTGTTTGGGCGGGTCTGCTCCGTAATGCAGCAAAGATTGAAATTACAATTACAGATGATACAACAGGCGAGGTTGTGTTTGAGAAGGAAGAGACAGATGTCCGTAAGTCTTATGGCGACGGCGGTGCAACTATCTATCCTGCAAATATCGAGATAGAGTTTGACACAGCAGATTATAATCTGGAGAACAACAGCCAGTATACAGTAAGGCTGGTAGGTTATCTTGATTATGGCGACGGCGGACTTGAGACCAACGAAAACAATGTGTTTGAGTTCCCCTTGGTATCCGACTTTGAGGCTCCTACAGTTACAAACGTAGAGTATCGTTACGAGTACGACAAAACCCTCAAGAAGAATCGCCTTTACGCTGATGTTTATATTTATGATAATCATTACACAATGTGTTCTCAGGTTGGTTATGTTACTAACGAAGCGGATGAGAACGGCAATCTTGCTCCTACATTAAAGAGCTTCGAGCAGTATATGACTCCCGTATACTCCGAGCGTAACAGTACAACAAAGGTCACTTTTGAGATGACCGACTATATTTACGATATTAAGAACAATGCTACCAGCAAAAACTGCTTCGTAGTGAATGTTTATGACTATGCACTGAACTACGCTACCTTCGAAATCGGTCTGCCTGATAATTACACAGACTTCTACTTCGAAGGACTTGAGGAAGGTCTTACTCTCAGCCCCAACGAGGTTTACTCTTTGGAGCCTGTAGTTACTCCCTCTACAGAATGGTCAGAACTTCTTACCTATTCTTCCTCAAGACCCAGTGTTGCAAGAGTTGTTAACAATAAGCTTGTTGCAGTTAGCAGCGGTACGGCAATTATAAAAGCTCAAGATCCCACCAACAACAAGAGTGTGACCTTTACAGTCACGGTTCTGGATGAGGACGACGAGGGCTACAGACGTTACGATAAGCCTGTGGCAGATGTATTTACCCTTGACGGTTACTATACCACACGTGCTTACTATGTAGTTGAAAACGAAAATAAGGATATCGGTGATACAGATTCAACTAACTTCTTCGAGGGTAACTACAGTCTTGAGATGTATCCCTCGGAAATTGTTCTGCTAAACTATTCTTTAGACGCTTATTTCCCCAATGATACAACAGTAGCCTTTGAAAGCAGCGATGAAAGCATCGTAAAGATTGACGAGTATGGCTACGTAACAGCAGTTGCAGAGGGCTTTGCCTCTGTTACAATCAAGGTTCTTCTTGATGGAAATAGTACATACTATTCTGAGACGGTTTCCGTTGAGGTTAAGGACCCCTATGTTACCACAGGTGCTTCACTCACTCACTACTACGGTAACGGCGGTCTCGTTGATATTCCCGAGGACCTGTCCCTAACAGAAATCGGTCAGTTCGCATTCTCAAACTTTGAGTACGTTATGAAGACCGAGGAGGAACTTGCCTTTGATGACGCAGAGAAATCCAAGGCATGGTACATCGGTGATAGCTCTATTACCAAGGTTATCATTCCCGAAGGTGTTGAGAAAATCTCAGCCTACGCTTTTGCAAATCTGACTGCTCTTGAGGAGGTTGTGTTCCCCTCAACTCTGGAGCATATTGACTACGGTGCATTCTACGGTTGTACATCCCTTCAGAAGATTACCTTCAGTTCCGATGACAATCTGAAGATTATCAACCAGAATGCTTTTGAAAACTGTGACCTGAGAGGTACACTTGAACTTGCATCAATCTGTGTTATTTCCGACTATGCTTTTGCGGGTAACCAGAACCTGAAGGGTATCGACTTTACAGACACTCTGCTTTCTGTAGGTCAGTACGCTTTCGCAGGTTGTAAGAAGCTCAGCGAGGTTAACATCGAGGCAGCCAAGGTTAAGTATGGTGCATATGCTTTCACCGGTTGTGAGTCCCTTGAAGAGTTTGTTGTTAATTCTGCGGTTCTGCCTGAGGGTATGTTCTACGAGTGCGAAGAGCTCAAGAAGGTTACTATCGGTGCAGATGTAAACGATATCGGTGTATTTGCATTCAGAGATACAGCAGTTTCCGAGTTTGTAGTGGCTGAAGGCAACAAGACCTACAAGGTACAGACTGCAGATTACATCCTGTCAAATTCAGGCAAGACTCTGGTAGCGGTTTCTCCCACAATTAAGGGTGCGTATAGCTACGAAAACATCGGTGGTACCAAGGTAGATACTATCGGCAAGGGTGCTTTCTCTCATAATCAGAAGATTTCTTCTGTTACTATGGAGGAGGTTACTGTAATCGGCGAGTACGGACTTGCTTCCAACACAAATCTTGAGAAAGTTAAACTCGGCGTACTGAAGGATATTGGCGAATATGCTTTCTTTGAGGCATCAATTACCAAGGTTCCTCAGTACGAGGATAAAGCAGAAATCGGCAAATACGCTTTCTCCTTCACAAAGATTACTTCTGTTACAATTCCTGACAATATGGAGCTTCCTGAGGGTGTATTCAGCGAGTGCTTTGACCTGGAAAAGGTTGTTATCGGTGACAACGTTACCATCGGTAACCACGCCTTCAGCCTTGACAAGGACTCCGCCTTCAAGGTTGTCAGAGCTGACGAGGATGGTCAGAAGCTCTTCGGATATGAGTTTGTATCCTCACTTAAGGAGATTACTATCGGCGACAATGCTGTAATCGGTGAAAACGCCTTCTACAACGCTTGTGTTGTTGAAGAGGTTAAGCTGGGTGAGGGTGCCGAGATTGGCAAGATGGCATTCTATAATATGACCTCCCTTAAGACTATCGACCTGTCTAAGGCAAAGATAATCGGTGACTACGCTGTTTCCGGTGATGTATATTATAAGTGCCTTGATGACAGTATGACTGTTGCGGCTGTTACATCTGAAGGCTACTACAGATATACATTCCATGCTCCCCAGATTGAGTCTATTGATGTTTCTTCTGCCGAGAGCATTGGTGAGTACGCATTCTCCTACTGCCGAGTACTTAAGGATGTAACTCTCGGCGAGGATATTGATGAGATTCCTCAGTACGCATTTGCAGGTTGTGACTCTCTGAAGAACATCAACCTTGATTATATAAAGACTATCGGCGACTATGCCTTTATGGAGTGCGGTCTGGAAGAGGTTACCGCTTCTGTTGATGAGGTAATCGGTGACTACGCCTTCGTTTCCAACCGTAATCTTAAGAAAGTAACTCTCTCAGAGAAAACTGAGGAAATCGGTGAGGGTGCATTCTCTTACTGCGATCCTCTGAGCAAGGTTGTAAATCTGGGTGCTGTAAAGAATATCGACGACTATGCCTTCGCATATTCTGCACTTACAGAGGTAGACCTGACAGGTGCTGAGACTCTGGGCAGAAACATATTTATGAAGGAAGAACTTGCTCCTCTCAAAGTTACTCTCGGCGATGATATTGAAAAGATTGGGGATAACCCCTTTGCAATGTGTATTGTAGAGCCTTTCAGTAAAGTTGAGGTTACCGAGGAAAACGGTAAAGAAGAGGAAACTATAGTTTATGATTATGAAATCAGCGATAACGTAATCGTTGTTGACGGTTCACTTTACTGTAAGAGTGACCGTGGCTTAGAGCTTATCACCTATGCAGGTGTTGATAACGAGAACGTGGTTGTTGCTGATGATACAGTTCGTATTACTTCCTATGCATTTGCAGGTAGCGACGTTGTAAGAGTAAAGATGCCTTACAGCACAACTGCTATCGGACACAAGGCGTTCTACCAGTGTAATGACCTGGAGATGGTTACCTTCGGCAGCTACACAGTGCCTAAGTTTGAGGAAGAGTTCGACCCCACATACTATCAGTTGCTTGAGAATATTCCCGGTAGTGGCAGCTACGGTACCTTCACCGACTACAGCGGCAACGAGGTAGAGATTTTTGGTACTGGTCTGATTCCTTACTTTATGTGGAATGCAACAGGAGAAATGTACTCCAACGTATTTTACGGTGCAAACTTCGTGGATTATGTAGGTAGGGTAGAGGATAAGCTCACTATGGTTAAGCCTGTAAATGGCGTGGGATATGATTCCTTTATTGTTTCTCAGTATTTTGACCTGACTATTGACGGTCCTGCAGCACCTGATGAGGTAACTGTTGACGCAATTAACGCTATTAAGGCTATCCCCGAGAGAGTAGCTTACGATGATAAGCCTATGGTAGAGGCAGCAAGAGAGGCATACTCCAAGATTGCTACCTTAGAGCAACAGGCTCTGGTTACAAACTATGCTGACCTGGTTTCTGCAGAACAGCGTATCAAGGCACTTGACCCTGACAATGCAGAGAATAAGGATACAGAGGATACCACCGAGGATAACAAGGATAAGGGCAATGGACTTGCTGTTCTGCTTATAATTCTGGGTGTACTGGTGCTCCTTGTAGGAGCAGGTTTTGTGCTTATGCATTTCTTCGGTGATAAGATTAAGGCTATCCTTAAGCCTGTAGCCGAGAAGCTAAAGCCTCTGATAGACAAAATCAAGCCCGTTCTTGCTAAAATCGGCGAGTTTATCAAAAAGATATGGGCTATAGTGGTAGCTTTTGCGGTTAAGGTTTTCGGCAAGGTGAAGACCTTTGTTCAGAACTTAACAGCAAAGCTTAAGGAAAAGAAAGAAGAAAAAGCTCAGTCCCAAGAGGCTGAGGTAACCAAAGAGGCTCACACAGAGCCTAAACAGGAGGTAACAGAAACAAATGAAGAGAATTAAACTGCATTTATCTGTTATGCTTGGAGTACTTCTGGTAGCTATAATGGCAGGTTGTGCTCCCCAGATTACTCCCTATGAAACAAACAATGAAGAAAACTATACCGTTAGCGTCAAGTACGACGCTAACGGTGGTACCTTCACTACCAATACTTTTACAATTGTAGACTCCTATAATCTTGACGAGATTGAAAAAAACAGTTCAGGCGAGGCAGAGATTGCTCTTCTGGCTCCGGATGATTCCGCCAGAGGCAACGACGCTTTTACAGTTACTAAAAACGGTTATTTCCTGGCAGGTTGGTATGCAGAGCGTATAGAAAATACCGACTCGGAGGGCAACACCTCCTACACTTATTCCGGTAAATGGAATTTTGAAAACGACCTGCTTTCTGTAGATGCAAGTAAGGAATACACCTCTGAGGAGCCTGTGCTCACTTTGTATGCAGCCTGGATTCCCCTGTTTGAGATTGAGTTTTACGCTAAGGACACAGGTGAGTTTGTAGAGTCTCTTAAGTTTGACCCCACAAGCAAAACCGAGTTCAGCCTCCCTGCTTGGGATGAGGAAACCGGCGTTATTAAGATGTACGACTTCCCCGAAAGAACAGGATATACCTTTGAAAAGGCATATCTGGATGCAGAGGGCAAGACCCCTGTCAAGGGCGAAACCCTTACTCACACAGGTGTTGTAAACTACGAAACAGGTACATCAGAGAATTCTGTTATGAAGCTCTATGTAGATTACGCCGAGGGTGAGTGGTACCGCATTTATACTGCAGAGCAGTTTGTAGACTGTGCAAGTCTCAGCGGTAGCTACGAAATCCTTGCCGACCTTGATTTCTCTGACGAAATCTGGCCTACCGCCTTTATGTATGGTAACTTTACAGGTACAATCAAGGGCAACGGCCACACCATCAGTAACGTATCCCTTATACAGACCAATAACTCAAAGGTTAACGCAGGTTTGTTCGGCTATATTACAGACGGTGCAGCTATTGAGGATATTACCTTTGACAACGTTACCTTCACTATCAAGTCAGGTACTCGTGTTGTGGGTACCAGCTACGGCTTGTTTGCAGGTACACTTTCCTCAGAAGCAACCATAGACAAGGTCGCAATCAAGGGCAGCACTCTGGAGGTTGACTCCTCCTGCTATTTCGCTACAGAAGACTACACCATAGGTCTTGTGTGCGGTATGGGTAATGCATCTGTAATCGAGGATGCAGATATTGAGTGTGTTGTTGTAGGTGATAACCCCGAGAAGATCACCATAGACGCTAATGGTAATACCGTAACTCTTGAATTTAATGATTAATTAAATTCTGAATATATAAAAGAAAAAAGGAGAGTCACAAAATGAAAAAGAAAATTATTTCCCTGCTCCTATGTGTAGCTATATGCATAGGTATGGTGTCCGCTCTGTCAGGCTGCACAGGATCAAACTCTGATGCCTTTGTTATTATGACAGACCAGTTGGACGGTCTCTTTAACCCCTTCTTCTCAACCTCTGCCAATGATGGTACTATCGTTGCCATGACACAGATTGGTATGCTAAGCTCCAAGTACGTTGACGGCGAGGTTCAGGTAGCATACGGCGAGGATGAGGCTGTTGTTGTTAAGGACTACAACATTGTAGAGAACGAGGACGACACTGTTACCTACAATTTTGTTCTCAAGAACGGTATCAAGTTCTCTGACGGTCATCCCCTTACCATGGAGGATGTTCTCTTCAACTACTACGTATACCTTGACCCTGTTTACACAGGTTCTTCTACTCTGTATTCCACCGATATTCTCGGTCTTTCCGAGTACAGAACACAGACAGTTGGCTCCACTTCCGATAACTCTGACGGTCTGATTTCTTCTCAGGCTTCCTCCAGAGCTACTGCAAGAATTAACGAGCTTGTAAACCTCTTTAACTCTGAGCTTAAGGCTTCTTCTACTAAGGAAGTTAGCTATGATGCAATGAAGGAAGCTATCACAAGCTATTCTGTCAGCAACGGATACAAGTCTGCTATATCCAACGACCTTGAATCCGTTACCAACGAGGACTTACTTGCTGACTATGACTATGCTCTGAAGCTTTTTAAGGAAGAGCTCGAAAACGATTACGAGGGCGCACAGGAATCTTATATTGACGAGCCCTACAAGTCCTACGAGGAATTTAAGGACGAAATCTTCTGCTTTATGTACACAGAAGGCTACGTTACAGTAGAGTACGCTGAGGGTGAGGACGGCAAGATTGACCGTACAACCATCAAGACTCTCACACCTGACTATCCCTCCTCTATCACAACTAAGGATGCTGCTATCGAGTATGTCTTCAACGACAAGATAGCAAGAGAGCTTCATATAATCCTTCAGTACTGGGGCACTGCTTCAACTCTGACAACAGAGTACACTGCTAAGGCTAAGGAAGTTATCCTTCACGAGAACGTTTCCGATGACAGCACTCTGGCTGTTTCCAGCATTTCAGGTATCGTTTCTCTTGGTCACACAGATAAGGCCGGTGAGACCATAAACATCAACGGTACAGATTATAAGATTGCATCTGCTCACAACGAGGACGGTACAGTAGCTGCAGAGGGCGAGTACGATGTGCTTTCCATTACAATCGACGGCATTGACCCCAAGGCTATCTGGAACTTTGCAATTACCGTTGCTCCTCAGCACTACTACGGTGAGGGCAGCAAGGTTGGCGTTGATATTGAGAACAATCAGTTCGGCGTTGAGTTTGCAAGTTTTGACTTTATGACAGACGTCGTTCAGTCTACAAGAAACATTAAGATTCCTATGGGCGCAGGTTCATATAAGGCTACAAATACAAAGAACGACGACAATCCCTCTGAGAGCGATTTCTACATCAACAATGTTGTATACTTCAAGGCAAATGAGTACTTCAACACAGTTGGTGAGGGCATTGAGAATGCTAAAATCGAGAAAATCCGTTATCAGGTAGTTAGCTCCTCCAACGCAATCGCAGCACTTCAGGAGGGCAATGTACACTACATTTCTCCCTCTCTTACAACTGACAACTATGAGAAACTGGAGAACCTTGCCTCCAAGGGTATCGTAACCCTTACAGAGGATCAGCTTGGTTACGGTTATATCGGTATCAACGCCGCAAAGATTAACGACATCAACCTGAGAAAGGCTATTATGTGTGCAATGAACACATCTCTGGCTCTTGACTATTATCGTGCAGGTACTGCAGAGCAGATTTACTGGCCTATGTCAAAGGTTAGCTGGGCTTATCCCAAGGGTGAGGCTGCAGAGGACAACGGCTTTGACTATCCTCCTCTGGGTGCATGGAGCGAGGATATCGCTATCAGCAACGTAGAGAAGTATATGCAGGCTGCAGGTGTTAGTGCAGGTGATTCCGATCTTACCGTTAAGTTTACAATCGCAGGTTCCAGCCTCCAGGATCACCCCACATACAAGGTATTCAGAGATGCTGCTACACTTCTTAACGACTTAGGCTGGAATGTAGAGGTCGTTTGTGATACACAGGCACTTACAAAGATTAACACAGGTTCTCTTGAGGTATGGGCAGCTGCTTGGTCATCTGCACTTGACCCCGACCTTTATCAGGTATACCACAAGGATTCAACCACTACCTCCACACTTGCTTGGGGTTACAATTATCTCAAGACCAGCGGTACTGCTGAGGAGCTGGATATTCTCGACGAACTGAGCGAACTTATCGACGAGGCTCGTGAGACCAACGACCAGGCAGAGCGTTCTGAGCTTTATCAGGAGGCTATGGAGCAGATTCTTGACCTTGCAATCGAGCTTCCTGTATATCAGAGAAGTGTTCTCTACGCTTACAACTCCAAGGTTATCAACAGCGAGAGCCTTCCCTCAGAGTCAGAAATGAACCCCTACTCTTCACCCCTTGACAGAATCTGGGAAGTTGAGTTCGCATAATTTATAACGCAAAACGGAGTAACTAATGTTTAAGTATATATTAAAAAGATTAGTAATGTCCGTATTCATACTCCTTGGCGTTTCAATGATTATTTACTTTCTTATCCGTTTGATGCCCGTTGATTTTATCCAAGATAAAATCAACGCCATCAATC
>CAZRLC010000038.1:0-15359 GCA_964600975.1 uncultured Ruminococcus sp.
CGCCCTCTGCGTTAGCGATAACTACAGGCTCACCGCCTTCGATTACTGCTACGCAGGAGTTTGTTGTTCCTAAGTCGATACCAATTGTTTTTGCCATAATAAATTCCTCCAAATATAAATTAGATTGATTGTTGTCTTATTTGCTCTTAAGAGCTTTATGTGAAGTGAGTGTTCCCTTTGGAACAAGTCAACATACTACCTGTACCATTGCTGGACGGATAACCTTGTCGCCGATAGCAAAGCCCTTTTGGAACACCATTGCCAGAGTGTTCTTGGGCAGGTCGGGGTTTTCTACAGTCATTACTGCGTTGTGAAGTGCAGGGTCAAACTCGTCGCCAACCTCGCCGAAACTTTCGACCTTCAGCTTTTCCAGACATTTTGCGAACTGACTGCCGATAAGCTCTATACCCTGACGCTGGGCATCGTCCTCGGGAGTGGAGGCAAGAGCAGCTGCAATAGAATCAGCAATAGGGAGAAGCTCCTCCACAGCTTTTGCTGTAGCATCGGCATAGATAGAAAGCTTTTCTGCCTGAGTGCGTTTTCTGTAATTGTCGTATTCAGCGGCAAGTCTCAGATAGCTGTCCTTCTGAGCTGTAAGCTCCGCCTGAAGCTTTTCGCACTCAGAGGGCTCTGCAGCTTCTGCAACCTCTTCTGCCACTTCTTCTGCAACCTCCTGAACCTGCTCGGCTGCGGAAGTTTCAGGAGTTTCGTTTTTCTTTTTGCTCATGATAAGCTCCTTTTATGTTTATTAATTTCTATATGCTTAGTTGATACAAGTTATATATCAATCATATCGTCAAGAAGATTTCCTACAGTCTGTGCTATAAAGGCGACTGCTCCTGCAACAGCAGAGTAATCACTGCGGATAGGTGCTATAAGTGCCACAGAACCGGCACACTCACCGCCTATCTCATATCTTGCAGAAATAGCCGTTGCGTGGATAAGCTGAGGATGAGAGCATTCTGTTCCTATTAATATACGGAGTCCGCTTTTGTGAGAGAACAGAAGGCGGGATACATCCGAACGGTCAGAGAGAAAGCTCATAATACCTCTGGCGGTGGCAAGGTCTACATCCGGCAGAAACAAAAGCCGTGACTGTCCTGCGGTGCAAAGCTGTACCTCCATAGCCTGAGAGGCTATATCCATCAGAGCAATAAGCGCCTGAGGGCTTAAAAGCATCAAATCTCCCAGAGAAGCGGCTACAGTCTGCATGAAGGGTTTGGTGATTTCCTTCAGAGGAACACCGGATAAGGCTTTGTTGATTACTCTTTGCAGTACCTCGATAATCTCGGAGGTGACTACGAAGTTGCATCTGAACAGCTTACTCCTTACCATACCTGTGGTGGTGATGAGCACCGCCATAGCCGTATGACGTCCTGTTGCCATAAAGTGTATGCGGTGAACACGGGCATCCTTGGCAGGGGGAGTAGTGGTAACAGAAGCAAAGCCTGTGTAATCGCTGAGAAGCTCGGCGGCGGTACGCAGAAGATTTTCCGGTGTATCCGCAGCGGCGGTAAGTTTGCTTTCTATATAATCACAAGCTCTTGCCGAGGGAGTCTTCAAAGCCATCAGATTATTAATGTAATAGCGCAGTCCCTTTTGAGTAGGGGCTCTACCTGCGGAGGTGTGGGGCTGAAACAGATAGCCCTCCTGTGTCAGGTCTGCCATATCGTTACGGATAGTGGCAGGGGACACGCTGATGCCTGTTTCTGTCAGCAGGGTTTTGGAGCCAACAGGTTCGCCTGTGGCAATGTACCCTTCCACGATGGCACGGAGTATTTCTTTCTTTCTGGTTGCAAGTTCCATTCCATCGCCTCCTTTTTGAGGATTAGCACTCTCGACTTCCGAGTGCTAACTCTACTAATAATTTACACCCGATATATGGAAATGTCAAGTATATTTTGAATAAATGATTTGTGAATTTACTGTGTACAAAGGGGGCAAAGAGGGGAATATAGGGGGATTTTGGGTGCATTTTTGGCAAAAGAGAAAAAGGCTCTTGTATATTATGTCACAGTCAATATCAATATATTGTGGATTTGTAGAGAAGATATAGAATTTTTCAAAAAAATCATTTCAAATGCAAGAAAACACTTGCAATTTTCGGGGCTTAGTGGTATTATATATCAGCACGATTGTGAAAATAGGGCTTTTTATGAGGTCCTGATGATAAATCTCACGAGTTTTCGTGTTAGCTTTTGTAAGGAGGTGGGACAATGCCTAATATCAAATCAGCAAAGAAGCGCGTTAAGGTTATCGCAACCAAGACTGCTCAGAACAAGAGCGTTAAGTCTGCTCTCAGAACAGCCATCAAGAAAGCATACTACGCAATCGACACAAACGCCGACAACAAAGCTGAGGCGGTTCGTCTTGCTGTTAAGAAAATTGATCAGGCTGCCGCAAAGGGTATTCTGCATAAGAACACTGCCGCAAGAAGCAAGTCAAATCTTGTTAAGCGCCTGAATGCAGCTGCATAATTTTTTCTTAATAAACCTTAAAAGCAGAGCTCTTCTCTGCTTTTTTTGTTTTTTGGGGATTTTTTCTTAATTTCCATTATTTCGGTTGACTTTTGGAAGTGTGACTGTTATTATTAGGATAGAAATTGTATAGAATATCTTTATGAGTTGTATATAATATCTCAAGATTTCAGCGGAGGTGCCTTAATATGAAGAAGAACAGTTCTTGGGGATGGGTTATCGCATTGCTGTCTGCTATTGTTGCAGTAGCTGCAGCTGTTGCTACTATCACAGTAATCAAGAAGAAAAAGGAAAAGGATGACGAGGAGCTGGAGGAATATCTCGACAGCGCTATCGTTTAATAGCTTTTTATTAAAACAAACCACTAAGCAAGGGGTAACTATGCCCCTTGCTTTTTTACTTGATGAAAATGCTGAAAATACGCTAAAAAAGAGGCGGCAGAATATCTGCCGTCTCTTTGTTTAGTTTGATTTAATTACAGATGATAAAGCTTTTTGGTCTGATATACAGGCTCACAGGTAAGGTTCATACCAAGCTTCTTAAAGGTTTTTTCGTCTGTGGCGGCAAGGATTACCGTTGCGTGTGCCTCGCAGTTTTTCAGGTGGTGAAGCTGGTTGAGAGCCTTTTGTGCCAGTTCGTCTGTAGCGGCACATATAGAGAGTGCCAGTAGCACCTCGTCAATATGAAGTCTTGGGTTGCGGTTGCCCAGGTGCCCTACCTTGAGCTTTTGAATAGGCTCGATAATGGTGGGAGAGATAAGGTGAATCTCGTCATCAATTCCGCCCAGATACTTGAGGGCATTGAGAATAGCCGCACAGGAAGCACCCATAAGGGCAGAGGTCTTGCCTGTGATAACGGTGCCGTCCGGCATTTGTATTGCCACTGCAGGTTCGCCTGTCAGCTCTGCCTTTTTGAGGGCAGAGGTAATCACGGGACGGTTCTCTGCACTGAGTCCTGCCTGTTTCATAAGAATTTCAAGCTTCAGCACAACATCCTTTTCTACAACGCCTTGCTTAAGTCCGCACATAGCGGTATAGTAGCGGCGAATAATTTCCTGCTGAGCTGCAGCACAGACTGCCTCATCGTCAAAGATGCAATGTCCTGCCATATTAACGCCCATATCTGTGGGGGATTTGTAGGGGGATTCGCCCAGAATCTGCTCGAACATAGCACTCAGCACAGGGAAAATCTCTACATCTCGGTTATAGTTGACGGTGGTTTCACCGTAAGCCTCAAAGTGATATGGGTCTATCATATTTACATCGTTAAGGTCAGCGGTGGCTGCCTCGTATGCCATATTAACGGGATGCTTCAGAGGAAGATTCCAGATAGGGAAGGTCTCAAACTTGGCATATCCTGCTTTAACTCCACGCTTGTGGTCGTGATAAAGCTGACTGAGACAGGTTGCCATTTTACCTGAGCCAGGACCCGGTGCGGTAATAATAACAAGCTGTTTCTCGGTTTCGATGTATTCGTTTTTGCCCAGCCCTTCTTCGCTAACAATCAAATCAATATCCGCAGGATAGCCCGGGATGGGATAGTGGCGGTAAACCTTAACCCCCAGAGCCTCCAGACGCTTCTGGAATTTGTTTGCCGAGGGCTGGTTGGCGTAGCAGGTCAGCACTACACTTCCTACGTAAAGTCCCACACCGCGGAACACGTCAATAAGACGAAGTGTGTCCAAGTCGTAGGTGATGCCCAGATCTCCTCGAACCTTGTTTTTCTCAATATCACCGGCATTGATGATAATAACAATCTCAGCCTGGTCCTTGAGCTGCATAAGCATCTGAAGTTTGCTGTCGGGCTCAAAGCCGGGAAGAACTCGGGAAGCGTGGTTATCGTCGTACAGCTTTCCGCCGAATTCAAGATAGAGCTTTCCGCCGAACTGCTTTATGCGTTCCTTGATACGCTCTGACTGCATACTGAGATATTTTTTGTTATCGAAGCCTATAGCCGCCACGGGATACCACCTCACCGATTACTTGAATAAATTAAAGACTGCTCAAAACAATCCACAGAATATTATACAACGGCACATCTATCTTTTCAAGTGCATTTTTTATGGTTGTGGGGATTTTGAGTGGGATTTTTTGTGGTTAATTTTGAGAAGCCGGAGTTTATTTTTTGAATCTGGATTTGCCCACAAAACTTGCCACAAGTCCCAGCACGATAGCGGCGGCGATTCCTGCGGCAGAAGAGGTAAGTCCTCCGGAGAGTATTCCCAGAGCACCCTGTGTATCCACGGCATCCTTCACCCCCTGTGCCATAAGGTGGCCAAAGCCCAGAAGCGGTACCGTAGCCCCTGCTCCTGCAAACTCTGCAAAGGGCTCATAAAGACCTACCGCAGAAAGCACCACTCCCAGCACCACACAACCCGTAAGTATTCTGGCAGGAGTGAGTTTTGTCAGGTCAATAAGCAGTTGTGCAAACAGACAGATAAGTCCGCCCACCCAGAAAGCATTAAGATAATCCATTTGATTTCCGTCCTTTTCGTGTGTAATTCCTTTTCAAAAAATTACATAATTTTTCTCTGTTAGTTTATGGTTTACTATTGTAAAAAAACCATATGAATGATATAATTATTATTAATTGTTAGCGGAAGAATATTCTTTTTCAGAGGGATGTATTATTTCGGCAAGTTCATAAACGCTTCTTTTATCAGGAGGTTAAAATATGGGTAAAGATAAGACTATATTTCCTAAGCGTCCTTTTCGCACTGCAGGAGGTGCCAAGGTTCCCCATAGAAAAGGTACGGCACATACCGAGAGTGTGGTAATGCCCTCACCGGAGGAGGTTATTATCCCTATGAGTCAGCACATCGGTGTACCCTGTAAGGTAACGGTTGCACCGGGAGACAAGGTGTATGTGGGTACGGTTATAGGTGACAGCGAGGCTTATGTATCGGCACCGATTCATTCCAGCGTCAGCGGTACGGTAAAGAGTGTTACAAAAATTAACCTCCCCTCAGGTGTGCCTGTGGATGCAGTGGTTATTACCTCTGACGGCGAGGATACTCCCGACCCTGAGCTGAAGGCTCCGAGGGTAGAGAATATGGAGGATTTCCTAAAGGCTGTCAGAGCCAGTGGACTTGTAGGTCTCGGTGGTGCAGGTTTTCCTGCTCATGTTAAACTGAGTGTCCCCGAGGACAAGAACATTGACACCCTGCTTATTAACTGTGCCGAGTGTGAGCCTTATATTACCGCTGATAACAGAGAGGTTATTGAAAACTCATGGGCGGTTATTTCGGGTGTATATACCGTTACGGAGATACTGGGTATAGACAGGGTTATTATCGGAATCGAGGATAATAAACCCGAAGCAATAAAAATCCTCAGAGAGATTGCAGACAACGAAAAGTATGACCCCGAGGACAAGGTGAGAATACTTCCTCTTAAGGCCTCCTATCCTCAGGGTGCAGAGAAGGTGCTTATCAAAGCCTGTACAGGCAGAGAGGTTCCTGCCGGTAAGCTTCCTTCTGATGCAGGTTGTATAGTAATGAACGTTACCTCGGTAGCGTTCCTCAGCGACTATATGAAGACGGGTATGCCTCTTGTAAAAAAGAGACTCACTATAGACGGAAGTGCAGTTAAGGAGCCTAAGAATGTAATCGTTCCCATAGGAACTCCTATCAGTAAGGTTATGGAGTTCTGCGGAGGATATAAGGAGGAACCGAGAAAGCTCCTTATGGGCGGACCCATGATGGGTATAGCCCTTATAGACGACAGTCTGCCTGTGCTTAAGCAGAACAATGCGATTCTTGCTTTTGCAGAGAAAGAGGCAAGGCTATACACGCCAACAGACTGTATCCGTTGCGGACGATGTGTAGCTGCTTGTCCCATGAGGCTTATGCCCACGGCTATTACCGCTGCGGTTAAGCTCAACGACTTTGAGGCAATGGAGAAAAATCAGATTATGACATGTATGGAGTGCGGAAGCTGTGCGTACAGCTGTCCTGCACACAGACATATAGTACAGACTATCCGACTCGGAAAGTCAAAGCTCGGAGCCTACCGTGCTCAGCAAAAGCAGAAGGGGGATAAGTAATATGAAAAAAATGTATACAGCCTCATCTCCCCATTTGCGTTCAACTGCAAGTACAAGAAAGATTATGCTTGATGTACTGATTGCTCTTTTACCTGCCTGTATAATGTCGGTAGTATATTTTGGCTTTCGGGCTTTGATGCTTATCGGTATTTGTGTGTTTACCTGTGTGCTCACGGAGTATCTGTGCAGAATTATCATGAAGCGTGATCAGACAATCGGCGACTTGTCGGCAGCAGTAACAGGTGTGTTACTTGCACTTAACCTTCCTGCAAGTCTTAACCCCTTGATGGCGGTGTTCGGCTCTGTGGCTGCTATAGTGGTAGTCAAGCAGATGTTCGGCGGAATCGGTATGAACTTTGTAAACCCTGCATTGGCAGCAAGAATTATACTTACCGTTTCGTTCCCAACCGCTATGACCACCTGGGTACCCTCATCGCTTCAGGGTGTAGATGCAGTTACCGGTGCAACACCTCTTGCGTCTCAGTCGGGTACATACTCTTACCTTCAGCTTCTTATAGGTAACCACGGCGGTTCTCTGGGTGAGACCTGTGCCGTGGCACTTATACTTGGCGGAATATATCTTCTGATTAAAAAGGTAATTGTCCCTACTATTCCTCTTGTATATATCGGTACTGCAGCAGTGATGTCCCTTATACTGGGACTTGACCCTGTAGAGCAGATTCTCTCAGGCGGACTTATGCTGGGTGCAATCTTTATGGCTACCGATTACGTTACCTCTCCTGTTACAAAGTGGGGAAAGGTAATATATGCCGTAGGCTGCGGTGTTCTGACTTTACTTATCAGAACTTACGCAAACCTGCCCGAGGGTGTGTCCTTCTCTATTCTGCTTATGAATATTCTGACCCCCCTCATAGAGAAGGCAACTGCTCCCAGACCCTTTGGATATGAAAAGAAAAAGAAGGGGGCAGAGAAATGAAAAAGATAAATTTTAAGGATATTTTTGTTCCCGCAATTTCTCTTTTCCTTATCTGCCTTGTGGTAGCGGTGCTTCTGGCAGGTACCAACGAACTGACAAAGGCCCCCATTGCAGAGATAGAGAAGCAAACTGCCCGAGAGGCTATGCAGAGTGTATGCCCCGAGGCACAGGAGTTTGAAGGTGCCGAGGGTCTGGAGATTGAGGTTTACAGAGCTCTTAACTCTCAGGGTGAGCACATAGGCTACGCCATTCCCTCTTCTTACAAGGGTTATGGCGGTGATATTGAGATAATGGTTGGTATCAGCACCGAGGGAGAGATAACAGGCGTTGAGATACTATCTCACGAGGAAACTCCCGGACTGGGTGCCAACTGTACAAAAGAAACCTTTACAGATATGTATAAACAAACGCTTTCCTCAGGAGGCACCTTTACAGTTACTAAAGACGGAACGGGTGGCAGCGAGGGTAAAATAGACGCCCTTACCGGTGCAACCATATCCTCCAACGCTGTAACACAGGCAGTGAACGAAGCGATTGCGGTATACAATTCTCTTGAAGGAGGTGAGAACTGATGTCAGCAAATCCGACTGAAAAGAAAAAGTACAACTATGTTCGTGAGGTCACAAAGGGTATTATAAAGGAAAATCCCGTGCTGTGCCTTGTTCTGGGAACCTGTCCCACGTTGGCGGTTACAACTGCGGCCTCCAATGCTATCGGTATGGGTATTGCGGCAACAATAGTTCTCATCTGCTCTAATGCGGTTATTTCCGCTATGAGAAAGATTATCCCCGATAAGGTAAGAATCCCTGCTTACATTACTATTATCGCTACCTTTGTTACCGTGGTACAGATGATAGTAAAGGCGTTTGCTCCCTCTATTGACGAGAGTCTGGGAATCTACCTGCCTTTGATTGTTGTTAACTGCATTATCCTCGGAAGAGCCGAAATGTACGCAAGTAAAAATCCCGTTTTGCCCTCTATACTTGATGGCTTGGGAATGGGAATAGGCTTTACGGCAACCCTTCTGCTTATGGGTTCAATCCGTGAGATACTTGGTAACGGTACCTGGTTTGGTATGGATTTACCCGGTGAGCTTCAGATAATTATCTTCTTGTTGCCTCCCGGCGGATTCTTTGTATTCGGTATGCTTATAGCCCTTGCGGCGAAGCTCAGCGGCAAGAAGCCCCCCAAGGCTACAGGCTGTGGCAACTGTCCCCTTAAGGGCAGATGCTCTGTAGCAAAGACAGAGGCAAAGGAATGCACACAATGTGTTGAGGCTTCTCAGGAAAATACACAGCAGGGAGGTGCCCCGGTATGATTAAAGGCTTAGTTGCGGTATTCCTTGCTGCTATACTTACAGAGAACTATGTTCTCAGCAAGTTTCTGGGTATTTGTCCCTTCCTTGGTGTTTCCAAAAAGGTAAACACCGCTTTGGGTATGAGTGCTGCAGTTACCTTTGTAATGGTACTTGCTACTGCAGTTACCTATCCCATATATATGTACCTGTTGGTACCTGCTTCTCTGGAATATCTGGAGACAATCGTGTTTATTATTATTATCGCAGGACTTGTTCAGCTTGTGGAGATTATCCTCAAAAAGTACATCCCCTCCCTCTATAATTCGCTGGGCATCTATCTGCCTTTGATTACTACCAACTGTGCGGTGCTTGGCGTTACGATGCTGGTTGTTGAGCGTTCGGGTGCTGACTTCGGATATGTACATGCACTTGTTAATGCTTTGGGTGCAGGTATAGGTTTTCTGGTAGCAATGGTAATGTTTGCAGGTGTACGACAGAGGCTGGAAAGTGCAGATATCCCCAAATCCCTCAAGGGTCTGCCTATAACTCTGGTGGCAGCCTCCCTTGTTTCTCTCAGCTTCCTGGGTTTTTCGGGATTGGTTGAGAATATGTTAGGCTAAGGGGGTGCGGATATGGATTTTAATATGATACTTATTGCCGCACTCATTGTTGCAGGAATAGGTCTTGTTATAGGACTTATACTTGCCATAGCCTCTATTATTATGGCGGTGCCTGTTGACGAAAAGGTTCAGGCTCTTACCGAGGCTCTTCCGGGTGCTAATTGCGGTGCCTGTGGATACTCGGGTTGTTCGGGATATGCCAAGGCTCTGGCAGAGGGCAACACAAAAAACGGAGCCTGTGCTCCCGGTGGTGCTGAGTGTGCCAAGGCTCTGGCAGAGATTCTCGGACAGGAGGCCGCTTTAGTTGAGCGTAAGGCTGCCGTTGTCCGCTGTATGGGAAGTTGTGATAACACAGAGGACAAGATGTTGTATCAGGGTATCAAATCCTGTGCGGCGGCAATGTCCATTCACGGCGGAGTAGGAGAGTGTGGCTTCGGTTGTATGGGTCTTGGTGACTGTGAAGCCGTCTGTCCCTACGGTGCAATTAATATCTGTAACGGAGTTGCCCATGTGGATGCAGATTTGTGCAAAGCCTGTGCTGTGTGTGTATCCGCATGTCCCAGAAATATAATCACAATTGTTCCCTACAAAACTCAGGCTATAGTGCGTTGCTTCAACAAGGACAAGGGTGCTGTGGCTAAGAAGGCGTGTAAAGCAGCCTGTATCGGATGTAAAAAGTGCGAAAAAGTCTGCGAGGCAGGGGCAGTAACGGTACAGAATTTTGTAGCATCCGTTGACTCTCAGAAATGTACCGGATGCAATGCCTGTGTGTCTGCCTGTCCTCAGGGTACAATTAAGGACTTTTTAGCCTTATAATATCGCCTTTGTGTCGGAAAAATGAAAAAGTGTGATGAAACAATGATTTTTTCTGATTTGCTATGGCGTGGCTTTAACAACTTAATATATAATTACATTTATCCTGCTGTGATTTATTGCAGCAGGATATTACTCATAAGGAGTGACAGCAAATGGTAGAGGTAAAAGACCTCGTAAAAAATTACGGTGATGTCTCGGCAGTTAAGGGTATAAGCTTCACTGCAGAGAAAGGTGAAATACTGGGTTTTCTTGGCCCTAACGGTGCCGGAAAAACCACAACAATGAATATTATCACAGGTTATCTCTCGGCTACAAGCGGTTCTGTAACCATTGACGGCTACGATATTCTGGATGAGCCTATGGAGGCTCGTGCTCGTATAGGCTATCTGCCGGAGCTTCCCCCTTTATATCTGGATATGACCGTAGAAAAATACCTGGAGTTTATCTACGGACTCAAAAAGGTGAAGCTTCCCCGTGAAGAGCATCTTACAGAAATTATGGAGCTGGTTAAAATTGCCGATATCCGAGATAGAGTTATCCGCAACCTGTCCAAGGGCTACAAGCAGAGAGTTGGCTTTGCACAGGCTTTAATCGGCAATCCTCCTGTGCTTATTCTGGATGAGCCGACTGTAGGTCTTGACCCCAGACAGATTATTGAGATGCGTTCTCTGATTAAGAGTCTGGGTAAGAAGCACACAGTTATTTTTTCATCCCATGTTTTGTCAGAGGTGTCTGCTATTTGCGACCGTATAGTTGTTATATCAAACGGTGAGCTTACCGCAGATGCCAAGACCGACGAAATCTCAAATATCACCGCAGATACAAAGAAACTTGCTCTCACAGTAGATGGTGCACATTCATCGGTGCTCTCATCCTTGGGTGATGTGGACGGTGTTGTAAAGGTTCGCAGAGTGGGTCAGGAGTCAGTGGGTATTTACCAATATATTGTTGACTATAAAAAGGATGTGGATGTACGTCGGGGCGTGTTCAGAGCACTCTCAAAGATTGACTGTCCCATTCTGGAGATGAAGGATGCAGGTATGTCCCTTGAGGAAAGCTTCCTTCAGCTTACAGGCACAACCAAGGTTGAACGAACAAGAAAAAGAAAAGGAGGAGAAGACTGATGATTGCTATATTCAAAAGAGATTTTACATCTTACTTTACATCTATGCTGGGTTACATAGTAATCGGACTGTACCTGTTGCTTTCAGGCTTTTTCTTCTGGCTTATTTGTTTCCTCAGCTCCTATAACAGTATAGTTGAGGTTATCAACAGTATGCTCTACGTTGTGTTCTTCCTTACACCTCTGATAACTATGAGGTCTTTTGCGGAGGAAAAGCGTCAGCGAACAGACCAAGCTCTTCTTACTGCTCCCGTTAAGCTCTGGGAGATTGTTCTGGGTAAATATCTCAGTGCTCTGGCACTTTATACTATTTGCAACCTGATATACTTTGTGTATGCTTTAACCATTCTTTTGACTGTTTCGGGGGCTACAATGCAGTGGGGTGTGCTGTTTACCTCCTGGCTTGGAAGTATGCTCTTAGGCTCAGCCCTTCTGGCAATAAATATTTTTTACTCCTCGCTAACTGAGTATCAGATTATCGCAGCAGTAATCGGTCTTGGCACAGGACTTGTGCTTATGCTTTATGATTCTATTGTATATGCTGTGCAGAACTTCGTTAATACGCTGTTCTCCACAAGCTATGAGGTTGTGGTACTGGATAAGCTTTCTCTTACCTCACACTACGAGAATCTTATAAGCGGTGTGCTGAATCCTGCGGATATAGTATTCTATATAAGCTGGATAGGACTGTTTTTGTTCCTTACAGGCAGAGTCCTTGACAGAAAACGCTTTGCATAAGGAGGTAGGCAAAATGAGTATTAATAATATGGAAAATACCTCCAAAAATCGTATGACAAATAAACAGCGTAAGGTTATAAACACAATTTTTGTTATTATAATCCTGCTTGTCTTTGCAGGTGTAAATGTACTTGCAAACTTCCTTGTAAACAAATTCCCCTCTCTTGAGGCGGATATGACCTCGGACGGCTCCTATTCTATCCAGAAAACTACCGAGGAATACCTTGAGTATCTGGATACAGAGATAAACCTCCGTGTGCTTATGGAGGAGGAGCAGCTTCTCTCTGTAGATTCCGCTTACGGATATCAGGTCAATCAGCTTCTTCGCGATATGTCACTTAATAAGAACATAAACCTTGAGTATGTGGATGTTACCGCTATTTCGGTAAGCTCCTTATCAGAGAAATATCCTGATATAGACTGGACAAACGGATACAACCTTATAATTGTGGAGGATGCAAACACAGGTAAGTACGAGTGTCTTGGAATGTATGATGTGTTCTATGCCTCCTATGATTCAAGCTATAATATTGTTATTTCAGGACAGTATCTGGAGCAGGAGGTTCTCTCCGGAATCCAAAAGATTACTGCAGATAAGATAATTAAGGTAGCCCTTACAACAGGTAACGGAGAATTCTTCAACGAAAATTCCGATTTTTCAAGTTACTGTTCCTATCTGCCCGTTGTCCTTGACGACAACGCCTACGAGGTGGAATATCTGAATCTTCTGACTCAGACTCCCTCTGAGGACACAGATATTATTATTATGATGGCTCCCTCTGTGGACCTTACCTCTGAGGCAGTTGATGCTCTTTCTCAGTGGCTCAATAACTCAGGCGACTACGGAAAAACTCTCTTCTATGTTCCCTATGACAATGGCGAGGAAGATATGACAAACCTTGACCTGTTTTTGGAGCAGTGGGGACTTGCAGTTGGCGAGGGATACATTAACGAAACCGACCTTACCAGAGGGCTTTCTATGATGGGAGACAGCAGTAGGCTTTATCCTATGACAAGCTACGGTGACGACACCTACACCGAGGGTCTCAGCGACAAGTCCCTCTCTGTATTGATGCCCTACTGTATGCCTGTTGAGATTCTTGACAGCTCTATGGCTACACCTTTGCTGACTTCTTCCGATATGGCTCAGATTCTGATTCCTCCTGTGGATTCCGATAGTGAGATTGAGTATATAGACAATGACGGAGAGGCACTGAATGCAGCGGCAATATCCACAAAGACAAACGATGATGATGCCTCATCAAATGTAATTGTATGGGGCTCTTATGACGGACTCAGCAACGATTGGCTGTACTCCAGCTATAGCAGTAACTTTAATAACTCTGCATATTTCGTGAGTATCCTCAACACTCTGACAGATAACGAGGCTGTTATACTCGTTGAGTCTGTAGACCTTAGCATTGATACTCTGGCTGTAACAAATCTTCAGCAGGTTATGATATTCATCTTCTTCGTTGTGCTTATTCCTGTTGGCGTTGTGGTAACAGGTCTTGTTATCTGGGTTAGAAGGAGAAACCGCTGATGAATAAATCAATGAAAAAACTAATTATTGCCTGTGTGACGCTTGTGGTTATAGTGGCGCTTATACTTGTGGTTGTGCTTGTTCCCTGGCAAAGCTTGGGGGAAGAGGGCAGTCAGGGTGTCATTGACTACGGCATTGATATGTCAACCTCGGTAAACGAGGACGGCTTACACACCGCGGTGATTAATACAAATTCCGACGGTGAGATTGAAAACAACTCCTTCGGAACACTTATAGAATATGTACCCTCTCAGATAGAGAAGATATCAGTTAGTACAGACAGCGGAAGCTACACCTTCCTGGTGACAACTCCTGTAAATGACGACGGAACTACAGAGGCTACTGTCTATACTTTGGAGGGCTTTGAGGATTATAGCCTTGCTTCTACAAACCCCTCGTTACTTGCAAGTGCTCTGTGTAATATTGAGTTCACCAAGGTGGCAGACCTGGGCGAGGGTGCCTCGGACTACGGTTTTGACGAGCCTCGCAGTGAAGCGACTGTTTATTATACAGACGGCACCTATTCCGAAGTTCGTCTTGGTGACGATGCCGCAGGTGGCGAATACTGTTATATTCAGTTCGGCGACTCAGACACAGTGTATGTGGTATCTGCTTCGGATATGGAACCGCTTCTCTTTAAGATAACAGACCTGTTCAGCACTTCCATTAACGGCGACTATACCTCTGTTGCTGACGACTGCTTCGACAAGATTACCCTAGGCGGAACACACCTTGAAGAAGAGGTAGTTATAGTAGCCAATACCGACACCGACTTGAGTGCTTACTACCTGATGTCCTCTCACGGCAATAAAGCAGTCAGCACCACCGAGGGCTCCAACATTGTGGGCACCATTAAATCTTTAGTGGCAGAGTCGGTAGTCTGCGTCAATCCCGACAAAAAGCAGATAGCCGAATATGGACTTGACAGCCCCTTTGCTACAGTCAACACTACCTACTCATACACCGATACAGAGTATGACACCGAGGGAAATGAGGTTTCCAGCGAGGACAAAACCCTCACAGTTTCTCTTAAAGCTTCAGAGCAGGATTCCTCCGGTTATGTGTATATGATGGAGGAAAACGGCAAGGTGGTGTACCGCATTCTTGCCTCCAATATAGCCTGGGCTACCACATCTATGGAGAAGCTCCGAAGTGAGTATGTGCTTTATCCCAACTATACTGCCCTTGAGTCGGTGACTGTTACTTACGGCACAGAGAGTTACACCTTTGAGCTTTCTACCGAAGAGGTTACCACTACCTTAGAGGACGGTAGCACCTCCACAGAAACCGAGTACAAAGTGAGCCTAAACGGTACCTCTGTAGACCCTGATATGTTCTATGTATTGTATCAGGATTTGGCTCTTATGGAGATAGGCGGTACATCAGGCTCAGAGAATACCTCTGAGCAGCTTCTGGCGGTTACCTATAATTACAACACCGACAGAGCTTCGGACACAGTGGTGTTCAAGTCAACAGGCACACAGAAGGTAATCTCTGTTCTGAATGGCGAGAGTGTAGGTTACGTATATAAGTCCTACATAACCGCTTTGGGTGAGAATTTGCTTTTACTTGCCGAGGGTAAGGACATAGCATCCGTTGCCTGATGTGAATTTTAGGTTAAAAACTTATATAATTCTTTACAACTTATTAGAATATGTAAAAACGGTGTAGCCTCTTTATAAAGGTTGCACCGTTTCTTTTGCCTTTTATGATATAAGAATATTTTTATCAACTGCGAGGGTACAATTTGCCTCACATACAAGA
>CAZRLC010000039.1:0-15239 GCA_964600975.1 uncultured Ruminococcus sp.
CTGACTTCGTTGCTTGTCACAACCCCTCTTATGTAATCAAGGGCTACAAGATGGTTCAGGATGTTAAGCCCGGCGGTGTATTTATGATTAACTGCCAGTGGACTGCAGAGGAGCTCTCTGAGCATCTCAACGCAGAGACAAAGCGTTACATCGCACAGAACAACATCCAGCTCTACACAGTTAATGCTATTGACGCTGCTGCAGAAATCGGTCTGGGCAAACGTACAAATACAATTCTTCAGGCAGCCTTCTTTGCACTTGCAAAGGTTCTTCCCCTTGACGAGGCAGTTCAGTATATGAAGGATGCCGCTACAAAGTCCTTCCTTAAGAAGGGTCAGGATATCGTTGATATGAACCACAAGGCTATTGATGCCGGTGTTTCTGCATTTGTTAAGGTTGACGTTCCTGCTGACTGGGCAACTGCTGAGGATGATGCATGTGTAGCTGCTTCTGCAGGTCCCGAGAAGCTGGTTAAGATGGTTGACGGCATTATGATTCCTGTTTCCAAGATGGACGGTGACTCTCTCCCCGTATCTGCATTTATGGACCACGTTGACGGTACATTTGAGCATGGTGCTTCTGCTTACGAGAAGCGCGGTGTTGCAGTTATGGTTCCTGAGTGGAATGCAGAGACCTGTGCTAAGTGTAACAAGTGCGCATTCGTATGTCCTCACGCTACAATCCGTCCCTTCGCTCTTACTGAGGAAGAGGTTGCAGCAGCTCCCGAGAATATGAAGGTTGCTCCCAAGCCTGTTGTTAAGACAGATTACAAGTACACTCTGGCTGTTTCTCCCCTTGACTGTATGGGTTGCGGTGTTTGTATCGGCGTTTGTCCCACAAACTCCCTGACTATGGTTTCAAGAGAGTCTCAGGAGGCAGAACAGGCAGTATTCGATTACTGTGTTGCAAATGTAACAGAGAAGCCCGAGACCACCGCTAACCTTAATGTTATCGGTTCTCAGTACAAGCAGCCTCTCCTTGAGTTCTCCGGCTCTTGCGCAGGTTGTGCAGAGACCTCTTATGCACGTCTTATCACACAGCTCTTTGGTGATAGAATGTACATCTCCAATGCTACAGGTTGTTCCTCTATCTGGGGCGGTCCTGCAGCAACATCTCCCTATACAACCAACAAGGACGGTCACGGTCCTGCATGGGCAAACTCCCTCTTTGAGGATAATGCTGAGCACGGTCTTGGTATGTACCTTGGCCAGAAGGCTATCCGTGACAGACTTATCGAGAAGGTTAAGCTGATTGCAGCTTCTGACAAGGCAGCAGCTGAGGTTAAGGCAGCAGCTGAGGAGTACCTTGCAACTCTGGAGGACGGCGACAAGAACGCAGCCGCTTCCAAGGCTCTTACCGCAGCACTTAAGGCAGCAAACGCTGACTGTGATATCTGCCGTGACGTTATAGATAACTCCGAGTTCCTGTCCAAGAAGTCCGTATGGATCTTCGGCGGTGACGGTTGGGCATACGATATCGGCTTCGGCGGTGTTGACCACGTACTTGCTACAGGCGAGAACATCAACATTATGGTATTCGATACCGAGGTTTACTCCAACACAGGCGGTCAGGCTTCCAAGGCTTCCCAGATTGGTCAGGTTGCTCAGTTTGCAGCTGCAGGTAAGGCTATCAAGAAGAAGAGCCTTGCAGACATCGCAATGAGCTACGGTTACATCTATGTTGCTCAGATTGCTATGGGTGCTGATATGAATCAGACTCTTAAGGCTATCAGAGAAGCAGAAAGCTACAACGGTCCTTCACTTATCATCGGATACGCTCCCTGTGAGATGCACTCCATCAAGGGCGGTATGGTTAACTGTCAGAAGGAAATGGCTCGTGCCGTTGACTGCGGATACTGGAACAACTTCCGCTTTGATCCCAGACTCAAGGCAGAGGGCAAGAATCCCTTCATCCTTGACAGCAAGGCTCCCGTGGCTGATTACAAGGAGTTCATTCTCAGCGAGGCTCGTTACAGCTCACTGACACGTTCCTTCCCCGAGAGAGCAGAAGAGCTCTTTGAGGATGCAAAGGCAAATGCAGTAGCTCGTTACGAGGAGCTTAAGAAGAGAGCAGAGCAGTAATCTGACACAGTTTCTCTAAGAAGCATTTAGCGGTTTAATACCACAAGCCCCCGACTGCATAGCAGTCGGGGGCTGTTTGTTTGCAAGGCTGTGATTTCACGGAAAATATTACTCTTTAACTTAGAGTCAAAATGTAAAAATCTTTTAGAGAATATTGTGAAAAAACACTTGACAAATCGGGCGGTATCAAATATAATAGTCTTTGCTACGTTGGTAGCACATATGGCGGAATAGCTCAGTTGGCTAGAGCATTCGGTTCATACCCGAAGTGTCGTAGGTTCAAGTCCTATTTCCGCTACCATGTGGCCCGGTGGTCAAGAGGTTAAGACACCGCCCTTTCACGGCGGTAACACGAGTTCGATTCTCGTCCGGGTCACCATTTTTTTATTCTGCCGGTGTGGTGGAATGGCAGACACAAGGGACTTAAAATCCCTCGGTAGCAATACCGTACCGGTTCAAGTCCGGTCACCGGCACCACATAATGGTTTTGGATGTTACGTCGAGATTGCTCGGCGGTTTTTTTATTTTTCACAGAATTTATTAATAGGAAAAGGACTATCCCGCTTAAGAGTGAGATAGTCCTTTTTGTTGTTTAATGTATATTTTTATCAGATATACTTGCCGATATCCTCAAGCCCTGTGTCAAGACCTGCAAGATGCTTTTGAATAGCGGTAACGTCCTTAATGTTAATAGAGCCGTCGTAGTTTACGTCTGCTGCCTTGGAATCGAATACACTCGCAAATTCCTCGAGTCCTGCGATAACCTTCTGGATAAAGGTTGCGTCCTTGATGTTTACAACGCCGTCCTTGTAGGCATCGCCCAGAATAACAACCTCGTCTATGGTAGCATTCTCATCGGGGATTGCCTCGTCAGGAGTTGAAGGGTCAAGTATCTCCAGAAGCTCAAGAAGCTCCTCCTCTGTCATCTCAAGGCCCAAAATAACATTTAATATTATTTCCTCTTCAGAAATACCTGTAACCTTAAGAGCATTTTCAAATCTGCCGTTATCGATAAAGTCCATAAAGAGGTCAACGTTATTCTTTCCCTCGGGGATTGCTGTGCCAACAACGTTGCCGATAGAAGTAACCTGCTTAACAGGGCCGTATTTAGTTTCGTCCTGGTTTTTCCAGAATGCACCACATGCAACCTTGGAGCTGTCCTCGGGGTTTTCAAAGGGCTCTTCAACACAGTAGAGAGTATCGCCCAGACATTCATAGCCCATAAAGGTGTCGTAGGTCTGGGAGCCTTCTGTAATACTGAAGATTACGCCGTAGAGGGTATCCTCTGAGAGACCGCCAACCTTAGAGGTATCATAGGAATATACACCCTCTATATCGGTAGCGGTACAGGTTTCCTTCTTGCTTTGCCAGGTAGCAAGTTCATCCCCTTCGTATACCCAAATGTGGCAGTAAACCCTTGTGTATTCCCCCCAGAATTCGGGAACTTCAAAGTAAATGTTTGTGTCCTCCGGTTCTGTCTCGGCTGCTACAGTAAAGCTCATACAGGAAGCTACACAGAGAACTGCCAGTACCAGTGACAATATTTTTCTTAAAGTTTTCATAATGGTCTCTCCTTTGCATTATTAAATTGCTGTTTCAATAATATGATAAAAAAGGAAAAAAGTCAATCAATTTTGAGGTTTTACAGAAAATAACAAAGACCCGTCAGAATAAACTGCGGGTCCTCGTTATTTACATGTGTTTTGTTCTTGCTAAAGCAATTACTTACCAATGTTGAGACCTGTGTCAAGGTCAACAAGGTACTTCTGGATAGCAGTAACATCCTTGATGTTTACAATGCCGTTTTCGTCAACGTCGGCAGCCTTAGCGGTAGCCTCTGAGGAGAACTGAGCAAGGTCAACAAGAACTTTCTGGATGAGTGTAGCATCTTTGATGTTAACTATGCCGTCGCCGTTGGCATCGCCAAGGATTTCGTCGCCGGTAGCTTCGTCACCGGTAGCTTCATCGCCGGTAGCCTCATCAGCTGTTGCTTCATCAGCAGTAGCCTCATCAACTGTTGCCTCGTCAGCTGTAGCAACAACATAATCGCCGTCTGTGTTAACGGAAGCGGATGCAACTACGCTGAAAGTAAATGCAGAAAGTGTCAGCATAAGAACGAGTACTACAGATAAGATCTTCTTCATGTTTCTCATCTCGAAAAAACCTCCTTAAAAATATTTATTATTAAGAACAAATAAGTTCTAATAACCGATTATATATGTGTCAGACACACTTGGATTTCATTGCTGTAATAGCAACGGCGGCATCCTCCGCCTTGAACACAGAGGTACCGGCTACACATATATCTACTCCTGCCTGATGAAGGAGGTGAATGTTGTTTTCACCGATTCCGCCGTCTGCTTCAATAAGCAGGGTGCTGTTTCCGATGCGTTCTGCTTCCCTGCGGATTGCTACGGCTTTTGGCAGCATATCCTCCATAAAGGACTGACCGCCAAAGCCGGGCTCCACAGTCATTATCAGCACCATATATATATCATTAAGATAAGGAAAGACAGCTTCGGCAGGGGTGTTTGGTTTAATTACAAGTCCGGGTTTAACACCGCGGCTTTTGATTTTGTTGATTGTTTCGGCAATGTCACTGTCAGCCTCTACGTGGAAGGTGATAATGTCTGCACCGGCATCAGCAAAGTCATCAATATACCTGAGGGGTTCGGATATCATAAGATGTACATCAAAGGGCTTGTCGGAATAACTCCTCACCCACTTGAGTACAGGAGCACCAAAAGTAAGGTTTGGAACAAAGTGTGCGTCCATAACATCCAGATGCATAAAGTCGGCACCTGCTTTGTCCATTCGGCTGATTTCCTCGCCAAAGCGAGAAAAATCACAGGAAAGTAAAGAGGGTGCAATAAGCATATAATCAACTCCTTGGAATTTGAAATCAGGGCTTTTGTATAGCAGGGGCTATTATAGAGGCAGCTGCCCAGAATACAACATAAAGCAGAATTTCTATATTCTTAATGGCATCTACTCCTGCAAAGAGAGCAATGCTGGATATAAGCAGTACACCAAGCACAACGCCGATAAGCTGAATAATAACAGCAAGGGAAATGTTGGACTTAAGCTTTACGCAACCTGAAACAGCACGAAGGAAAGACAGGAAGGAGCCTCTGGTTGCAAGATATGCACGGCTGGAGTCTTCTTTAGCAGAGGTGATCTCCTGACATACATTGCCAAGTCCTGTGGGAAGCACCTTGACGCTTCTGAAGAAAATACCGAAATCGTCGGCAATTTTTTCGCCTGTAATGTTGCAGTCTGTTGTGCGGACAAGAAGGCTGATGCCGTTTTCCTCGGCCTTCTGCAGCTGTTCGGCTATACGCAGAGTAGTGCCGTAGGTGGTAACAAACATTGCTAAAAGCTCACCTGAGCGAACAAGATATGTAACCTGTCTGCCCTCTTTTTTCTGCTTGTCCTCAAAGTCCTCTGAGGGGGGCTGGATAGCGTATTTGTCCAAAAGAGCACGGTTGCCCACCAGAATTCTGTCGCCGTCAACCCAGCCGACAAGTCCCAGACGATCTTCGTAAAGAACACTTTCAACCTTGGGCAGTTTGCCGCCCTTGTCGGAAACAATATGGTCAAATACACAAGCCATAGGACTGTTGGCCTCTCGCAAAACAGCGGCGGCGGCAAGCATACCCTCTTCTATCCTGTGGTTTGAAAAAGCCTTAACTCCGTTGAGAGAGATGCTGTCTATAGGATAAAGGTCCTTTGCCTCGCAGATGACTGCTTTTGTGTCGCAAAATTGTCTTACAGAGGGATAACCGCTTATCATAGCATTTTTGTGAAGAGTGTCCTTGCACAGTATTCTCAAGGGCAGGTTAACTGCCAACAAATCGCAAATCGGTGCAGAAACACAAGCCATAACAGCCAATGCAGAGAAGGCTCCCCACACATCCTTTGAGATAATGCCGTAGAGCAGGGATACAAAAAGTGAACATAAAATAGTTACGGGAGCAATCTTACTTGCCATATCCTCGCTGGGGTCGGGAGAGTAAGAAAGCCTCAGAAAGTCGCTCATAAAGTCGGTTTCGTGCTGAAAAGCCACAATGGGCTTGTCCTGAGCAGTACCGCTCATAAGCTGACGGGCAATATCCTCGTTGGTGTAAATCTTTGCGGCATATGTAGACGATGCCTTTGCGGTAACAAACTTGAAGTTATCCTTAACACGCAGAACCATAAATAATTTGCCGACACAGTTAAGTGCAAGAGCCAGAATTGCCACGCAGGTATACAGGTACTGTCCTCCGCCAAAGAATCGGGTGGGAGCAAACAAGGCGACAATCGACTGCAAAGCGGCAGCAGTAGCGGCAATAGCAGCGGCGGTATCGGAGTTGCCCTTAAACTTTTTCAGAGAGAATAAGCCGTTCATAAGGGTCACTCGGCATACCCACATACTTCCTGCAAGGAAGAGAAAATTAAGCACAGCAAGAACTAATGATACAGCAAAATTTTCCGCAAGTATATCCATAAGGGCTCTGCCTACAATAGCGATAGCAAGTGTAAGTATAAAGAGAACACCGGTAAAAATGCTGTTGATAAACATTTTGCGAATGTTGGAGTTGACCTCCTGCATAATGGACTTAGCATCCTGATGACTGCGGTAATCTTCTATCTGAATGGTTTTTTCTTTGAAGTCGTCGTCATTGTCGTCCTCATGAGAGGAGAAGAAGCCTACCACCTTACCCATAATACCCGACGCGATTTTTTTGGGGCCGGGCTTTTCTGCTTCCTGTACAGGAGCTTCGGGCTCCGGCTTCAGATTCTGGGATATTACAGGATTGGGAGAGGCAAGATATTTTTTGTATTCGGTTTCCACTACGGCAGAGAACTTTCCTGCACGAACATGAACCTTGTCTACACGGCTTTCGTGTTGATACACAGGGACTCGGGATACAACAGTTTGTACTGCCCCCACAGGCTTGGGCTTTCCGAACAAACGCTCAAAGTTGCTGAGGTTGTCGGTATCCTCTTCCTCTGTGGCTTGGGTATCTTCCGGGGCGGGAGCCTCAGCTTCTTTTGTGGGTTCCTCCGAAGGCTCTTCGCTGTCCAGGTCAATGTCGATAGTATCTACGTCCTGCATTCGTATAGAGCGAACATTAAAGCTGTCTACAGAATCTATAATTTCCTCAGAAATGGTGGTTCCCTCGTCATATTCGGGTGCAAGAGTTACAAGGGTGTCGGGTTCCTTATCTTCTTCGGATTTTTCAGAAGCTGTCTCGGTTGAGTCAGCTTCGGTATCTTCTTCGTCAGGTACAGCATCCAGAGGACTTTGGTTGGTCAGCCTTACCTCTTTGCTGGTGTTACTGTATATTTCTTCCATTTTGGGTCCGCCGGTAATACGCTTTGCTTCTTTTTCCATTTTCTCCTGCTCAGAGAGATATCTTGTTTCGGAAATTATGGAGTCAATGGTATCGTCTGCGGTACCTGTAGGGGTGTTAATGGGGGTGTCGCTCATTGTCGGTCACACTTCCTTTATATAAAACGGATTTCCTTTAGTTTCTTTTTTCTGCAGCTTTATACATTAGTATACCTGCGGCAACAGAGGCGTTGAGAGAGCTGATTTTTCCCTTCATAGGCAGAGAAACTATGACATCGCATTTTTCTCTGACTAATCTGCCGATGCCTTTTCCTTCGTTGCCGATTACCAGAGCAACGGCGCCGCTCATATCACAGGTTCGGTAGTCCTCGCCATCCATATCGGCACCATAAACCCAGAGTCCCTTGTCCTTGAGAGTATCCAGCACAGAGGGAATGTTAGGAACGCGGACAACAGGAACATATTCTGTGGCACCTGCTGCGGTTTTGCCCACTGTAAAGCTCAGTCCGGCACTTCTGCGGTTAGGAATTATAACTCCGTGAGCACCGGCACACTCGGCGGTACGGATAATGGCACCCATATTGTGAGGGTCCTCAATCTCATCCAGCACTATAACAAAGGGGTCTTCGTTTCTGCTTTCTGCAAGGGCAAAGATATCCTCCAGCTCCTTGTATTCGCAGACGGCTGCTACAGCGGCTATTCCCTGATGTGTGCCACCTGCACACATATAATCAAGCTTCTTGGGGTCAACCTCTTTTATGCGAAGCTTCTTTTCTTTTGCTTTTGCAAGTATGCCCACAATGGCACCTGTCTTGGCACCCTTGGCTACTATTATAGAGTCAATGGCTCTTCCGCTGCGGATTGCCTCGCTGACGGGATTTCTGCCGAATATGATATCTCCTCGGGAGTTTTCTTCATTTTTGGTTGAGTTTGCTTTGCTGTAATCTGCCATATTATCCATCCTTTGGCAAGGTGATTGCCCTTCTCGAAACACATTTCGCCGAGAAATACCTATACATTTTATATAATAACACAAAATCCCCTTTTTGAGAATAGTATTTTTATAAAAATATCAGTGTTTTTGTAAGGATTATTTTGGCAGAATATCAATAGCAGTAGATTGAATCCAAAAGCTGTGCTCCTTGGTCAGGCGGAGTGCTTTGGATTCCGTAGCCTCCTGTTACAGGGTCTTTGAATAAGCCGTCGGTAGGAGGATAATATGTAAAGCAAACAATCATTATTAATGCAAGAAGTAACAGCATAAGTCCTGTGTAGTATAATTGTCCTTGGTTTTTGTCCCAAAGTGTAGCCTTGTAGGAAATAAGATGGGCTATAAAGGAAAAAACAAGACCCGAGGTTATATCTATGGCAACTACGGAGCGACCCAATAGAGCAGTATAAAGATAGAAAAAACCTGCAAGTAAAAAGCCGAGAGAATATACGCCCAGAGCTTTTGCACATACAAATTTTTTCAGCGGAGGTCTTGCCCATAAAAGCTCAACGGTTGCCCATATAATATAAGGCAAGGCAAAGATTTTGATGTGCTCCCAGACGCTTTCGTTTACAGCACCAAAAAGTGCACCCAGTACTGAGCCTTGGGACAGGTCATAGAAAAAATGCAGAAAACAGGCAAACAAAAATACAAAAGCGCCACCGGCTATCTCCAGTCTTTTGAACAATTTATCATTTAACACAAAAATCACCTCTTATACATATATAATGTATATGCGACAAGGTGGTGTATATGCAAAGAAAAGGCGGTTGATTAAATCAACCGCCAAAGAATTGCTATTGTACATAAGGAACCGAACATAGCCGCCATGCCAAGCCTCAAAACCCAGAACATCAGGTTGCGTTTAGGCTTACTGCAGGAGGGTGCACCGGCTTTTTTTATAAGATTTCGAGCTTCGTTTTCAAGTACGCTGTGTTGAATTCTGGTGTATTCGGGTTTTACCATAAGCCAGGCTTGTTCGTAATAGATGCTTCCTGTGTCCTTAACCTCAATTACCTGTCGATTAATGCCTTTTATCATAACGCTCCGCCTTCCTCGTATGTGATACGGATAGTTTTGCCAAAACAAAGGTAGAGTATTCACAGAGGTACACCAAGAAAAGTGCAGAAACTTGTTGGCTGAAAGGGTTTATTGCAAAATTAGAAAATTAATAATTCTTTTTAGAAATCATTTAATTTTTGCAAAAAGAACTATACAAAATGTATTATTCATTTTTATCAACATAAATGTGGAAAACTATGTGGAAAATGTGGATAACTAAGGTGTACAGCCTTGATTTTTACTAAATTTTAAGAAAAATTGCTTTTTTGAATTAATTTTTATTTTGTTGTGTTTAATTCTTTTTTGGGATTTTAATGATTTTTATATTACAAAATGTAATATCATATTTGTCAACGAAAAGTATAGAAAAATAAAAAATTTTTATTTTTCTCGCAAAGAGATAAAAATAAAGTCGGTCTTCCGATTAAGCCTGAAGACCGACGATGTTCTGATATATTGCATTGTAAATTGCTACCGAGGAAAATCCGCAGACAAGTCCCCAGGTGATACCGGCAACAACATCCGTGAGATAATGTACTCGGAGGTACAAACGGCTGAAGGCTATAAGAGATGCCAGTACAAGCACAGGAAGAATAATCCACCAAGGGCAACGAATGAGCACAACTGCTACCACCGAGAAGGAGGATGCAGAGTGACCTGACGGGAAGGAGTAATACTTGGGTCGTTTGATAATCTGTTCGTCCTCGGGAAGCTCCTCGCTGGGTCGAACCCTGCCTACCAGTCGCTTGATGGTAATCTCACCTGTTAGCCAGGTAATAAAAAGACCCAGCAGGATGTTGATACCTGTGTTGCGGTAGTGCTTGGAGATAATCAACGGAACGCACATAGCAAACCATACGAGTCCGCCTGTGCCAAGATAAGTGACTACTGCCATTATTCGATTGTTAACGTGAGTGTGGAGATGCTTTATCTTCTTGAGGACAAGCAGGTCCAACTTTTGCAACTTCTTAAACATATCGAACCTCAAACTTTGTATTGGTACCATATAGATAGCGATATAAACTTATATTACCACAAAAAAGTCCTCTTGAAAATACCTTTTATTAACAATATTATATTATTTTCACAGATTTTTTTATTTTGTAATTCTTATCAGGTGTGCAATACAGGGAATGCTCTGTCCCTGTAGACTGGAGGTTGGACTCATAAGAGCTCCGGTAGCAACAAAAAGAATATCTCTTTCCTCCTGCTGAGAGATGGATTTAAGAATATGACCGCAAAGCACAGAGGCGGCACATCCGCATCCTGACCCACCGGCGTGTACATCCTGTAAATCTCTGTCAAAAATCATCATACCGCAGTCACGGTGGTTTTTCTTTATGCCGATGTTTTTCTTTTTAAGAAGCTCATACAAAAGCTCAGACCCCACAACACCCAGGTCACCTGTATATATAGTATGATAATCCTCCGGACCGGTGCCTGTATCCTCAAAGTAAGAGGCAAGAGTTTCTGCGGCGGCAGGAGCCATAGCTGCACCCATATTGTTTGAGTCTTTTACTCCTAAGTCAATAATTTGTCCGACCGTAGCGGCACTGATACGAGGGAAGTTCCCTTTAGGAGTGCAGTTGCTCAGAATACAGCAACCGCTTCCTGTAACCGTCCACTGTGCTGTGGGGGTGCGTTGACCGCCGTATTCCAAGGGCATTCGGTATTGTCTTTCTGCAGAACAAAAGTGGGAAGAGGTAACACAGGCACAGTTTCTTGCTGCACCGGATTCAAGTGTAACTGCGCCCATTATCAGGGTTTGAACCATGGTTGAACAGGCACCGTACTGACCGAGATATGGTATGGAAAATCCCTTGAGCCCAAAACTGGAGGAGATACATTGATTCAGCAGATCCCCTGCAAACACAAAGTCCATATCCTCTGCTTTGCAGTGGGCGTTGCCAAGGGCAATCTGCAGTGCTTCCTGTTGCATGGTTGATTCTGCAGTTTCCCAAGAGTCAAGCCCCATTTTCGGGTCGTAAAAAATTTTATGAAAATCCTTTCCCAGAGGTCCTTCTGCCTCCTTTGGCCCTGCAACAGAGCCCTCGCCGATGATTTTAACCTCGCCGCTTAGGATGAGGGTGTATTTTCCCTTGCGTTTTATCATAAAGAAACTCCCTTTTGCATTTTTAGTAGCATTTGCAAAAGGGAGTTAATTATAATATAAAATTGTAAAACTTAATATTCTACTTTGTTTGTAGGGATTTCGTTCTCGTTGGAGTCCACAGGCTCTGTGGGGTCTGTAACAGGGGTAGTGGGTTCCACAGGGTCAACTGCAGGTGTGGTGGGTGCCTCTGTTTCGGGAGCCTTTGTTTCGACAGGCTTTGTTGGCTTGGTAGGTTTGGTTGTGGGCTTTACGGTGGGCTCCTGAGTTTCGGCGGTGGATTCGGTTACCTTTTCACCGGGAGCTACATAATGATATGTAGATGAGGGGAGGTCTTCGGTATATACCACCTTGCCGTCTTTGAGGAAGGTTCTGGATGCGGCAGCCCTGTAGTAATTCTGCTCACGATTAGCATCGTATGTATAAGAGTCAATCTGAACCTCATCAAAAGAGGGGTCCTGATATCCGTAAATGTTGCAGTAAAGGGTTCTGCCTGACATATAGCATTGGAAGTAAATGGGATAATCCGTAATGTTCTTAAGCTTAAGGTCCAGATAGGGATAGTCAATAGTCGCATCCAGTCCTGCACTGGCATAGGTGGACTGATAATAGTGGCAATAACGCTCTACAATCTGCATATTAGTACGGATTGCAGCGTTGTATATAGTGGTACTTGCCTGACAAAGACCGCCGCCAACACCGGGAACAAGCTCACCGCCCACAATAACTGTGGCGTATTTGTATCCCAGAGAGGTCAGATTGCTGTTGCCTGTACAGGCATTGAAGGACCAAGTCTCTCCGGGTGCAATAACAGAGCCGTTACAAGCTGCCAGAGCAGTGGCCATATTGTGATTACCGTCATCGGTGTTTGTAGAATATGTAGTGAAGGAAGAGATAAGCTCAATCTTTCCGTTGATGTCGTCATAGGTAAGTGAGGGCTGGATAGTATCTACCTTTGCCTCTATGGTAGCCTTGGATTTTTTGCCTGTAGAGAGAGTGGTGACCTTCTCGATAATCTTTTCCTTCAGGTCCTCTTTGTCAAGCTTCAGTCCTGCACAGTCCTTAACATAGGAAATCTCGTTATTCTTTGCTTCGCCGATAGTGGCGTTTTCAGGTTCTTTGTCAATTGTCAATGCCAGAGCGTCAACAATAGCATCTACGGAATCCTCTTCTACCGAAACAGTGATATCAAAAACCTTCTCGGAGTCGGGGGTGTTAGTAGTTGTGAGACTGTCGTTGTACTGTGCTGCTTCCAGCAGAAGCTCCTCAATATTGTTTGAGTAGGTAAAGTCGTCCTTTTTGTATTTGAACTTTTCATCCTCGTAAGTAACGGTAAGGGTGAAATCGTTGATGAGGGAGTCTGCTTCCTTTGCGGCAAGTTGTCGTGCCTGTGTGTAGGTTTTGCCTCCAAGGGCGGAGCTTCCGATGAAGATTCCCTCGCTAAATGTATAGTTATCCTCGTCTATGCCCTGTTCTGCAGAAGGAACGGTATCGGGTGTGGCACCCACAGAGGTCTCGTTGCAACCGTTACAACCTGTAAGGATTATGGTTACAGCAAGGCACAAAAAAATAGCGGCAGATATAATTATTCCCAACTGTTTGGAGGCAATTGTGCCAACAGTTTTCTTGGAATTATATGAAGTTGTGTTTTTTCTGTTGCTTCTCATAAACAAACCCTACTTATATAAATAATTTGCATTTTATTTCATTATATATGATACAACAGTTTTTCGAAAAAATAAAGTAAAATACTGCAATTTTTGTATGGTAAAAGTTCCAAACTTATGGGATTTTACGGATGGTTTTTTGGAATTGGCAGTAATTAAAAGGAAAAATATACAACAATGGTTGAATTTTAAGGCAAAAACCTATATTATAGTAAACAGATACATATATTAATCTTGGAGGATGCAAATGAAAAGGAAAGTTAGGACTGCGATTTCTCTTATATTATGCGGATTTGTTCTGATGAGTCTTTTTGGTTGTTCGAGCCTTAAAGGAAGCGAAACCCTACTTGCAGGTTATGAGCGTTCTGCAAGTATTCCTGTATACGATTTTACAAGCGCTGATACTGCCAAGCCCGAGGGGTACGATAGCTTCTGTGAGGGTATAGAGGAGGTTTCTTTTACTCTGCTTTCAGAACTTTCTGATGATGAGGAAAATATCGTAATCTCTCCATATTCTCTTATTAGCTCTCTGGCGATGGTTACAAACGGTACCTCGGATAATACAAGGACTCAGTTGAGAAAGACTCTTTTCTCGGGAGAGGATACGAGCGTTATAAATGAGGGAAGCTACTACCTCAGCAGCAGACTGTCTGCCTTTAATTCCAAGGAAGGATACCTTAAAAGTGCCAACTCCCTGTGGTTTAATGATGAGTTTGATGTAAAGTCACAATTCCTTCAGACCGTAAAAAATTACTACGATGCAGAGGTTATGCGAGTTCCCTTTGAGGACGGAAGCTCTGTAGATAAAATTAACAGTTGGGTTAGCAGTAATACTGACGGCGAGATACCCGAGCTGCTGAAGGAATTGGATGCAGATGCTATGGCGGTTATTATTAATACCGTCTTAATGGAGGATGTATGGTCAACGGAATATGAGGATAGCGATATACACGAGGGAACTTTTAACGGCACCAAGGGTACTCAGGACGCCACATATATGACCTCAACAGAAGCCTACATCAGCAGTATTTATGCAGAGGGATTCATTAAGAACTTCCGCAACACGCCTCTGAGGTTTGCGGCCTTTATGCCCAAGGAGGATATAAGCATCGGGGAGTTTATGGAGAGCTTTACTCAAAGTAGATATGAGACCCTTATTGCATCCCAAACTGCAACAGATACCTGTGTTGCTACCATACCCCAGTTTGAAATAAGGACAAGGGTTGACGATTTATCGGAGAGTCTTAAGGATATGGGAATAACAGACGCCTTTGACCCTGACAAGGCGGACTTTTCTAACCTGACAAATACAGGGGATGTGTATCTGTCTCAGGTGGTGCAGGAGGCCTTTGTACAGATTGGCCCCAAGGGTGCCAAAGCAGGAGCAGCTACAGCAAGTGTTATGAATACAATGTCCTTGCCTCCTGAAGACGAAATAAAGCTTAACTTTGACAGACCCTTTGTATTTGTCATTTATGATAACGAATCTGCAGTGCCTGTGTTTATAGGTGTTGTAAATAATCTTTGATAAGGATGATATTAGTGAAAAATAATAATATTTTCAGAAAGCTTTTGATTTGTACGCTGACGCTGAGCCTTATGTTTGCAATGTTTGGATGCGGCAGAATTGGTCTGCCTCAGGGCTTTTCGGATGCAGAGGTAAAGGAAATCGCAGTTGATGCAGTAGAGGATATTGCCGAGGGAGATTACAGGGATGTAGCCGAGGAGTTCTCTAAGGAGATGAAGGCACTCTTCGGAGAGGAAGGACTCAGAGAAGCAATAGAACCTCAAATGAAAAAACTGGGAAGACTCAAGGGTATTACTAATGTGACCGTTAGCGGTAAAGAGGACTCCTATGCAGGAGATTATGCAACGGTGACGGTTGAGTGCGAATTTGAAAACGGAAGCTCCAGCTTCGTGATATCCGTTGACCGAAACGAAAACATCTGCGAACTTTATATGAAGTAAGTTAAGTATATAAAAGAAAAGC
>CAZRLC010000040.1:0-7792 GCA_964600975.1 uncultured Ruminococcus sp.
TGTATTATCTGATTAAATCAGACCTGCAATCTTCTTCTGGATTGTAGTAGCATCCTTGATGTTTACTGCCTTATCAAGATTATAATCTGCAAGGATAAGCGCCTTATCGGAAAGTTCGATAAGACCGGCAATATGCTTCTGTATAGCAGTAGCATCCTTAACGTTTACTACGCCGTCGCCGTTTACATCACCCAGCATTCCATCACCCTCATCAGGTGTAGAGCCGGATGCTGTGGGATCTGTATCCTTAGGCTCAGATGAAGGAGTCTTAGTGGGGTCTGTATCCTTAGGCTCACTTGTGGGAGGCTCTGTGGAATCTGTCACCTTAGGCTCACTTGTGGGAGGCTCTGTGGGATCTGTCACCTTGGGCTCACTTGTAGGAGGCTCGGTGGAGTCTGTCACCTTGGGCTCACTTGTGGGAGGCTCGGTGGCTTCTGTTGTGGGAGCCTCTGTTGGCAGAGTCTCACCGGGCTTCAGGAAGGTTACATCAAAGGTTAGCTTACCTGCAGTATATCCTGCATTTGCCACCCAAATGGTCAGTTCCTCACCATCGGTAACATCATAGCAAACAGGGTTCTCGGTTTCTTCATTAGTTGAATCACAAAGTACCCACTCGTTACCCATAAGGCAAATTATCCAATCCTTATCCTCGGGCATAGTAAATACCAGGGTACCGTCCTCGGTAGGTGTGTATGTGTAATAATATGCAAAACCTGTAATCTTTGCAGTCAAAGTGGTGTTCACCTTAAGTGTGTCAGGGTTATCCATATCGCCCGAGATAGTTGCCTCGGACTCAACATAGGAAAATGTGTAGGGACCGCCTGTGGTGGTGCCTGTATTTTCAACAGAGAAAATCAGAACATCATTTACTGTAGGAGCTACAGCCTCAACAGTGGCACTTCCCTTTGAAGAGGTCTCACTCAAATCATTAAGTCCGGCATAAACAGTGAACTTGTCACCGGTTGCTCCCTTAACGGTAAGGTCATACTTGAGAGTATCATCCATATCCTGAATTGCAAAGTAAACTCTCTTACCTGCTTCAATCTTAGGCAAAGGTGTAGCAGTTGACTCCAGAATATAAGGAAGGCTCTCTACTCCTGCACCCATAATGCCGTCAGCATTCTGAGGATAATAACCTGCAAAGAATGAAGCATTTCCGCTTTTGCCTGTGCTGGTCATAATATATATGTTATATTCCGTACCGGCAGCAACAGTACAAGTCACCTCATACTCTTCCTTGTACTCGCCATTATAATCAAAAACTGCAAGATTCTTGGTGGTTCCTGCTTTTCTGACAAGGACACGGACATTACCGCCATCGTCGTCACCATAAAGGGTCAATGCACCTTCATACTCAGGTGTCCATGTGTACACATAAGCATCCTCCAGAATGTCAGATGCAGAGGTTCTTCTGAATGCTACTCTGTATTCAAAGGTTGTACTGGGGTCAAAGGTCTCTTCCTCCGCTACAGAAACAGCACTGACGCTCATAGGTACCAAAGCGGTAAGTAAGAGCATAAGGCTTAGCATAATAGCAAAAAACTTCTTCATAAAAAGTCCTCCTTTATTTCAGAATAAAATTGAAAGGAATCGGATTTTATCAGACAAATTCAGCAAACCACTTAATAGTAGCAGCAGGATACATAGCTCCCTTGGGATATGCAGATAAGCTGATAATAAAATCCTCACCTTTTGTAACTTCAAGTTCAATATAATTGCCCTTGCTATCACTTAAAGCATCATCGGTAAAACTTTTCTGAATAGGAATAAGCATACCGTCGGAATTCTTGATTCTTGTTGCTGAAAGAAGGAAGGTCTCAGGCTCGTTCTCTACATAAATGCGGATAGTACCTGTCTTAGCAGAATTGTACTTGTAATGATATCCTGTACTGTTACCTGCAGAAAGCTTTGTAGTAATAGTCTTACCATCCAGCTTAGTGATAGTCTCGGGATTATTGTAGCTGCCTACAAGGTCGGAGAAGTAAATAGTGAAGCTCTGAGCAGTTGAACCTGCATTACCAATCTGGAATGACACAGCCTCACTGGCAAGAGCGTCCCCTACAACAAGAGAAACTGAACCGCCGCTTGAGTTATAGCGTGTACCGTTATAGATAATATAAGCATCAGAACTGTAAATTACCATATACTTACCGCCAACACGGTAGATATCGTAATAAAGAGCCTTACCTGCAGGAATGCTTACAGTCTTAACGCTCATATCTGTTCCGGGAGTTTCCAAATAAGGCTGGGACTTGCTACCTGCACCATAGATTTCCTGACCGTTAGGATTAACAACAACAGGAGCGTCTGTCACCTGTGCTGCGGTAGCAGACTCTGTAGTAGAAGGAGCAGTGGTCTCTGTTGCCGCTGTGGTCTCTTCAGTAGAAGCGGAAGTATCCTCGGACACAGCGGTAGTATCTGCTACTGAGGAAGAACCGGAGGTAGAAGCCTCATCAGGTGTGCTGTCACCGCCTCCTCTGTTACATGCACAAAGAGACATCAGCATACAAAGGCAAAGCACAAGGCTTAAAACGGATATAATCTTTTTCATTTTTCTCTACTCTCCTTGTATTACTGAGCATCCAGCTCAACAGTATACTCGGTTTCGCCATCTTCAAGGTAAACCTCAGCCTCACCGTTATATACATAGCCCTCAGGACAGGACAGTACAGAGAGTTTGTGCTCATCGGTTACCTCAATGCTGAATGTTGCCACGCCATTATCATCTGTCACAGCGGGAATACAAACGTCCTTGCAAATCTGAACCATAACACCCTTGACGCCGTTACCTTCAGCGTCAACAACCTTAACCTCAAAAGCTGCACTCTCAGCCTCTGTTGCCACTGTGGTCTCTGCAGTTGTATCGGGTTCTGTATCAACAGTAGTGCCGTTATCGTCACAGGCTGCGAAACAGAAAATCAGACAAACAACTGCGAAAATTGCTATAATCTTTTTCATCATCGTCACTCCCAAAAATTAAATTATTTCTTCAATATTCCTCACTACTGTTTGAACATAGTCCTCAGCAGTAAAATACTCAAAAATCATACAGAATGTGTCGGTATTCTCTATGTATCCCGTGTGCTTCATTGTAACTGTGCCGAAGCGGTCTACAACTACTGTTGTGGGATATCCCATAATACCGATACTGCTTTCCCAGGCTATATCGCCCTGAATCATGGGGAAACTCAGTCCCCATTCCTCAGCAAATTCCTTTATATCCTCTGTTGTGTCAGAGCAGTTGATAGCCAGTACCTCTACCTTATCGCTGTTAAGTCCGTAAGCCTCATCCAAATAAGGAAACTCCAGCTTACACGGACCGCAGTTTATATACCAGAAATTAAGAACGATAGCCTCTTTCTCCTCTAAAATCTCAGAGAAGGAGTAGGTTTTGCCCTCGATATCTGTCAGAGTATAGTCACCCATCTGCTCACCCAGGCTGTAGCTACTCTCAGAGAGCACCGCATCGGCTACCAAAGAGAGACCTTCCTCAGTTTCTGCAGGGTCCTCAGTACCTTGGGGCTCCTGTGTACAACCAAAGCAAATACCCACCAGCACCAGTACCATACAAAGGCATAAAGTTTTCAATAAATACTTTTTCATAATCGATTACTCTGCATAACAGCACATAAGCAACCAGGCAATCTCTGTGTTAATCTCAGACATATTGTTACCGTTTATATCACGGAATCGGAAATTTACACTATCAGCATCCCACCACTGATTGTATGTACCATACTCGGTGATAATGTGCTTTAAGTCTTCGGTGAGGGGATAAACACCTGTTGACTCGTCTGCGCACTCAACATACTCCATGATACACTCTGTGAAGTCTACCTTGCTTTCAAAGTTGCCCTCATCATCGTAGTAATATACCCTGATACCTGTACGGTCAATAATAGACTCAAAGCAGTCGATGTAGGTACAGTTCTCAGTAAGATATACAAGCACCAGAGGACCGTCCTCTGAGTCCAGATGATAGAAGCCGTCTGTGTCGTTATATACCAAATTATATGTGTCTGTAGATGCAGTCAGGTCAATCTCCTTAATCTCTGCACCCTCGGGGAGAGTATACTGAGAAATCTCTGCTGTCTTCTCATAAACAGTCCAGGGCTCATCCTCTACAGTCTTGATAGGATCGCCCAAGCGGGTAACAGCCAAAATACAACTGCTGTCCTTATCCGAGTCAATACCGATAACCAGAGTAATGGTACCACCGACTGAACTGCTGTTAATCATATCGGTTCTGATGTTCTGAGTGAACTTGTTGTCCACAACATCACAGGCGGAGGTCTCCTGTACAAAGGAAGGCATACCGTAGTAGCCAAGCTGAGCCTCGTCGCCATCTACAAGAGAGAACTCGTAGTTACCTGCCTGTACAGGTGTATACAGGAAGTAGTTACGGCCTTCTTCAAGCTCCACATAAGTGCAACCTTCATTTACCACACCGGCGCCGTACTGCCCATCGCCAACAAACAGTTCCTGAACCTCAGATGTTTTGTAGGATAAAACAATTTCTGCGTCAGGATTTGCAGCTGTAACTGTAACCTCGTCGTAGTGATATGCTGTATCCTCACTTGCGAACTTAAGAGAAATAGTATACTTTCCGCTTTTGAGGGTCTTTTTTGCAACACCGTTTTCATCACAGGTCTGCATACCTGCCTGATCTGCGCCGTTCATAAACTGAACAACAACACCGCTTTCATAGGGGTTGCCCAAGGCGTCTTTAATGGTTACTGTATAGGTCACTTCCCCATTGCATCCTGCCAGAGTCATAAGACTCAGGCAGAAAACTGCAACAAGCAAAAGTGAAATTATTTTTTTGGTAAGTTTCATATTAATTCTCGCTTTCTAAGTAACGAATATCTTAACCCATATAATCGTAATAGTAGCACACCTTAAGCCAGGAATTCTCAACACCCTCAAAGGTGAACTTATCCATCAGCAGAGAGAGAATTTCAGCCAGTCTTTCGTCAACAGCAACACAACCGTCACGCTCGGTACCGGAGGTATCAATCTTTTTCAGGTAACTACGCATTTCTTCGGTGTAATCCTCACCTTTTCCGTGATATTTACCGTCAAATACATCCTCTATCTGATACTCCTCTGAATAAGCGTCGTAGTCCTCTCCCCAGAAGTCCTTCAGGTACTCCTTGGTCTTCTCTACATCGTTATCGTTCTTTTTAAGGTAGAAGAGAATCTCGTCGTCAAGCTCAGTCTTGCTGAAGTCAAAGCTTCCCATCTCAATCATCTTGGCTATAGAGCCGTCAAAAACATTAGTAAGACCTGTAAAGTCTGCATAAATCAGGCTGCCGCCCTCTACTTCATAATAATATCCGTCATCTCTGAGTTCGGGTGTAATACCGCCGTCAATGATATCGTACATTGCACTACCTGTAGCGTCTGTATCATATGTAAAGTATCCGGGAGATGCAGCACGGAAGAGACTGTAGGTAGAACCCAGAAACTCTACATCATAGTTAATTGTACCTGTTTGGTAAACATCCCAGAAAGCCATATTGATGTAGTAGGTCTTACCTGCTTCCATATAATAAACAACAGAACAGTTTTGCAGATCATCGTACATTCTCTCGTCGTGGGTGTAGGTGTATATAATCTCACTGTTTTCGTCAAATATCCATGCCTCGATGCCATCTTCGTAATCGCTCTTTGATGTAAAGCGATAAACACCTGACTTTGTGGGAACGAACCTGGAGAACATACCTCTGGGGATAATAGCTCTGTCATAGTAGAAGTAGTTTGTGGATACATTTGTACCTAATACAGTCTCGTATGCACAGAAACTTGCCAGACCCTTAATGGGGTCCTGAAGCTGTTCTGCACCTTTGCCGTATGCCTGATAATACTTACAAATTCTCAGCCACTCGTTCTCATCATCTTCGAAACCTGCTACCTCAGCCACCTGCTTAAGCATCTCGGCCAGTTCTTTGTTAACAGTACAAATACCGCTGAGGCTGGAGTTAGATGCATAAGAGAAGTAGGTAACCATACCAAGTCCGCCGTCTTCAACCTTATCGTAAAGGCTAACGCCGTCCTTATCTGCATCACCTGCATAAACAATATCGTATACGGTCTCCTCCTCGCTGAACTGGGAGTAGCTAATAAGGTTAGCCAGAAGCAGAGGTCCATTCTTGGTGCCGACATGGTAGTAACCGTCGGTTTCGTTATAAACTATATCAACATAGGTATAGGTATCGCCGTCTTTAGTTACGGCAGCTTCTCGGGGAAGATATGTAGCAACATCAATTTCGGACTCATCCACAACACGCATATTGTCAATGTAAACAGTGTCATCGCCCTCTGCACTGTCGCTGTCCTTAAGGAAGCAAAGTGCAATTTCGTACACGCCGTCTTCCTCAGCAACACAGGGATAACAGGACTCCCACTTCTCAGTCTCTGATACACCGGAAATCTGGAACACGTCCTCGTCATTAACAATAACGTACAGAATATCACCAAGTTTCTCAGAGGAAACCAGATAATCAAAGCCTAATGCCTGACCCTTCTTCAGGGTAACATCAGCGTAAATAATAGCATAGGAATCATCAATACCTACATTGGAAGCATAGATACAATCCTGACCCAGTTTCTCACCTGCGATAAAAGGCCAGATGTACTCTGCATTTTTGTCCTCTGTCTCGGGACGATATGTAACCTCAATGTCACCAACGTTAATGAGTTTGCCTATATTCTCGGAGGTATCCATTGTATATGTTGGCTTAATCTGTGTAACCAGATCACCGATACCACCGGTGCACAGCATCTGCTCATAGGGATCCGCTGTAAAGTGTTCAAATGCACAGTAGAAGGGACGCTTACTTGTAATAGCACCGGACTCTACACAACAGATAACACCATAGCGGTCAATAAATACTGAGGTAGGATAGCCGGTAACACCAAAGGTAGCAGACCAAGAGGCGGGACAGGAAGCCATGGGGAAAGAGTATCCGTACTGCTTCCAGAATGCTTCAACTGCCACTGCGTCGTCCATGGGGTCAAGAGCTATAACAGCCACATCATCGCTGTATTCCTGAGAAACCGTGTCAATTACAGGGAACTCCTCAAGACACCAGGAGCAGGTTGTGTACCAGAAGTTGAGTATAACCAGGTCCTTTTCCTTAAGCACCTCGGAAAGTGTAAACTTCTCGCCCTGTGCTGTGGTAACGGTGAAATCATACATAACATCACCCAGACCCAGAGTTACAGTGGAAAGGTCGCCGTCTGTGATAAGAGAAGAGGTCAGTACAATGTCAGCTGTAGTACCTGTGAAGCTGTAGCTTTCCTCAACAGCGTAGCCCTTGGGAACACCTGAAAGTGTAATAGCGTACTCGTCACTTTCGTTAAGGTTGAAAGTAACAGAGCCTGTTTCACCTGTCTTCTTGTAATCAATCAAATTTTCCATGTCTGCATCATCGTATACATATACATCGATATCAGACATAGCCATATTACCTGCAGTCTTAAGGTTAACGGTATAAGCTGTATTACCCTGAGCAGAACCGCCAAGGCCAGAGCCACCGCCCTCACCGCCTAAGAGACCGGGGAGAACAATTCCTGCAGCAATTGCAAGAATCAGCACAGCAGCAATAATGATGAAGAGTACCTTCTTAGCCTTAATAAGGTCAATAACCTTAGCAAAGAAACCCTTCTTAGCTTCGCCGTTTTCCTCGGAGGTTTCCTCTGTGGCAGCCTCCTCTGTAGCAGTTTCCTCTGCAGTCTCCTCTGCAGGAGTATCTGCAGTAGCCTCAGCAACGCTTTCGGCGTTGATTTC
>CAZRLC010000040.1:7892-14612 GCA_964600975.1 uncultured Ruminococcus sp.
TTGATTTCATCGGTGTTGTCCGCAACATCAGGAGTGTTGTTCTCGTCACCAATGCCGTCGATAATGTTCTTGTTATCTTCCATAAAGTCCTCCTACATACCTGATAAACAGTTAGTTTTGTAGATTGGTATAATCGTACACGATATTATATCATAAATCGCGTATTCCCGTCAATAAAAAAATGTATCTACGGGAACTTTTCACAAAACATTTATATATAACAGTAGTGAGGTATCTCAAGTCCTTGTGTATTATCCACATATATCTGCACATACTACCTAAGAAAACATAGAGAAAGGAAGATTTTTATGATAGAACCGGACACCATTAAACTTATGAGGGAATGTGATGCAGGAATCAAAATGGGAGTTGCCTCCATAGACGATGTGGTAAACACAGTACACAGTGACAGCTTCCGCAACATTCTGGTAAAGTGTAAGCAAGAACACGAACAGCTTCGCTCAGAACTGGAGGTGCTTCTTGACAAGTATCGTGACGACGGCAAGGAACCTAATCCCATAGCCAAGAGTATGTCTTGGATGAAGACCAGCTTCAAGCTGGGCATTGACAGCTCAGACAAAACTGTGGCAGACTTAATGACAGACGGCTGTAATATGGGAGTAAAGTCCTTGAATCGTTATCTTAACCAGTACGAAGCCGCCGACGAAGTCACCAAGAACATCACCAAACGGCTGATAAATCTTGAGGAAAAACTCGCCATTGATATTCGAAAATACCTGTAAGTATTAAGTGTTCCCCCGACCACTCCCCTTGATTTTTCCACCGAGGAGGAATATAATACCCTTAACTTCAATCAGGAGGTAACCTTATGATTATAAGACGTGCCACAGAAAAGGACATAGACGGTATTAATCACCTGCTCAGGCAGGTGCTCTACATACACCACACAGGCAGACCGGATATCTTCAGACCTCAGGGCAAAAAATACACCGACGAGGAACTTCTCAGCATTATTGCGGACAACTCCACGCCCCTGTTTGTGGCAGTTGATAATGAGGGGAAGGTGCTGGGACACTGCTTCACAATTATTACCGAACATCAAGGTCACAGTGCCCTTGAGGATATAAAGACCCTCTACATAGACGACCTGTGCATTGACGAAGATGCCCGAGGTCAGCATATCGGCAAAGCCCTGTATGAATACACACTTAACTTTGCCAAGGAGTCAGACTGCTACAATGTAACTCTGAACGTATGGGCAAAAAATGAAAGCGCCCTTAAATTTTATGAGTCTATGGGACTCAAAGTACAGAAAATAGGCATGGAACAAATACTCTGACTTCACACTAACCTTGGCTTAATATCTATTCTGAGGTAATTAATCACCGCTCAAAATGTACATTTTCACAAAATAAAGAAAAGCCGAAATTTTCTCTTGACATTCCAGGGCAAATGTTGTATTATATTCAAGTCGCAAAACGACATCCGGGTGTAGCGCAGTTTGGTAGCGCGCTTGAATGGGGTTCAAGAGGCCGCAGGTTCGACTCCTGTCACTCGGACCATAATAAAGAAACCATTGATATTCCTTGGGAATTTCAATGGTTTTTTCTTTTTGTCAGCACGCTTGATTTTTTTATAATGCAGGAGGATTCAAGCGTGCAGAAAAACACAAAAATAACTATAAAGAAAAGCGTTACCTTTGAGGATGTTTTCGCAGATTTTATTATGTCACGAAAAGCAAAGGGACTAAGCGACAAGACCATAACAACATACAATCAGCATTTCAGAGCAATATCAAAACATATTGAGATAAATAATCCAATAGACAAAGTAAACAAGTTGGATTTAGAAAGAATGATTGCAAGTATGCGTGACGCGTGCCTCGCCGCCAATAGCATTAAGAGCTACACGCGCACACTCAAATCCTTTTTCTCTTGGTGCAATGACGAGGGAATTTCCGCTCTTAACATAAAACTTTACAGAGCGGAAGAAACTGTTAAAGAAACATACACAGATGAAGAACTCAAAGCATTACTCCAAAAGCCAAACATCCGCCGTTGTAAATTCCCCGAATATCGCGATTGGGTTATTATAAACTTATTGCTGAATAATGGTTGCCGCGCCGCGACTATCCGCAACATACAAAACAGGGATGTTGATTTAGAGAACCGCATAATTTTTCTAAGACATACCAAAAGCAAAAGAGCGCAAGCAATTCCGCTGTGCGGCGCGCTTTGTAATGTTCTTAAAGAGTATATGAGCATACGCGGCGGCGCGGATGAAGATTTTCTTTTCCCAAACGAGAGCGGCTCGCAGTTAACGGAAAACGGCTTGCGTTGCAGTATTGCAAGGTACAACAAGCGCCGCGGTGTAAGCAAAACAAGCATACATTTATTTCGCCATACCTTTGCCCGCAAATATCTTGTTGATTGCGGCGGCAATGCTTTCACTTTACAGCGGCTTTTAGGTCACTCGACACTTGATATGACTAAACACTATTGCGCCATATTTGACGCGGATTTAGCAAGGAATTACGATGATTTTTCGCCACTTATGCAAATTAAATCCAACAGCGGCAAAATAAAAATGAGCGTGCCGCGGAAATAACTGCACGCACGAAAAAAGCGGGAGGTTATGCGCCTCCCGCTTATGCTTCATTAAAATGAAAATTCTCCGATTTTAGGTGTAGCAATAGGTTGTGGTCTTTGCTTACCTGTTGCTGTTGGTCGAGATATTGTTATCTCTTTTACTTTTGGAGCGACTATCGTTTCTTCTTTCTTTTTTTCACACTATATATTTATCTCATTATTTGTTATTATCTCACTATTATTTATTTCTCTATCCTCAGCCGTTTCTTTTGTATTGTCAGCCGTTATAGGCTATCCGTTAAGCGTGTTGTTTTCAAAGTCATATCCGCGGCTCTCGCATTGATTTGAAGATTGCGTGGCTCGCGGTTGCGGTAGCTCATAAAAATCATATCCGCTCCTGTTTGGTACAAGATAACCTTTATCTAAAAGCACCAAAAACTAATCTCTGTAAGTGGATTTGGGCATTCCTATTCTTTGCCGTATATCAGCAGGAGAAAGGGCAAGATTAAATCCGTCAGCATTGGCGGCAAGATATAAATATAGCCTTAACGCGTGCGCCCCAAGGTCGCGGCTCGCATACATCCAATTTTCATTTTTTATGCCAAGGAAATCACTCTTTGCTTTTTCTCTATGGATATGTATTATTCTTTGGTTTGGGTAGGTATCAGGCATATCAGACACCTCCCAAGTTTTTAAGCATATCTCTGAGCTGTGAGATTGCCTCATCTTCAAGTCGGATGCTTATGCGTGATAATACTTTGTCCGCTATGCGGTCAAGCTCTCTTTCGCTTAACATTTGCTCCTTAATCATTTGGTGTTGAAAATACCACTATAATGTAATATCAGCGGCTTTTCCCATTGCTTCAAAGTAGCGTTCAACAACGCCTTTGTTTTTCATCATTATTTCTCCTTTTTCTCATTTTTTCAGAAAGTTTCTTTTCACTTTCTGTAATAATATTATATCAAAAATTTTTAATAAAGTAAATTAAAGTAGCACCGAGGCTCGCGGGCGGGGTATATTACGGGATATAAAAAATCTATATGCTCAATGGGGTTTGTGCGTGAGCAATTTCGCTACGAAATGATGAAAACTTTTGCCGTTATCGTCAGAATAATGATAATCAAAGCGGATTTGTTAGAATTTCATAAATCCGCATAAAATCAGAGAAAATTTAATAAAATCCGTGCGGATTTCCTGTATTTTCGTTGTTTTTATCAGAAACAGATAAAAACAAAGATTTTTCAATAAATTTTGCCAAAACCATTGACAATATATATATATATATATATATAATTATATGTACGATTTTTAGTGTAACTGCACAAAGTCGTACATTTTTTATTTTAGGAGGAAAAATCAATGAGAATCATTATCGACACAGAAAAAGGAATTTTTATCGTTCCTAAAACATTCAGAGAGAATTTGAAAAAGCAAAATGAGGTTCTGAAAAAAGCGGGTGTACCTGAGGAGAAATTTATAACAGAACGCAGATTTATTGAAGATGCTATTGAAGAAGCATTTAAGCGTCCTATTCTGTCTACTGACCAAGCAAAAGATTGGAATCCCGATTTAGAGAATCAGGTAGCTAAATAATGGCGCCGCGTGTAACTCCACAAGAGATAGTAGAAATGCACCGATTATATCGCGAGTTAGGTACTTATGCCGCTGTTGCTCGCAAAATGAATCGTGGCGAATCTACTGTTTCAAAGTATATTCAAATGAAAGATGTACCGCAAGTTATACGTCTTGCAGTAGAAAATCTATCACAAGATAAAAAGGAGAGGTAATAGAATGACATATAATAAATGTTATCTAATTTCAGGTATTGGCGGTGTTCTTAGTATACTTTTGGGAATTCTGCTTCGATGGAATATAACAGTGATAATTATCGTTTTTTTGGTTACGGTTACAGTACTTGCGACAGTGAGCTACATATTATATGAGAGTGGGTTTACAAAGCATAAACGAGTAATTGTTACTGAACAAGAAATAAACAAAATAACCATTACTGCACGCAATCCTCGTGTTGTTGAGTTTATCAATATTGAAGCGGAGTACAATGCTTCTTTGGACTATAATCCTGCTGAGATTAAGTATAGCAGTATAACACTTGGCGGGATAACTACAGGTACGATTGATTTTAAGGATGAATCTACTTCAATGAAACATTATAAAAATGGAAATTATTTTTTGAGTTATGGTACTAATTCAAAAAACACTCCCAACTGGCCTGTTTATTATATAGAACTTAGTGACCGGTTAGTTGATGAAGCGAAAGCAAACCCTGATATTTCCTATTATCTTAAAGGGAATACATTGGTGTTAAGAGATACAGACAGTAAGTTCAGCAAAGAAGAAGTGGATGCTTTTAGTCATTTTATGAACGATGGTTCTTTGGAATCAATCACAAAAGCTACAAAAATACTTGGCGGTAGTTCGCCAAGGAGCTTGTTATCTAAGGATGAATGCGTAAAAATCAAGAAATGGTTATCAGGCAAATAATGATTATTTTAGAGCGGGAGAAAATCCCGCTCTTTTTTTGCCTTTTGGTGTTTCATTAGGGTATACCCCTATGACAAAGAGAATTGCATTGATTTTATATGTCATATAAATTATATCATAAATTTTGAAATATTGCAAAATATTTTATAACCCTATTGACATGCTTTCAAATTTGATCTATAATAATATCAGATTAAGAAAGGTCGTGAAAATATGAGGGTTGGTTATGTAAGGTGTTCGACTATCGAACAGAACGAGGCGCGTCAGCTTAAAATGATGTCAGAGCAAAACGCTGAGAAGATTTTTACCGATAAAGCAAGCGGCAAGAACACAGACCGCACAGAGTTCAAAGCAATGATGAGTTTTGTCAGAGCGGGTGACATTGTTATAGTAGAGAGCATTTCAAGAATTGCAAGAAATACCCGCGACTTACTTTCTATTGTTTCAGAGCTGACGGAAAAGGGTGTGGAGTTTGTAAGCCTTAAAGAGAATATCGACACCACCACCCCACAGGGCAGATTTATGCTGACAGTTTTCGGCGCACTTGCAGAGCTTGAAAGAGAAAACATTTTGGAACGTCAGCGTGAGGGAATTGAGATTGCCAAAAGCGAGGGCAAGTATAAAGGCAGAAAACCTGTTGAGATTGACGAGGATAAATTCAAATCCCTTTGTCAAAAGTGGCGCGCAGGCGAAATAACAGCAACCGCCGCTATGAAAGAGTTAGCACTAAAACCCAACACTTTCTACCGCAGAGTAAAAGAAATGGGGCTGTAAAGCCCCATAATGGAGGTAAGTATGAATAAGGTTTTTGAATTTATAAAGAAGCATAAAGTATTGTCAATTTCTCTTGCAATACTATTTGTTGTAATAATATCATTTCTGATTCCTTTAACGATAAATTGGTTATATACAATCCCTGCGTGGTGTTCATTTTTTGCGGTTGAATGGGAAGCAAAGGATGCTTTGAGTTTTTATGGAGCTGTTCTTGCTTTTTTAGGAACTGTTGTTTTTAGTGTACTTGCATTGTGGCAAAATCATAGAATACAGGAAGCAAACGATAAGCATACTAAATTGTTGGAAGAAATGGAAAGGAAAAAGAACGAACCATTTATTTTCGTTAAATCTTCAGTTGCTTATGGTAACGCAAGTCGTTTGCGCCTTACAATACAAAACATATCAGATAATCTTGCTGAAAAGTTACAAGCGTCAGGTTTTAGAATTGAAGATGAAACAGGAAAAATAATATGGCAAGATAACGATATAATCTGTAATGAGTATTTGTTGAGTAAAACAACTTGGGAACTTCAATGGGAAAATCCGCAAGTTACAAGTAATAAACATAAATTTGTTTTTGAGATTAAATATCAAGATGTATTTAATAATGAATATAATTGTTTTGCTGTTGGAGTTTTTGAGGATAAAATATCAATACCTAAGTTCTCGGTATTTATGAAAAAGTGATTGACTTTTGGATAAATCGAGGTAAAATTACATATAACAAGCGTGCTGACTATGATTTAAAATCAAGGGTCAGTTGCAAATTCCTAAGTAATCACAAAGGTTTCAGAATACACGGATTGACGCCAACGGCGGCAATCAATGGGGTTCAAGAGGCCGCAGGTTCGACTCCTGTCACTCGGACCAAATAAAAACCGCATTGTAAGTCAA
>CAZRLC010000041.1:0-14349 GCA_964600975.1 uncultured Ruminococcus sp.
CGAGTGGGATATTTCCCCGTAGATAAAAAATATAATAAATGGGTAGAAAAAGACCATATCGAGAAGCCCCCTGTGTGGTGTTCTGTAGATATGCGTGACGGTAACCAGAGCTTGGTTATTCCTATGAGTCTTGAAGAGAAGCTTGAGTATTACCAGGTGCTTCTCTCTGTTGGCTTTAAGGAGATAGAGGTAGGTTTCCCTGCTGCTTCTGATACAGAGTACGAGTTTCTGAGAACCCTTATTGATAACAATATGATTCCTGAGGATGTTTCTGTTCAGGTGCTAACACAGTGCAGAGAGCATATTATCCGCAGAACCTTTGAGGCTTGTAAGGGTGCTCCCTCAGCGATTATTCACTTTTATAATTCCACAAGTGTGGCACAGCGTGAGCAGGTGTTCAAAAGAAGCAAGGAAGAAATCAAGGAGATTGCTGTAGAGGGTGCAAGGCTTGTCAAGAAACTTGCCTCTGAATACGAGGGTAACTTCCGTTTTGAATACTCTCCTGAGTCCTTTACAGGCACAGAGCCTGAGTACGCTCTGGAGGTTTGTAATGCTGTGCTTGATGTTCTTGAGCCCAGCGAAACCAACAATGTTATCATCAACCTGCCTGTAACCGTTGAGATGAGTTTGCCTCACGTTTACGCTTCACAGGTAGAGTTTATGCACGAAAACCTGAAGTACAGAGAGCACGTTACCATTTCCTTGCATCCTCATAACGACAGAGGTACAGGTGTTGCTGATACCGAACTGGCACTTCTTGCAGGTGCAGACAGAGTTGAGGGTACACTCTTCGGCAACGGTGAGCGTACAGGTAACGTAGATATAATCACTCTGGCTATGAATATGTACTCCCATGGTGTTGACCCCGGACTTGACTTCTCTGATATGAATTCTCTTGTAGAGGCTTACGAGAAGTGTACCCGTATGAAGGTGTACGACAGAGCGCCCTATGCAGGTGCTCTGGTATTTGCTGCTTTCTCCGGAAGCCATCAGGATGCTATCGCCAAGGGTATGAAGTTCAGAACAAAGAAGAAGCAGCATACCTGGAATGTGCCCTATATTCCCATTGACCCCCAGGATATCGGACGTACATATGATGCTGACGTTATCCGTGTTAACTCTCAGTCAGGTAAGGGAGGTATCGGTTATCTTCTGGAGCAGACATACGGTTATGTATTACCTGCCAAGATGCGTGAGCACTTAAGCTACACCTGTAAGGGCGTATCCGACAGAGAACATCGTGAACTTAAGACTGACGAGATTCTCACAATATTCACCGACAACTATCTGAACATAGAGGGTGATATCTCTGTTACTGATTACGAATTTGTTCGTGAGGGTAGTGCTGTCAAGATTAACATAACCTTTATGAAGGACGGTGAAGAGACAGAAATTGAGGCAGAGGGTAACGGTTCACTTAATGCTATCAATAACGCTCTCAAGTCCTACACAGGCAAGGAGTATACTCTGGAGATATTCACTCAGCACAGTATGCAGGGCAGAGGTTCTCAGAGTGTGGCTGTGTCTTATATCGGTCTGCTCACAGAGCAGGGCAATATGTTCTACGGTGCAGGTTCTGATACAGACGTTATCAAGGCAAGTACCAATGCACTGCTCAGTGCTTTCTTCAATATGACCAAGGGAGGTAACTGAAATGGCAATGACCATGACTCAAAAAATTCTGGCTCACCATGCAGGACTTGACTCTGTAGTGGCAGGTCAGCTTATTAGCGCAAAGCTTGATATAGTCCTCGGTAACGACATCACTACTCCTGTAGCTGTCAACGAGTTTAACAAGGCAGGTTTTACACAGGTGTTTGATAAAGACAAAGTGGCTATAGTTTTGGACCACTTTGTGCCCAATAAGGATATTAAGGCTGCTCAGCAGTCCAAGACTTGCCGTGAGTTTGCTTGTTCACATTGTGTAAGTCACTTCTACGATGTGGGTAAAATGGGTATCGAACACGCCCTTCTTCCCGAGCAGGGCGTTGTAACAGCAGGTGACTGCATTATCGGTGCAGACAGTCATACCTGTACCTACGGAGCATTAGGTGCGTTTTCTACAGGTGTGGGCTCAACAGATATGGCAGCAGGTATGGCAACGGGTATGGCATGGTTCAAGGTACCCTCTGCTATTAAGTTTAACCTTACAGGTAAACTTCCTTACAACTGCTCCGGTAAAGACGTTATCCTTTATATAATCGGAAAAATCGGTGTAGACGGTGCACTTTACAAGAGTATGGAGTTCAGCGGTGACGGTGTAAAGACTCTGTCTATGGATGACCGCCTCTGTATCTGTAATATGGCTATCGAGGCCGGTGCCAAAAACGGCATTTTCCCCGTAGACGAAAAAACTGTTGAATATATGAACGGCAGATGTGAGCGTACACCTCTTATATTTGAGGCTGACGAGGATGCAGAGTACGAGCAGGTAATCGATATTGACCTTTCCTCTATGGTTCCTGTTGTTGCATGTCCTCATCTTCCCGAGAATACTCGTCCTGCCTCTGAACTTTCAGATATTAAGATTGATCAGGTTGTTATCGGCTCCTGTACCAACGGCAGACTGGAGGATATGGAGGCAGCCTACGAAATCCTAAAGGGTAAGAAGATTAAAGACGGTATACGTTGCATTATTATCCCCGGTACAATGCAGATTCTCCGTGAATGTGTAGAGCGTGGTTATTATACTGCTTTCATTGATGCAGGTGCGGTTGTTTCTACTCCTACCTGTGGTCCTTGTCTGGGCGGATATATGGGTATTCTGGCTGAGGGCGAGAGATGTATCGCTACCACAAACAGAAACTTCGTTGGCAGAATGGGTCACGTAGACAGCGAGGTATATCTTGCTTCTCCTCATACAGCGGCAGCCTCTGCACTTACAGGATATATTACAGAGTATAAGGAGGTATAAAAATGAATACACAAGGTAAGGTTTTCAAATACCCCGATAATGTAGATACAGACGTTATTATTCCTGCAAGATACCTGAACACTCCCGATGCAAAGGAACTCAGCCTTCATTGTATGGAGGATATAGACACAAATTTTGTAAAAGAGGTACAGGCAGGAGATGTAATGGTAGCAGGTTGGAACTTTGGTTGCGGTTCTTCCCGTGAACACGCTCCTCTTGTAATCAAAACCTGTGGCACAGGCTGTGTAATAGCCAAGTCTTTTGCCAGAATTTTCTATCGTAACGCTATTAACATCGGTCTGCCTATTCTGGAATGTGAGGAAGCAGCCGAAGAGATTAATGCAGGTGACGAGGTTAAGGTGGACTTTGACACAGGTATAATCACAGATATTACCACAGGTAAGGAATATAAGGCTCAGCCCTTCCCACCCTTTATACAGAATATTATTAAAGCAGGTGGATTGCTGAAATCCTTAAGAGAAGGTGAATAATATGGAAAAGAATATTGCTGTTATCCGCGGTGACGGTATCGGTCCCGAAATAGTAAACGAAGCTATTAAGGTGCTTGATAAAATTGCGGAGCTTTTCGGACACAGCTTCAACTATACGGATGTAGATATGGGAGGCTGTGCTATTGATAAGTACGGCGACCCTCTTCCCGAGTCTGAACTTAACAAGTGTATTGCTTCCGACAGCGTACTGCTGGGTGCAGTCGGCGGTGACAAGTGGAACGACGTCCCCGGTGACAAGCGTCCTGAAAAGGGACTTCTCAGACTTCGTGCAGGTATGGGAGTTTACTCCAACAACCGTCCTGCAAAAATCTGGCCTCAGTTAGCTGAGGCATCTCCTCTGAGAAAAGAAATTGTAGACAAGGGTATAGATTTTATTATTGTGCGAGAGCTTATCGGCGGAATCTACTTCGGTGAGCACAAGACAGTTGGCGATACCGCTACAGATATACTCAGCTATAGCGAAGCTGAGATTGAGCGTATAGGCAGAATCGGTTTTGAGACTGCTATGAAAAGAGGTAACAGACTCTGCTCTGTAGAGAAGAGTAACGTGCTGGATTCCAGCCGTTTGTGGAAGAAGGTAATGCACCGTCTTGCAGAAGAGTATCCTCAGGTTGAGCTTTCTGATATGCTTGTTGACAACTGTGCCATGCAGATTGTAAAGAATCCTGCACAGTTTGATGTGGTTGTTACCGAGAATATGTTCGGTGATATTCTCTCTGACGAGGCTTCAATGATTACAGGCTCAATCGGTATGATTCCTTCTTCAAGCCTTGGTGCTACTACCTGCGGACTTTATGAGCCTATTCATGGCTCTGCTCCGGACATTGCAGGTAAAGATATAGCCAATCCTATCGGTACAATACTCTCTGCCGCTATGATGCTTCGCTTCAGCTTTGATATGTATAGGGAAGCAGATGCAATTGAGTGTGCAGTCGGTAAATACCTGGATGCCGGTTTCCGTACCGCCGATATTATGAGCGAGGGTAAGACTCAGGTGGGATGTAAGCAGTGCGGAGAACTTATTGTAAATTATCTCAGTAAGGGGTGATTCAGTGCTTCTTTCAGGCGCAGATATAGTTGTTAAAACTCTCATAGACTTGGGTGTACATACGGTTTTCGGTTATCCCGGCGGACAGATACTCAACGTTTATGACAGTCTGTATAAATATCAGAATGAAATAAATCATATATTGACGGCACACGAGCAGGGTGCTTCTCACGCTGCAGACGGCTATGCCCGTACTACAGGTGAGGTTGGTGTTGTTATCTCCACCTCAGGCCCCGGTGCTACAAACCTTGTGACAGGTATTGCCACTGCTTATCTGGATTCAATTCCCGTTCTTGCTATTTGCGGTAACGTCCCAACTACGCAAATCGGTACCGACAGTTTTCAGGAAATTGATATTACGGGTATTACACTCCCCATTACCAAGCACAACTATTTTGTAGGTAATGTAGAGGAGTTGGCAGATACTATCCGAGAGGCATACGCTCTTGCAAGATCCGGCAGACCCGGTCCTGTGCTTATAGATATTCCCAAGGATGTGCAGATTGCTACCTGTGAGTACGAGAGCGTCAAAAGTGTGGATTGTGCTGAGCCTCAGGCTGCCAAGGAAGTCCGTATATCTGAAGCGGCAGAGCTTATCAATTCAGCAAAGAGACCTTTTATATATTTCGGCGGCGGACTCATCACCGCAGAGGCACAGGAGGAAATGCTCTCACTTGCCGAGAAGATTGATGCTCCTATCGGATGTTCAATGATGGGACTTTCCGCTATTCCTACAGACCACCCACGATTTTTGGGTATGCAGGGAATGCACGGACACTTTGCTTCTTCAATGGCTATGCACAAAGCAGATTTGATAGTTTCCTTAGGCGTTCGTTTTAATGACCGAGTAACAGGAAACAGAGAAAAATTTGCAGTTGGTGCGAAGATAGTACATATTGACGTGGACGGCTCCGAGCTTTCAAAAACGGTGAATGCAGCAGTTGGTCTTCGAGGTGACATCAAGTTGACACTTCAGAGTTTACTGCCCAAGCTTCACAGCGTCACAAGATCTGAGTGGCAAAAGAAAATTGCAGAGCTGAAAATTAAGGAACAGGAGAATCTGGACACCCGTCAGGGACTGACCCCCAGAAACGCTATCCTCACTCTTAATAAATATTTAGGTGAGAATACAGCCGTTGCAACTGATGTAGGTCAGCACCAGATGTGGTCTGCACAGAATCTTTTCTTCAAAAAACCAAGACGATTTGTATCCAGTGGCGGTTTAGGAACAATGGGCTTCGGCTTAGGTGCGGCTATTGGTGCCGCCTACGGCACAGGAGAGAGAAGTGTACTGGTCACAGGTGACGGTAGCTTCGGAATGTGTCTTAACGAACTTGCTACAGCAGTAAACCACAACATTCCTGTGGTAGTGCTTATTATGAACAACGGTGTGCTGGGTATGGTTCGTCAATGGCAAACCTTGTTCTTCAACAAGCATTACTCCAACACAGTTCTTAACCGTAAGACCGACTTTACCGCTTTAGCTGAGGCTTTTGGTGCGAAGGGCGAAAGAGTTACCACTCAGGAGGAGCTGGACTCAGCCCTTGAGAGAGCCTTCTTTGGCGAGGGTGTGTATGTTATTGACTGTGCTATAGAAAAAGACGAGTTTGTTCTTCCTATGCTTCCTCCCGGTGGCAGTATGGATGATATCATCGTCAGATTGGAGGAACGCCTGTGAACAGATATACAGTAGCCGTACTTGTCAAGAATCAGTTTGGTGTACTGAATCGAGTCACAAGTATGTTCCGCAGACGCCAGTTTAATATCAGCTCCCTGTCGGTTAGCGAAACTGAGTCACAGGAGCTTTCCCGTATAACGGTTACCTTTGACGGCGAGGATACAGCCAAGGCTCAGCTTATTAATCAGCTTTACAAGCTTCCCGATGTATGCTCTATCAAGGAGTTTAATTCAGAAAATTCCGTTAGCTGTGAGCTTCTGCTTATTAAGGTGCAGAACTCTCCCGAGTTTAGAGAGGAGCTTCGCAGTGCAGCAATAGGCTTTGGTGCAGAGGTGCTGGATTATTCCAGGGACTCCATTGTTATGCGACTGGCAGATTCCTCTCAGAAGATTGATGATTTTATAGCATTTATGCGGGATTACAATATTCTGGAAATATGCCGTACAGGTAACGCTTCTCTGGAAAAGGGAAGTACAACAATAAGACAAATAATCAATTTATAATATTTACAGAAAGAGGTTATTATTATGAACAGAATCTTTTATCAGCAGGATTGTGATTTGCAGAAACTTAGTGGCAAGACAGTTGCAATTATCGGCTATGGCTCTCAGGGTCACGCTCATGCACTTAACCTGAAAGAAAGCGGTGTAGATGTAATTGTAGGCCTTTATGAGGGCTCCAAGAGCTGGGCAAAGGCTGAGGCACAGGGACTGAAGGTTATGACCTCTGCAGATGCTGCAAAGGCTGCAGACATCATTATGATTCTTATTAACGACGAGAAACAGGCAAAGCTTTACAAAGAGAGCATCGAGCCCAACCTTACCGAGGGCAAGACTCTGGCTTTTGCTCACGGCTTTAACATTCACTACGGCTGTATCAAGCCTCCCAAGAATGTAAACGTAATTATGATTGCTCCCAAGGGACCCGGACACACAGTTCGTTCAGAGTACCTTGCAGGTAAGGGTGTACCCTGTCTGGTTGCTGTTGAGCAGGATGCTACAGGCGATGCACTTGAGATAGGTCTTGCTTTTGCACTCGGTCTCGGCGGTGCTCGTGCTGGTGTTCTGGAGACTACCTTCCGTACAGAGACTGAGACCGATCTCTTTGGCGAACAGGCTGTTCTCTGCGGTGGTGTTACCGCTTTGATGCAGGCAGGTTTCGAGACTCTTGTTGAGGCAGGTTATGACCCCAGAAATGCTTACTTTGAGTGTATTCACGAGATGAAGCTTATCGTTGACCTTATTTATCAGAGTGGTTTCGCAGGAATGCGTTATTCTGTTTCCAATACTGCTGAGTACGGCGACTATGTAACAGGTCCTAAGATTATCACAGAGGAAACAAAGAAGGCTATGAAAAAGGTGCTTAAGGATATCCAGGACGGTACCTTTGCTAAGGAGTTTTTACTTGATATGAGCGATGCAGGTTCTCAGGTTCACTTCAATGCTATGAGAAAGATTGCTGCAGAGCATCCCGCAGAGATTGTTGGTGAAGAAGTACGTAAGCTCTACAGCTGGAGTGACGAGGATAAGCTCATCAACAACTAAGCCTTACGAGGTGTTTTTATGAAAAGCGAATTGTTAGTTAAAGGTGCATCAAATGCACCACACCGTTCTCTGTATCACGCTCTCGGACTTACCGAGGAAGAGGTGAACAGACCTCTTGTAGGTATTGTCAGCTCCTACAACGAGATTGTTCCCGGTCATATGAATCTGGACAAAATAGTTGATGCAGTAAAAATAGGTGTTGCTATGGCAGGAGGAACACCCATTGTGTTCCCTGCAATAGCAGTCTGTGACGGAATCGCTATGGGACACGAGGGTATGAAGTACTCTCTCGTAACCCGAGATTTGATTGCGGATTCTACAGAGGCGATGGCTTTGGCTCACGGCTTTGATGCACTGGTTATGGTGCCTAACTGCGACAAGAATGTGCCGGGCCTTTTGATGGCGGCAGCACGTGTCAACGTACCCACAGTATTTGTCAGCGGCGGCCCTATGATGGCAGGTAGAGTTGACGGCTGTAAGACAAGTCTTTCCAGTATGTTTGAGGCAGTCGGCTCCTATAATGCAGGTAAGCTTAGCGAGGAAAAACTTGCCGAGTACGAGTGCAAGGCTTGTCCTACCTGTGGCTCCTGCTCGGGTATGTATACCGCCAACTCAATGAACTGCCTGACAGAGGCACTGGGTATGGGTCTTAAGGGCAACGGCACAATTCCTGCGGTATATTCTGCAAGAATTGAACTTGCAAAACACGCCGGTATGGCAGTTATGGAACTGCTGAGACGTGACATCAGACCCCGTGATATTATGACCAAAGAAGCTTTGATGAACGCTCTGACAGTTGATATGGCACTTGGTTGCTCTACCAACAGTATGCTTCATCTTCCTGCTATTGCTCACGAGTGCGGTGTAGAGCTTAATCTGGATATTGCCAACGAAATCAGCAAAAAAACTCCTAACCTTTGTCATCTTGCTCCTGCAGGAAGAACATATATGGAGGATCTGGATGCTGCAGGTGGAGTCTATGCAGTTATGCAGGAACTTTCAAAGAAAGACCTGCTTAACACAGACTGCATCACCGTTACAGGTAAGACAATAGGGGAGAATATCAAGGACTCCGTAAACCTTAACACAGAGGTTATCCGTCCTGTGGATAATCCCTATAGCGAAACAGGCGGTATTGCCGTGCTTAAGGGTAATCTTGCTCCGGAGGGAAGTGTAGTCAAGCGTTCTGCGGTTCTTCCCGAAATGCTTGTGCACTCAGGTCCGGCCAGAGTTTTTGACTCTGAGGAGGAGGCACAGAGTGCCATTAACGCAGGAAAGATTAAAGCAGGTGACGTAGTTGTTATCCGTTACGAAGGACCCAAGGGCGGTCCCGGTATGAGAGAAATGCTCAATCCGACCTCTTCAATAATGGGTATGGGACTCGGGGGTAGCGTTGCTCTTATAACAGACGGCAGATTCTCGGGGGCTACCCGAGGTGCCTGTGTCGGTCATATAACTCCCGAGGCCGCCTCAGGCGGTATTATCGGTATTGTTCAGGAGGGGGATATTATCTCTATTGATATTCCTGCCAATACTATCGAGCTTATGGTTCCTCAGGAGGAAATTGACCGTAGAATGAAGGATTTTGTGCCAAGAAAAAAAGAACTTACAGGATATCTCAGACGCTACGCCGCTATGGTATCAGGTGGTGCCCAAGGTGCAATCCTCAAATGATACATAGACCCGCAAGGGTTTTAGATTATAAACACAAAAGCCGAGACACTTTTCACAGTGCCTCGGCTTTCTTTAATTCAATTCTTTTATTCATCCTCTGCTTTTTCGAAGATGGCTCCGTCCTCAAAGGGGGCTTTGGCTTTCTCTCCCACTCTATAAGCAAAGGTAGGGAGTTTTGCAGATTCTTCCTCTACAAACTTCAGTCTGTCGTTGTCCAGTATGCTAAACACATATTGTTCAGAGTGACTTGCAGAGGGGTCGGTAATGAGAATCAGTTTATCTCCCTCAATACTGTACTTGCCCACAGGCAAATAACTGCTGAACCCCGACAGAACAAACTGAAAATCATCGGTATCCATAGAAAGCCTCAGGCAAGGTTTGATAATTTCATCAGATTCATTGTAGTAGTAAACCTTATAAGAAGAGAACTCTGAAGTGAAATCGTAAGAGTTTTCATATACATATGTATGTTGAGGGTTGTTGGCTGGATAGTAGAAGTATGTGCGGACACAGCTTGTGCCCGAGAAAAAGCCCTCAAAGCAATATTTACCGTCTTCAGACATATCAATGTTACTAAGACTGTACTTGTGAGTATAAGTGCTGTTGGCCGGTACAATATAGGCAAGGTCGTTCCAGGTATAATCCTTACTTCTGCAATCAGTAAATGTGATATCTTCATTACATTTGTATATATAAAATTCTTCGGATGTGGTTATGTTCTCTTCGGTTTCATTAGTCCACATAACCTCAATATAAGAAGCATTGGGGTCATTTGTGCTGATAGAAATTATCTGAGCATATATATCCTCTTTATCAGAGTAGGTCCCTACAAGTGTGTAGTTGTAATTGTCTGAATTAGGAATTTCTGTGACCTCAAATTCTATCCATGCAGAATATGATGTCGGCATTGTATCGCCCTTGTCTCTGAGGAAAAAGGACTCGAATTTATATACACCCGTTTCACTGATGCTTATATTCCACAGACTATAACTGTGAGTGAAACTTCCAAGGATGGGTACCTGGTAGCCGATTGAGTGGAAAACCGAATCTCCGCGGCGTATATCCTGCCAACTGCCATCGGCATTTTGCTTATATAATGTGAAACTTTCTCCGCAGGTGATTCCTGTAGTGCTGCGGTTATTCCATTCGATTTCTATGTAACCGTTACTGTTTTTATCAGGAGGCTGTATGTCCTTAACAGAAAGACTCACACCCTCAATGTCTGAGTCTGAGGATACAACCTTTGTGCCGTAGAGATTACCTGATAGCACAGGATTACTGATAAAGCAAATGGACAGTACGGCACAGAGGATAATTGCTATGATAGTTACCCAGAATGCAGGTCTTTTGTAGTTAAGAACGGTTTTTATCCTTTGTTTGACGCCAACCTCACCGAAGGCAAGGGGACAGGCGGCAATTGATTTTCTCGGTACACTGCACTCCAGCAGTGACGAGGAGTACGCCTTTTTAATTTCTACCCCATAGCTTTTCAGCACCTTTTCGTCACAGGCAAGTTCAATATCTCTGCACAAAAGTACATAAGCAATCCAGAGTACAGGATTAAACCAGTAAATTGTCAGCAGTAAAAATCCAAGAGGCTTTATCAAATGGTCTTTTCTCTTGATGTGTGCCTGTTCGTGAGCAATTACAAAATCCGCATTCTCACTATGTATATCAGAGGGTAAATAAATTTTAGGCTTAATTGTGCCGAGAATAAAAGGAGTGTTTATATTATCGCACAGATATATGTTGTCCCTTAAGGGTATAGATACAGACACCTTGTTCCTCAGCCGTATATAGCTTATAAGAGTATACAGAAGCATAGCACCTATACCGCACAGCCATATAATACTTGCTATGAAAAGCAAAACCTGTACAGGATTTACACTTTCGCCGATTTGGGGAGCAAGAGACTCAGAGATGTATGGGTTGACTACGTTGTTTATGACATCAATTCCCGAATTTATAGCAGGTTCCTTGGCGTAGATTATATCCGAGGGGATGGTTTCTGCACTGGGGATAAGGCTTAGTACGCTTTCAAAGGAAAAGGGAAGAATAAGCCTCAGTCCAACCAGTCCCCACAGGAGTACGGTAATCCACTTGGGGGCTTTTTTGATTACAAGGCGTAAAATCATTACCGCCAAAGCTATCCATCCGGCAGTAATGCTCATATTTACAAGATGCAGGAAGATGTGTTCCATACTCACGCCTCCTCGCTGTTGTCAATTAATCTGCGTAGCTCAGCAATTTCCTCGGGGGACAGTTTTTTTCTTTTGGTGAATGCAGTCACAAAGGCGGGTAAAGAGCCGTCAAAGGTTTCCTCAACAAACCGTTCGCTTTGCATAGCATAGAAGTCTGCACGTGGAATTAAAGAGAAAACTGTTCCGTTTTCGTTTTTGAATATGCCTCTTTCACACAGTTTGCGAAGCACGGTGTAGGTAGTGGGCTTCTTCCAGGAAAGCTCTCCTTCGCATATCTTTACAAGTTCTCCCGAGGATAAAGGTTCATTACTCCAGATGATATCTGCGAATTTTGATTCTATAACACCCAGTTTAATATTATCCATATGTACCACTCCTTGTTATCAAATTTGGTCTATTGCTTATAAACCTCTATAATTAGTTTATCGCAAATAAACCGATTTGTCAACGACAAATTGTTTGTTATTGTCCACCAAGTTAATGTGACGATTTAGTGAATGTTGTTGTTTGTTATAATAATAATGATTTACTTTTGCTCTTTTGTATGATAAAATATATCCGTGATAGTGTGTACAGAGAGGTACACACAATTTTATGAGGTGAATTTTATGAACGAAATTATCAATGATAATGCCATTGACCTGCTTTGCGATGCCTTCCTATCGCTTAGAACCAAAGAGGAGTGTCGCAGTTTTCTGGAGGATGTATGCTCTGATATGGAGCTTCGTGCCATTACCCAGAGAATAGTTGTGGCAAAGATGCTTTCCGAGAAGTGTGTATATAATAAGATTATAGAGGAGACAGGTGCTTCCACAGCTACTATCAGCCGTGTTAACAAGAGCCTGGAGTTTGGTGCCAATGGTTACCGCACAGTTCTCAGCAGAATGAACGATACTCAGAAGGCATAAGTATGGCATACGAGGTCTTTGCTGATTATTACGACTTTCTGACAGATAATGTGGAGTATAGCCGTAGGGCTGAGTATATCCTTGAGCTTTTAAGGCGTTATAACCACGATTCGGGACTGACTCTTGACCTTGCTTGTGGCACAGGATCGCTTACTCTGGAGCTAAAAAAACGCGGTGTGGATATCTTCGGTATAGACGGCTCACCCGATATGCTCTCTGTGGCTTTGCAAAAGGCAAGTGAGGAAAACGAGCAGATACTCTACCTGTGTCAGCCTATGCAGAGTATTGATTTGTACGGCACTATTGATACCTGTATATGTACTCTCGACAGTATCAATCACCTGACAAAGCCCGAGGATGTACGCAAAACCTTCAGCAGGGTGTCCTTGTTTATGAACAAGGGCGGATTGTTCATTTTCGACGTGAATACACCCTACAAGCACTCTCAGGTTCTTGCCGATAATGTGTTTGTTTTTGACACCGATACTGTTTACTGTGTGTGGCAGAATACTCCCGCTGAGGAGAACGTTACCGATATAACTCTGGACTTCTTTATTCCCGAGGGAAAAGTATATAACAGGATAACCGAGGAGTTCTCCGAACGTGCGTACAGAGAGGAAGAACTTGCAGATATGCTTAGGAATGCCGGATTCTCTGTGGAAGCAGTACTTGGGGATATGACCTTCTCAGTACCTTCTGAGACGGAGCAGAGGATAATTTTTGTCGCACGTAAAAATTAAGTTAATTAATACCCGAAAGAGTGAATAATACAATGAATAAGATAATAAGATGTATTACAAGCGACGGTGCTGTTATGGCATCTGCTATAGATTCATCTGATTTGGTATACGCTGCACAGAAGCTCCACCGTACCTCCAACGTGGCAACGGCAGCTCTGGGCAGACTTCTTACCGCTGCATCAATGATGGGTGCTCAGCTTAAGAAAAAGGAAGCCACCATAAGCCTTCGTGTAGCCGGTGACGGTCCTCTTGGAGTTGTTATTGCGGCAGCTGACAGCGACGGCTACGTCAGAGGCTATGTAGGTAACGCAAACTGTCCCTCAGAGCATTACCAGAACGGAAAGCTCAATGTAGGTGCCGCAGTTGGCAAGGGTGTGCTGAATGTTATGAAGAACTTCGGCACAGGAGACCCCTATATAGGTCAGGTTCCTCTTGTCAGCGGTGAGATTGCCGAGGACATTACAAGTTATTATGCAACCTCAGAACAGCTTCCTACAGTATGTGCTTTGGGTGTGCTGGTGGATAAGGCATCCGGTGAGGTGCTTTTCGCAGGTGGTATGCTTATACAGCTTCTGCCCGGTGCAGATGACGAAACCATAGATAAGCTGGAGAAGAATATCCACGATATGGACTCTGTTACAGCAATGCTCACAAAGGGTCTCGGCCCTCTCGATATGCTTCACGAAGCACTGAAGGACTTTGAAGTAGAGGTGCTGGACGAGATGGAAGTGGGATACCGCTGCGGTTGTTCCAGAGCGTCTCTTGAGAATGTAATCATAGGCCTTCCTGAGGAAGAAATCAGGGAGCTTCCCGACGAAACAGGAGTGGCTTCTGCCAAGTGCCATTTCTGTAATAAAAAGTACATTTTCACCCCTGAAGACCTTGAGGAGTTAATCAAGAAGAAAAATTAAAAAAATCAAAAAAACTTTGAAAAAAGTATTGACTTTTTTATGTGGATGTTGTATTATAATACGCGTCACGAAAAATGGCACCACGTGGGAGCATAGCTCAGCTGGGAGAGCATCTGCCTTACAAGCAGAGGGTCACAGGTTCGAGCCCTGTTGTTCCCACCACGTGGCCCGGTAGTTCAGTTGGTTAGAACGCTAGCCTGTCACGCTAGAGGTCGACGG
>CAZRLC010000042.1:0-14185 GCA_964600975.1 uncultured Ruminococcus sp.
TAAGTAATTAATTTTTGATTTTCCGCCCGATACTCTTTAGTGAGGAGGGGGCATAACCTATAGTAATTGGAGATGTGAAAAATGAAAAAACCTCTGATTTTATGTATTCTTGACGGCTTCGGTATTGCTCCCGAAGAGGGCAACGCCATTGCTGCTGCCAAGACTCCCAATCTTGACAGAATTTTCGAGTCTAATCCTACTACCGCTATCGGTGCATCAGGTATGGACGTAGGTCTTCCTGATGGCCAGATGGGTAACAGCGAGGTAGGTCACACCAACATCGGTGCAGGTAGAATTGTTTATCAGGAGCTGACGAGAATTACCAAGTCTATTGCTGATGGTGATTTCTTTGAGAATGAGGCACTTTGCGGTGCCATTGATAATGCTGTTAAAAACAACTCTTCGCTTCACCTGATGGGACTTCTCTCTGACGGTGGTGTTCATAGCCACAATACTCACCTCTACGGCATTCTTGAACTTGCAAAGCGCAAGGGTCTTGAGAAGGTATACATCCACGCATTTCTGGATGGCAGAGACGTTCCTCCCTCAAGCGGTAAAGATTTTGTCGAGGCTTGTGTCAACAAGTGCCAGGAAATCGGCGTTGGTAAGGTTGCCACAGTAATGGGCAGATACTACGCTATGGACAGAGATAACCGCTGGGAGAGAGTTGTCAAGGCTTATGATGCTATGGTGCTTCGTGAGGGTGTTAATTGTGCAGACCCTGTAGAGGCTGTGGCAAACTCCTATGCAGAGGGTGTTACCGATGAGTTCGTTGTTCCTGCAGTTATTGAGGGCGGCGAGGCTATCAAGGCTAATGACAGCATTATCTTCTACAACTTCCGTCCCGACAGAGCAAGAGAGATTACCCGTACTTTTGTTGATGAGGCTTTTGAGGGATTTGAGCGTAAGAACGGTTTCTTCCCTCTGTACTATGTATGTATGACTCAGTACGATGCAACAATGCCCAACGTACAGGTTGCATTCAAGCCCCAGTCTCTTACCAATACTCTTGGTGAGTATCTGGCAAATAACGGTCTTACACAGCTCCGTATTGCAGAGACAGAGAAGTACGCTCACGTAACCTTCTTCTTTAACGGCGGTGTTGAGAAGCAGTACGAGGGCGAGGACAGAATTCTTGTGGCATCTCCCAAGGTTGCTACCTATGATATGCAACCCGAGATGAGTGCTTATGAGGTATGTGACAAATGCTGTGAGGCTATTGAAAGCGGCAAGTATGACGTTATTATTCTTAACTTTGCAAACTGCGATATGGTAGGTCATACAGGAGTGTTTGAGGCTGCAGTAAGTGCGGTTGAGGCAGTTGATACCTGTATGGGTAAGGTAGCCGCTTCTATAGAAAAGATGGGCGGTGTAACCCTTATTACTGCAGACCACGGCAACGCTGACAGAATGGTAGATACAGACGGTTCACCCTTTACAGCTCATACTACTAACCCTGTTAAGTTCTGTGTAGCAGGTTACGACTGTGAGCTTCGTGAGGGCGGTGTCTTGGCTGATATTGCACCTACAATGCTTAAGATTCTCGGACTTTCACAGCCTGAAGAAATGACAGGTAAGTCGATTATCATCTGATATCAGTATCAAATATAATTTGCGGAGTTTTGCCTTACGGCAATGCTCCGCTTTTTGTTTTTATCGGTTTACAAGAGATTATTATTGTGATACAATTATAATGTAGAGACCTTTTTATGAGGTGATTGTATGGAAGGTTTAAGTAAGAAAAAGAAAATACTGATTATTGGCTTGTCGGCGGTGCTGACTGTGGTTGCAATTATTATTGCAGTGCTTCTGGTCGGATGGTTTGGAGTTGATACCTCGGTTGCTACTCCTGACGAAGCAGAGCCTACCACTGTGGTGACCGAGGCAACAGAGCCCGAGGGTAACACAGACCCCACTCTGCCTGACGGAACTCCCTATGTGGTGGAGCACGACTGGGATACGCTTAAGGACGTTAATGAGGAAATAGTGGGCTGGATTAATATCCCCAATACAGTTATCAATTATCCTGTGCTTAGGCACGAGGGCGATGGCTTCGGATATCAGTACTATATCCACCGCAACTATGACCGCTCCTATCTGTTTGCAGGAAGTATCTTTATTGACTATAGAAGCACAGAGGGTGTAGACAGCCGTAATATTATTACCCACGGCCACAGTATGCTTAACGGTACTATGTACAGAGCCTTGTTTAACTATGGCCATTATGAGGGTGACCTTGATTTCTACAAGACTGCTCCCACAATTTTCTTTGATACACCCGAGGGTAACGAGCAATGGATTATCTTCTCTGTTTTCAAGACCAACACGCTCCAGAGTCAGGGGGATTTCTTCAATTATTTTCACGGTGAGTTCAGCTCGGACGCCCAGTTTATGAATTACGTTTACAATGTGAAGGCAAGGTCTCTCTTTGATGTTCCTGTGCCTATTAACGAGGATGACCAGCTGATAACCCTGTCCACCTGTTCTCAGGAATACTCAGAATTCCGTACAGTTGTGGTAGCAAGAAAGATACGTCCCGGCGAAAGTGTAAAGGCTTATGTTGACGGCACAACCCTCAACGAAAATCCTCTGTGGCCGGATATTTACTATACAGACCATAATGCAGCGAAGCCGGAGATTACAACCTTCAAGACCGAATATCAGGCAGGAAATATTGACTGGTATGACGGTGAGGGCAACCTTGACGGCTCAGAGTGGCTTGTAACCGTTGAGGGTAATAAGACTTATACTGTTACATTCCTTAACTATAATGGAGAAATACTCTCGACTCAGAATGTAGCTTACGGAAAATCTGCAACTCCTCCTCCTGACCCTGTTCGTCCCGATGATGAGTACTACACCTATGTGTTTAAGGGATGGCAGCTGGACTATTCCTATGTAACCCGTAATATGACCATTGCACCCTCCTTTGAGCCGGTGCTTAAGGAGAAGTATGCACAGTAATGTTATTCTGGTAGGTATGCCGGGTTGCGGTAAAAGTACCGTTGGTGTTATACTGGCAAAGACTCTGGGCTTTGACTTTATTGACACAGACCTTATTATTTGCAGAGAGCAGGGCAGTACCCTGCAGAGGATAATAGAAGAAAAGGGTCTGGAGTACTTTGAGAGCATAGAGAATCAGGTGGGAAGCAACCTTAGATGTGAAAACTCAGTTGTAGCTACAGGCGGTTCTATGGTGCTTTATCCTGAGGCTATGGATAATCTGAAAAGTCTCGGCAAGGTGGTTTTCATTGATGTGGACCTGCCCGAGCTCAGCCGCAGAATCACAAATATCACCACCAGAGGTATAACCTTCAAGAAAAGCGAAACCCTCGGGGATGTATATTATTATAGACGTAGTTTCTATGAGAAGTATGCAGATATTACCGTGAAAATATCCTCAGACAGCATAGAAACCACAGTGGAAGAAATACTGAGATTGCTTAATAACAACTGAACATATAGAAAAACGGCAGTTCCTTGGAACTGCCGTTTTGTTGTAGAATTTAAGTTTTATTGTAGAATTTAAGTTTTATTAAAGTGCGTATTTTACCTTGTACTCATCATAATATCTGATGAACTGCTGACTCTTGTGTTCCTTAAGGTCATGGAGATATGCATGAATATCCATAGCATCAACGTTAAGCTCGATTAGTGCAACCGCTATGTTGGAGCAATGGTCAGCGATACGCTCGTAGTTGGTAATAAGGTCAGAGAACACAAAGCCCTGATTAAGGGTACAGTTGCCGTTTTGTACACGGCTAATGTGGCGGAGCTTAAGCTCGTCACAGAGAAGGTCAATCATTTCCTCTAAAGGTTCAACACGGAAGATTGCCGTATCGGAGGGATTATTGAAACAGGTAATAGACAGAGTAACGATTTCCTCAACTGCCTCAGCAAGAATGTTAAGCTCACGATTTGCTTCGTGGGAGAAGCGGAGTTTCTTGTCGTGAATTTCCTTGGCAACGTGAGAGATGTTTACTGCGTGGTCAGCAATACGCTCGAAATCACCCAGAGTGTGGAGGAACTTGGATACCTCACGGCTCTGATTTTCGTTAAGCTCAAGTCCGGTAATCTTAACAAGGTAAGTACCGAGCTTGTCCTCGTATGTGTCGATAACCTCTTCCTTGACCTGTATCATTTCGTACTCGGAATCGTTGTATTCTTTCAGAAGTGCAACCGAACGGAACAGGTTGCGCTGGGCTTTCTCTGCCATAGCGGTAAGAACGTCACGGCTCTGCTGAATAGCAATAGCAGGGTGTTCCAGGAAGCGTTCTTCCAGACGATCCAGCATATCTGTTTCCTTGTCTGTTTTCTTATCCTTAATAAGTGCACACACAAACTTATCGAAAACGCCCACAAAGGGTAGAAGTATTAGTGTTGTGGCAATGTTAAACACAGAGTTTACAGTTGCAATGCTGACAGCGTCAGCAGGTAAGTCCATAAAGGCGAAATTCACAAAGTAGTCAATTACGTAGTATATAGGTGTCAGGATAATAGCACCTATAGTGTTGAAGATAAGGTAGATGATAGATGCACGTTTACCGTTGGTAGTAGCACCGATAGCGGACAAAAGAACAGGCATAGAAGCACCGATACACATACCGATAACCAGATAAAGGGCGGTGGTGTTGGAAATAGCACCGGAAATGGACAGAGCCTGTAAAATACCGATAGAGGCAGAGGCACTCTGGAGTATGGCGGTAATAACCGTACCTGCCAGTATTCCCAGGAAGGGATTGTTGAAGGTAGTCATCATATCCTGGAACATAACGCTGTCCTCAAGTCCGTCCATAGCACCACTCATCATCTTCATACCGCTCATCAGAACCGCAAAGCCCAGCATAATGTCGCCGGTGTTTTTGTATACGCTCTTCTTGGAAAACATCATAAACAGTACACCGATAAGGGCAAACACAGCACTGATAAAGGTGGTGGATAAAAACTGTGTCCATATAGGACCGCCGGAGCTTCCCTCAATAGCTGACAGGGATAAAATCCAGCCTGTGGCAGTAGTACCGATGTTGGCACCCATAATGATTCCAATAGCCTGTGCGATAGTCATCATACCGGAGTTTACAAAGCCGACTACCATACAGGAGGTAGCAGAGGAGGACTGAATAACCGCAGTAACACCTGTACCCAGGAGCACACCCTTAAGAGGTGTAGAGGAGAGCTTCCAGAGAATGGTCTCCAACTTACTACCTGCTACTCGTTTAAGTCCGTCACCCATGGCATTCATACCGAACAGGAACATTGCAAGACCCGTAATAAGGGAAAAAATGTCCTTAAGTTCCACGGATAAATCACAACCTTTCATTATTATAAAATTAATTGAATTGACATTGCATTATATAACACCATAATTATACCAGAAATATGTAAAATGTGAAATAGGAAAATGTAAAATCTATGTTAAATGTTTAATGCCGCGAAGGAAAAAAGCCACAGTATCCAAACTGTGGCTTTTGCTTTATTTAGGTGTGCTTGTAACCTTCTTGGTACAGAGTTTAGCTATTGCGTTATCAGACCAACAAATCAGAGGTTTTGTAATAATAAGGTCAATGATAAAAGCTGAGATTAATGAAATCAACGCAACTGCCGGTACCGTTAAAGGAGGGTAGCTCAGTTAATTTCTATTTCCTTAAAATAATATTCTGACCGTGGTGCCTTTATTTACCTTGCTTTCAAGGGATACATAGGCGTTGTGGAACATTACGCCGTGCTTGACAATGGAAAGTCCCAGTCCTGTACCGCCGATTTCCTTGGAATGACTTTTGTCTGCCCGATAGAATCGCTCGAATACGTGACCAATATCCTCCTCGGGGATACCGATACCCGTGTCCTTGACACTAAGCTCTATTCCGTCAATACATTGACGCAGAGCTACCTCAACCTTGCCGCCGTCACGATTGTACTTAATAGCGTTATCTATGATATTGTAGATGATTTCTTCTATAATAACCTCCGCACCTGTTATCTCCAGTTCCTCTCCTCGTAAGGTAACAGAGACATTTTTCTTTTTAGCCTGAGGCTCCAGATTGCTGATAACATCCTGACAACAGGTAAAGAGGTTGAGTCTTTCCATTCGCACAGAAATCTCGTTATCATCCAGCTGAGAGAGTTTGATGATATCACCTACAAGCGTAATCATACGCTTGGATTCATCGTAGATTTTACCTGCAAAACGGGGGATATCCTCGGTCTGAACAAAGCCGTCGCGGATAATCTCAGCATAGCCCGAGATAGAGGTCAGGGGAGTCTTAAGCTCGTGGGATACATTGGCGGTGAACTCACGCCTCATTCTGTCCTGAGCCTGGTGTTCGGCTTCTTTGTCCTGAATACGTCGTTGAAGCTCCTTTTTCTGGTCGTCAATCTTGTGTATTAAGGGCAGAAGTTCCGGATAAACCTTGGACTTGTCAGGAGAGGACAGGTCTAACTCGTATACAGGGCGTAGTATTTTCCTTGAGAGCCATCGTGCAAGTGACAGAGAGAGAAGAACTGCTACTCCCAGAACAAGGATAATGTAGCCACTCATATTAAGCAGTAGTGATAGAAAAGTGTAGTGGGTATCTGTAAGGCACAGAAGTCTCTCTTCAGAGATAATCTGTCCCACAGTAATCTGCTTTGTGAGTGCATCTATAGAGGTACTGATGCTACCGCCTCCTGCTTCGAGGAGCATATCTACAGTTTTCTCGTCGGCACAGAGGGTGTTGTCTGAGCTATTCTGCAGTAAAACGTTACCTTCCTTATCTGCAAGGAGTATTCCCTTAGGTGCATTGAGCTTGATTATGTGGTCAGAGGAGTGTTCCTCTACCATATGGACTATATATACAAGCTGAGACTCAAGTCCCTCAATTTGCTTATCTGTATAGTACCTGTATAGAAAGCCTGTAATAAGACCGATACATACCAGCATTACCGACAGACAGGCACAGAACATAGAGGCAAAAATTCGATTCCGCATACTTATTCTCCTATCATATAGCCCACACCGCGAACGGTGGAAATAAGATTTCCTGCATCTCCAAGCTTGTGTCTCAGGGTGCGGATATGTACATCTACGGTACGGCTTTCACCGTCGAAGGAGTAGCCCCATACATGGTTGAGAATGCGGTCACGGGACAATACTATACCTTGATTCTGGAGTAAAAGGCAAAGCATCTCAAATTCCTTAAGGGTAAGGATGACTTTTTCGCCGTTTACTTTTACCTTGTGCTTCAGGGGTGATACATATAGACTGCCAATATGGTATTCCTCAGGTGCGTCGGAGTTACCCTCGGTTCTTCTGAGTACTGCTTTGATTCTTGCCACAAGCTCCATCATACCAAAGGGCTTGGGTACATAGTCGTCAGCCCCAAGGTCAAAGCCTCTGACCTTGTCGTATTCGTCTGCTTTGGCAGTAAGTATTATAACAGGAAGTTTTCCGGTGGATTTTTCACTACGGATTTTCTGAAGAATAGACAAGCCGTCCTCCTGAGGAAGCATTATGTCGAGCAATACCAGAGTAGGTGTTTCCTCAGCTAAAGCCAACCAGAATTTGTCGGGAGCAGAAAAGCCCCGAGCCTTGAGTCCTGTGGAATTAAGGGTATAGACTACCAGTTCTCTGATGTTGTCGTCGTCTTCTACGAAATAAATCATAGTTAAAGCCTCCCAAAAAGAGTTTGTGCTGTATATAATTGGTGAAATTTGGTCTTCTACATATATCATAATATCATATCGAAATACTAAAATAAAGAATTATTTTTATGACAGGAGAAAAGAGAAAATATAGGCAAATAAATCCCCAGTTAAGCCTTGGGATTTTGTGGAATATAGCCTTTGAAAAAGGATTTGCAAAGAAGTATAATTATAGTATAGTAAGATTATATTCGGTGAGGCGTAGAGCGATGAGTACAGATACATTAAAACACAGTGTAGGAGAATATGTAGTATATAAAAAACACGGGATATATGAAATTGCGGAAATACGTAAGGATAAAATCTGCGGACTTCTAAGGACCTATTATATACTGAAGTCGGTGTATGACAGTAACGCTACGGTATATGTTCCTGCAGATTGTGAGAATCTGGTGTCACAGATGGAGCATGTGCTGACCTCCGAGGAGATAGAGGATATCATCGAGAAAAGCAGGAGCACAGAGCTTTGCTGGATTGATAATACTCAGGAACGGGCAATGGCATTGGAAGAGCTTGTAAATAGCGGGGACTTAACAAAAATTATTGCTATGCTTATGCTTTTGTCCGAAAAAAAGCAGGAGGCTTTGCGAAACAAAACAAAGACCTTTGCTCACGATGAGAGAATGCTCGGTGCAGCCACTAAAATTGTCAGCGAGGCGTTTGCCTTTACCTTGGGACTTGACAAAAGAGATGTAGTTGCATACATTGAGGAACAGTTGTGCAACTGAATATAAAATAAGCCGAGACTTGGTACTGAACCAGCCTCGGCTTTTTTGTTTTATAATCCGTAGGTTTCTTTTATGAAGCCCACAAGTGCAGGAGAGAACATCTCTCCCAGTTCCTCGGGCTTATCGGGAAGTGCTACTATGCTTTGGTTTCCGCAACGAATAAGATATCCGTACTGCTTACCCTGTTCGCTTTTGAGCTTTCTCACATCAGATGCGGTAACCTTGGTGGCAGACAGGGCCTTTGAAAGTACATCACTAAGCCCATTCTTGCCCGAAAATCCCAGTCCGCCAACTATAAATACAAGATTGCATCTGCTCAAAGATTCAATCAGCTTTTCTCCCAGCATACCGGGAGTAGTGGAGGCGGTGACCAGATTCAGTCCCAGATTAATATCCTCAAGCTGTTTTTTCAGGGCTTTTTCGCAGTAGCTGGTTTTCCTTGCAAGATAGAATATAAGGTCGCATTTCATAGAAATCACTTCTTTCACGGATTGTCAGGGCGTTACCTCTGCTTCGGTATTATCTTCGGGGTTAGCCTCTTGGGGTGCTTCGGTAACTACAGGAGCCTCGGTAGCCTCGGTTTTGGCTTCTGTCGGAGCTTCTGTCGGAGCCTCGGTAACTACAGGCGGTGCCTCGGTGGGAGTTACAGGAGTAACCACTTCCTCCTGAGGGGTATTATCCTCTTCCTCATAAGGTGAGGTGGTTACGGGATGCTTGTGTTTATCAAACAAAGCGGTAATAACTGTATCCTCGGTTATGTTCTTGTAGCTTTTGTCCCATTTTTTGAAGGTGTAATAGTAGGTGTCATCGGGAGCCTTTGGCGGGTCTGAGCCCAGAGGAGGAGTAGCATCCCCGCCCTCTAATACTTCCTGTTCTAAGATGACATTGCCGTTGCCGTCCTTAAAGGTAACGATGTATGTGGGAACTTGCTCCATATACTCCAGACTCTCGCTGCCTTGGGGCTTTTCTTTTCCGTCGTACCAGGTTGTGTTACCTGCATCGTACTCCTTGCTGAAGGAGGAGTAGGTTATCTTTACGGGAGTCTGTGCCTTTACTGTGTCAACATACTGACTTACATCCTCACCCTCACGAACCTGTCGTGCAACAACAATAGTCCGCATAGTATCGGTTTCGTAGGAGCAGGTAGAGAGAGTCAGAAGTCTGTCGTTTTCGTTGATAGGCACATCAATATCCAGATAGGAACGTGCCTTTATATTGTATATGAAGTTCATATACTGGGCATCGCTGGTGAAACTGCTCAGCAGGTAGTTGAACACATCATCGTTATCGTTGGAAACATCTATCTTCATAACTGCGAAGATAATCCATTCACCCTCAGCCTCGGGAGTGCTGAGCTCAACCACGGGATGAGCCTTGTAATACTTGGGGTTGCCCTTTGTCCAGCCTGATGCACGGGCATATCGGATAAGGGAGCCGAACATAGAGTCGTCGCTGCCCATATTGTGGCCGTGAAGAATTACGTGCTTACTTTGGAGACTCTCCTCACAGCGGTAATCTACAAAGATTGAGCCGAAGTCGGAGTATTTTTTCATATAGTTAAGATAGAGGTAGAACTGACTGTCCTCGTTATCCTCTTTGTGGTGAAGTACAGGATAGTCAATTTTTGTTCCATCAACCTTTATCCAACCTACGATTTCGTCGTTTATTTCCTGTAGTCCTTCCCAGTTTTTGGTGATGGGTTCATCAGGAGTGGCAATATAGCTTCCGTTAGCATCGGTTTCAAGGGTTACATCAGAGCCATAGAAAATGGACTGTATATCTGTCATCTGGGAGGAGTTCCTCCAAGGGGATATAACAAAGAAATCCAGCAGCATATATGCACCTGTCAGCAAACCTATAATGGCAATAATGACGAGTATTTTGATGATGACGTCCTTTTTGCTGTCACCCTTCATAGGAATGAAGCTCCTCAGTAATCTGCCTTTTTTCTTTTTATCAGGCTGAGCTTCACAAGAGGGGGCTTCTGTTTCCTCTTCACAAGGAGCACTTTCCTCGGCATCGGCTTCAGCACTTGGCTCCTGCACCGGGTTTACAGGAGCTTCTTCTGTAGCCTCTGTAGCCTCTGAAGATACTATCTCCTTTTGTGAAGCTTCTGTTTTGTCGGATGCAGGGCTATCCTTTGCAATGTGAGCAGGAGCAGTGTTTCTTCCGAAAAGCTTTTCCATTAGGGTGAGAGGCTTTTTGTCTGTGTATATATAGCCCTCGGGGCAGGTAGCAAATGCAGAGGAGAAAACCTTCAACGCTTTTTCTACAGCAATACAAATGTATTCTGTCAAATCCATATCAACCAGAGTTATTCTGGGCAGTGCAAGGATTTTCTTGTTGTAAAAAGCAAAGCAGTAAGCAGGGTAGCCTCCGGGAAGGTCATATATGGGGTGTACCAGAATATGAGGGAAAAGAGGCTGTTTTGGATCCTCTGACTCTCCCAAGGGGAGAGCCTTCTCCAAGGTCTCTATAAACGGTGCAAATAAATGCACAAAGGAGCTGTTGTCTTTTGTTTCCAAAGCATTGGCAAATATATAGAATTCCGGCGGATTGTCTGTCTCAAATCCTGCGATAAGCTCGGTTTTGATATTTCTGGGATTCCAGTTGATTTCAGTTTTATATAGCACCTTAATTCGTTCTTTTTTATTAAGTCTGGAAACGATTTTAGACTGGTTTGAGGCTAAAATAGCCACATCTTCTTTAGATGAACGAACTGAATATAGTTCGGTTCTCATATACCATTCCTCCTTATAAATAAGGGTGTAGATTATCTGAGTTCTGTGATTTTTACATTCTCTACTGCGTCGTCGATTAAATCGTAGAGTTTTGCATCCTCTTCGGCAAAGCGGACGAATTTCAGCACAGGCTTTGTGCGTGGATGCTTGGGAGTGAATACAGTACAGCAGTCCTCAAAGGGCTCGATAGAAATATCGAAGGTATCTATCTTGCGTGAAATTTGGATAATTTCCTCTTTGTCCATACCGATTAAAGGTCTGAACACAGGCATATCCGAGGCATCGTCGGTACAGGCTATAGCGGATATGGTCTGACTTGCAACCTGTCCAAGGCTTTCACCTGTAATGAGGGCAGAGCACTGGTATTTCTCGGCTATTATAGAGGAAATCTTCATCATCATTCTTCTCATAATGATAGTGAAAAGTTCTTCGGGACATTCGTCCTTAATGGTTTCCTGAATTTTTGTGAAAGGTACGGTTACCATTGTAATGGGACCGGCGTATCTGCATACTTTTTGCAGCAGACGCTGAACCTTATCCTCGGCACGTTCGCTGGTATAGGGAGGACTTGCAAAATGTATTGCAGTAAGGTGAACGCCTCTTTTAGCCATCATATATGCCGCTACAGGGGAGTCGATACCTCCGCTGATGAGGATAGCAGCGTTACCGCCTGTACCTACAGGGATACCACCGGCACCCTTGAGGGAACCTGCGTGAATATATGCACCGAAGTCACGTACCTCTACCACTACCTTTACCTCGGGGTTCCTTACATCAACCTTAAGGTGGGGGTAATGCTCCAGAAGTAAACCGCCTACCTCGCGGGAAATCTCAGGAGAGGTCAGAGGGAATTTCTTGTCGGAACGCTTTGCTTCTACCTTGAAGGTTTTTGCAAATCTCAGAGCATCCTCAAGGTAAGAGGGAGCCTGTTCATAGATAGACTCCATAGTTTTCTCACAGACACAGGCACGACAGAAACTGACGATACCGAAGATACGGGATATGCGGTCACAGACCCGGTCCATATCTATGCCCTCGGACTTAGGAGTTACAAATATGGTGGATTGTGCTATAGACACCTTGAAGTAGCCAAGGCCGTACAGAGCACTTTTGATATTCTTTTTCAGGGCATCCTCAAAGGAATAACGGTTAAGTCCCTTAAGAGCGATTTCTCCCAGTTTGATAAGTACTATTTCTTTCATAATTCATTACCTTTTAGCAAGATTATTCATACCCTCTCTGAGCGCCTCAATAAGGGCGTCACAGTCGTCTAGGGTGTTATATTTTGAGAAACTGACACGAATTGCGCTGTCTGTAATATCATCGGGAAGCCCCATGGCTTGTAGCACATGGCTTTTTGCACCCTTTGAACAAGCACTTCCGCTGGAAACATATATTTCCCTTGAAGCCAGGTGGTGAAGCATCGTTTCACTTCGGATACCGCCCACAGAGAAGTTAAGCACAAAAGGACCGGCATTCTCGGGGGAATTTATAACAATATCGGACATCTCGGAAAGTTTACTTCGAAGATAGGTGTTAAGCTCTCTGACAATATTCTCAGTTGAAGCAAGGTCTATTTCCTTTACTGCCTGAGCAAATCCACAGATAAGAGGCAACGCCTCGGTGCCGGGGCGAAGTTTTTTCTCCTGAGCTCCGCCAAAATTTCGGGGGAGTATACGAACACCCTTTTTTACATAGAGGGCGCCGACACCCTTGGGACCGTGAATCTTGTGAGCAGATATACTGACAAGGTCTGCACCCAGACGGGATACTTTGACAGGGATTTTACCGAAAGCCTGAACCGCATCTGTATGTAGCAATGTGTCGGGGTTTATCCTTTTCAGCACAGAGGCAATTTCGTTTACAGGAGTTATAGTACCTATTTCGTTGTTTACAAGCATTGTGCTGACAAGGATGGTTTTGTCATTAACTGCTGAAAGGATGTCGTTTTTGTTGATATTTCCCTTGGAGTCGGGACTTACAAAGATAACCTCAAACCCCTTTGCTTTAAGAGAAAGCATGGTATCATATACAGAGCTGTGCTCTGTAGCAGTGGTAACTATACGGTTGCCCATACGTTTTTTTGCATCTGCTGCACCCAAGATAGCAAGGTTGTTAGCCTCTGTGCCTCCCGAGGTAAAGATTATCTCGGAACTGTCGGCAGAAAGCTCTGAGGCAATGGTCTGCCTCGAAGACTCCAACTCCTTTGAAGCCACAAAGCCCATAGAATGTAAGGAGGAGGGATTGCCATAGGTGTTGAGCATTATTTCCAGCACTTTCTGTGCGGCGGTGTCGGATACTTTGGTTGTAGCGCCGTTGTCCAAATAATGTTCTGACATTTTCTCACTCCTCATAATTACTCAAATTACATTATACATCAATTCTCTAAAAAAGAAAATAGGAAATTTCAGTATATTTTATCTTTTTTACGGAATACTTTTCTTGGGTGATGATTTTGATATCAAAAGAAGAGTACAAAAAGCTGACAAAAGAAAAATCCCCGAACAGTAATGTGGCAGTAAACTGCGTGAAAGCATTTCTGTTCGGAGGAGGGATATGTCTCTTGGGGCAGGGGTTAACACAGTTGTATCTTTACCTTGGAGCAGGGGACAAGGACTCAAAAACCCTTACCTCGGTGACCCTTGTTTTCTTGGGAATATTGCTGACGGTAATGGGTGTATACGATAACATAGCAAAAAGTGCCGGAGCAGGTACATTGGTACCTATCACAGGTTTTGCAAACTCCATAGCCTCGGCGGCAATAGAGTTCAGAGCAGAGGGCTATGTCCTGGGCGTTGGTGCGAAGATGTTTACGATAGCAGGGCCTGTTATTGTCTACGGAGTATCGGCGAGTGTGGTGTATGGGATTATTTATTGGATAACCACATTGTTTTGAGGAAAAGGCCCCTTTGTGTAAAGGGGGCTCCGCCGTAGGCGGTGGGGGATTGTCCGTTCCGACAAGAAACAATCCCTCCGTCATTTTCTAACGAAAATGCCACCTCCCTTTACACAAGGGAGGCTAAAAAAGGCTTGACC
>CAZRLC010000043.1:0-13552 GCA_964600975.1 uncultured Ruminococcus sp.
ACAGGCGGCGGTGCAGTAGAAATTCAGAACGGCAACTGTGCCAGTGCTACAGACCCCACAGAGGTGACAATCGTATTCACAGACTGTACCTTTACAGGTAATACTGCCGGTTCCACAGGCGGTGCTGTTGAAATAAGAAACAGCAGCTGTGCCAAGATTGACGGCATTGAAGCCACAAACAACAGCGCATCCTCCAACGGTGCAGTAATTTATGTAACATCAAACTACTCCAGAGTTTACCTGACAGGGGAAATTTCCCTCAGCGGAAACTCTGCAAAGAAGGATTCCTTTGTATATCTGTACAACACCAGTGCAGGTTACACCAATCCTCCCAAGCTTTACACCACACACAGCAGTGACGCATCCTGGTATTCTCAGGTCGGCGGTAATACTACAAGTATTGCTTTCGGCGTGACCACAATGCCTTGATGAAGAAGAGGTGACCATTATGAAAAAATTTCTAAAACTTACTGCTTTTCTGTTAGTCTGCATAATTATTCTGGGCGAGAGTATACCTCTCGTCCAGGCAGATACAAAAGACAGCTACACAGCTCCCAGCGAGACAAACTCCTTCGTCAGCAACTACTATGTTGGTGCTACCGACCAGGACGCTCCCTTCTTTGATGTTATTCTGCCTCAGATAGCCGAGAACATCAAAGAAAACAACACCCACACAATTACTTCTTACTATGACGCTCTGCCTGTTCTTGATAATCCCGAGAACTTCCAGGGACTGGGACACACAACCTATGCCAATATAAACGGCAAAACCGTAACCGCTGAGGCATTCTTCCGTATTGCAAATGAATCCTCCAGCGACCCCAACAACGGTATGGGACTTCTCATTTATCAGTGTATTGAGTACAAACGTGCTCATCCCGATGAGGATGTAAAGATTACCTTTTCTTCCTACAGAACCTCTTGTACTGCTTCTGTCTGCGTTATACCTGAGAGTAAGTACTACGGATATATGCGTTCTCTTTACGGAACTAACTACGACGAGCAGGGCTTTGTACGTATATCCTATATGCTGACCGAAGCTGCTCGTATGGGTATAGAGGTAACTCTTGTCAATCAGCTTAACTCTTATGCAGTAAAGCAGTATGACCCCTCTACAAAATCCCTCAAAAACAGAAGTGCTATGAGCTACAAGACCTACTTCAGCAGAGCACTGAATACCGAATGCTACGACTCCTATGCTCCCGGCAAGAAGGTATCTGACTTTATGGACTGTGCCAATGTAGAATGGACCATTGACGAAATGACCAGTGATATGCAGCACCTAAAGAGTGCTACAGTATCCCACTACCTGGCAACAGACGGCACAGAGCATACTAACGCTGTATTCTTCAGTAGTGCTAACCTGGACGACAACAACTACAAAGGCTGTAACGGTAACAACAAAGCCCAGTCCGGTGTTATTATCTCTGACCACGATGAGATTTACAGGGTAACCTACAATTACACCAAGCTTATGGCTGCTTATCGTGAGCAGGAAGAAATATACGAGTTGAGAGACTTGGTCAACAAGATGAACAATGAACAGTACGAGCTTATCACAAGCGGAAATGCTGACAAGATTCCTGCTGACGAACAAATTCTGTATCTCGGAACCGAGTCCGACAAGGTGTTTGAGCTTTACTTTACCCCCTTTGGCGGTGATGTCGACACCTGGGACACAGAGCTTAACCCCTTCTGTAAATATCTTGAGAAGTTCTCTCAGTCAGAAGACTACGTAGAACTTACCTGGAACGAATACGGGTTCGGCACATTTAACATCGGCAATACCTTAGAGGATAAGCTTGAGAAGATTTACTGTGAGAATCCCAACGTAAACAACAAGCTGACCCTTCAGGTACCCGGGTTTGACTCAGAGGCTATCCAGCAACTTGCTCTTGGTACAGAAATCGGCTACCGCTACATTACCGACGGCTCAAAGGTTCACTCCAAGGACTTCCTTATGAGTTACGTAGAGGACGGCGTTCGTCACAACGTATCTCTGTTAACCTCCTGTAACTTCTACACGGTAGCCTTCAGTTATCGTACAAATTCTGCTCTTGTTATTAACGAGACAGAGGAAACCGGCGGTGACTACTACCGTATTGCAGGTGAAAAATACTCTTACGGAATGCTTAATTATGACCTGATGGTAAATCCCGCAAACTTAGCTTTGGAGAAGGGAGACACCTATACTCCCGAGGTAACCTACTCAGGAGAGGGCAAACTCACCTGGTCCTCCAGTAAAAGCAGTGTTGCCAAGGTAAGCAGTACGGGTGTCATTACCGCTGTGAAGACAGGTACAGCCACAATTACAGTTACTGACGGCACCTACAAAGATACCATTGAGGTTACCGTAACTGCCTGTAACGACTGCTACAGTGCAAATGGACTTACCTTCAGTCTTGACGAAAAATACGTCCTCAGCCAATATCTTCCCTCTATCCCCCAGACCTTCGAGGCAGAGTTTTCTATTGATGAAAGCGACCTTAAGGACTACTACTACTCTGCACTTCTCAGCAGTGAAGACGGCTTTGAAAATGCACTAATATACTATATCAATAAATATGGTAACCCCTGTGTAGGTATCAGAAATACTGTCGGACACGACACAAAACTCGCCCATACATTTAGTAATGTGTTTGTTGCTACAGGAGAAAAGGTACACCTTAGCATTACCATTGACCCAGATTCAAAAACTCTTAGCTGTTATATAAACGGTGAGCTCTGCCAGACTATTAACGCCAAAACCGACAACCTCTCCTATGAGCAGAAGTATAAAATGATTGTCGGCGGTGAATACAGATGCGGTAATATGGACTACTTCCCCGGCACTATCTATTCTGTATCCCTGTGGGGTGACGTGCGGACTGCCACAGAGATTGCCTCTGACTACTCAGGCTCTGTTAATACCACAGACACTAAACTCTATGCTTCTTATGACCTTACTCAATGTACAGATTGTCTGAAGCTTGATAAGTCCTCCACAGGCAACGACCTGGAGTACATCCCCTTGTGGATGGACGAGAGCGAGGTTGAGCCTGTGGGCGATTACGACTACTCCTTCGCAGTTATAGGCGATACACAGACTCTTGCTCTGAACGACCCCGATGCATTAAGTTCTATCTACGACTGGATACTGGAAAATCAGGAAGAAAAGAATATCCAGTATGTAATAGGACTGGGTGACATTACAGACAAAAGCACAGATGCCGAATGGCAGGCCGCTATGGAGTCTATAAACAAGCTTAACGGTAAAATCCCCTATGTGGTCAGCCGCGGTAATCACGATACGACTGAAACCTTTAATCAAAACTTCGATAACGACTTCTACAAGAGTACTATTGATGGATATATGACCGAAGGAGATTATACCAACACCTACCGATATTTCAGCATTAAGGGTACCGATTATCTTATTCTCACCCTGGATTTTGCTCCTAATGATGCAGTTATAGAATGGGCAAATCAGGTTATTGAAAGCCACCCCAATCACAAGGTAATTGCCATTACTCATGCATATATGTACCGCGATGGCACAACACTTGATGCAGATGGCTGTTTCCCCCCATCCTATTATGAGTCAACCTATCCCGGTGCACTTAACGGTGACGAAATGTGGGAGAAGTGCTTCTCTAAACACGAAAATGTTTTAATGGTGCTTTCAGGCCACGACCCCTGGCAGGATATAGTATACCGTCAGGATACCACAGTAAACTGTAACGTTGTGACTCAGATGCTTATTGACCCCCAGTATCTGGACAAGTACATCGGTTCTACAGGTATGGTGGCTATGTTCTACTTCTCAAACGACGGTAACACACTAACTGTCCGCTACTACTCTGTTGAGAAGGAATGCTACGGCTCTTTAGTTAGCCAGTTTACCATTGACCTTGGAGCTCAGCACTCCTATACTTCAAATAGTATTAAGTCAAACCTTACAGAAGATGGCTATTCAGTTACTATCTGCGATAACTGTAATCAGATTGAGTCTATGCAGATTGTTTATCATCCGGAAACTATTGCTCTTTCCGGCACAGAGTTTATAGCTGACGGCACAGAGGCTATCCCCACAGTATCAGTCCTTGATGCCAAGGGTAACAAGCTCACCGAGGATGTGGACTACATTGTAGAGTACGACCCAGAACCAATAAGCGTTGGTCAGCACTCTGTTACAGTTAACTTCATCGGCAACTACACAGGTACAAAAAGCCTCAGCTATACCGTAAGTCTTTCTCACATAGAAGATATCTCCAACAAGCAGACCGCCACCTCAATTCAGCTTAGCTGGACTAAGGTCCCCTCTGCCCAGGGCTACGAAATATCTATGTATAACGCAGAGACCGATTCCTGGGATGTTGTTGCTTCTACAAACAAGGCACAGTATCTGATTTCTTCTCTTTTACCGGAGACTGAATATAAGTTCAAGGTAAGAGCCTATGCACAGAACAGTGACGGCACCAACATTTGGAGTGAGTATTCCGAGACTGTGGAAATTACGACTTTAGAACTCAGAGACCTTAATGTATACACAGACGAGGATACGAGCATTTCGATAGAAACCTATATAGAAGGCAGTCTGGCTGTTAAGGTTATTGACGATATAAGTGTAATAGGCTCTATCAACGAAAGTCTTACTGATGAAGAGGTTAATGCAATCTACGAATTAACTTTGGAGGAATCCAAGCCTGATTCCACTGAGGAAATGCTATTCACGGTTTCTATCCCCGTAGATGATGAATACACGGTTTATCAGCTTATGGCAGACGGCACACTTATTGATATACAAGCTGTATATAAAGATGACTGTATGACATTTATTACAGATTCTCTGGGTACCTATGTACTAACAGACGAAGTATACCAACTCAACCATAAGCTTGGCGATGTTAATATGGACGGCGTTGTAAACATCAAGGATGTTACCGAAATCCAGAAGTATCTTGCATCTCTCGCAGAACTTAGCGAAGAGCAGGTTCTTCTGGCAGACTTCGACCAAAGCGGAGTTGTAAATATTAAAGATGCCACCGCTATCCAGAAGATGTTAGCAGGACTAAGTTGGTAAATTAACAGCTGAATAAAAAAAGAAAGCACCTGATTTTCAAAACGAAAATCAGGTGCTTTTTAATTGTTAATGTTAATTACTGCACAGATTATTACCTGTTAAAGTCAAATAGCTTCTGGGGAGTAACCTCTAATTTATCGCAAATTTCAAATATTACATCCAGCGAAACTGCACAATCTGCCGTTTCAATTCTGCTCATATGAGTACGACTGATGTTTATCATCTCCGCAAGAGCAAGCTGTGATATACCCTTTTCTTTGCGATAATATGATACATTCAAACCAAGAAGTCTGTACTTCTCATACTGTTCTTTTTTCATAAAATCACCCTATTATAGTATAACCCTTACGCGAAATTTAATCGACGGTGTCACTTGTTATTTTTGTTACTTGACAAGTTATATTTTTCATAGTATACTTAAATTGTTAGATGTTTCGCTTATCAAAGTATGAAAGAAGTGTGTGTTATGAAAATTAAAAAGAACTTTATGCTCAGAAAAGTGTCTGATTCCTATGTTGTTGTTCCCATAGGAAGTGCATCAGCAGATTTTAACGGTATGATTAACCTTAACGAGGCAGGAGCCTTCCTCTGGAGACAGATGGAAGAGGAGACAACTTTTAATAAGGTTCTTGAGGCTATGCTTGAGATGTATGAGGTTGAAGAGGACGTAGCCAAGGCTGACCTTCAGGAGTTCATAGATAATCTTATCGAAAGCGGACTTCTGGACTAATATCAGTAATTTACCTACTATAGATTTTTTCCATTTTCTCCTTAAATAAGACAAGGGCTGTACTGTTCAGCCCTTGTCTTATTTTTTATTACTGACTGATATTTTATAGGTGTTTTATTATAAGCCCCAAACTGTGTGAAAGCAGCTTAAAAATAGTAAAATACTATAGCAAATTATAAAACTCTGTGTTATAATATACATAATAATAACATAGTAGGAAGTATTTTACGATTTTTTTGTATGAATAGAGGTGCTCTTATGGGAACTGATAAAAAGAAAAAACAGAAAAAATGGATGAAATTTCGCCACAAGGTTGTGCGGTTTATTGCCTATGGTGTAATCGGTGTTTACAGTTTTTTTAAGTACGGCTTCCGTGTAGAGAACAAAATCCGTGACAAACGCCAATACCTGATACTTATGAATCACCAAACCGCCTTTGACCAGTTCTTTCTGGGTATGGGCTTCTCCTCTACTGTTTATTATCTTGCCAGTGAGGATTTATTCTCTAACGGTTGGGTGTCTTCTCTTATCAAGTTTTTGGTGGCACCTATTCCCATCAAAAAACAGACCACAGACGTACACGCTATACTCAACTGTATGCGAGTAGCCCGTGAGGGTGGCAGTATTGCCATAGCCCCCGAGGGCAACCGCACCTACTCCGGCGAGAATGTATATATCAACCCTGCTATAGCCAAACTGGCAAAGAAGCTGTCTCTTCCTATTGCTTTCTACCGTATAGAAGGCGGCTACGGTGTTCATCCCCGTTGGAGCGATGTTATCCGCAAAGGCAGGATGAAAGGCTATACCAGCAGGATACTGGAGCCCCAGGAGTTCAAGGCTATGTCCGACGATGAGCTCAACGAGCTTATCCGAACAGAGCTTTACGTTAATGACTGTACCGGAGACTCAGAGTACAGACACAGAAAATCCGCCGAATACTTAGAACGTGCTATGTATGTGTGTCCCTACTGCGGACTGAGTACCTTTGAAAGCCACAACAACATTATAGAATGCAAGAAGTGTCACAGACAGATAGAGTATACACCCAACCTGAGTCTTAAGGGCGTAGGCTTTGACTTCCCCTATTCTTACACTACAGAGTGGTACGCATATCAGTGCGACTTTGTGAACTCCCTTGACACAGGGGACTACACAGAGTCACCTATGTATGTGGACACCACCGACTTAAGCGAGGTTATCCTCTATAAAAACAAAAGGCCTATAACTAAAAAATGTACCATAGAGCTTTATGGCGACAAGATGATAGTCAAGGCACAGGAAAATACCATACTTAATATGCCCTTTGACGAGGTTTCTGCCTCTGTTGTTCTGGGCAAAAACAAACTGAACATATATTATGACGGTAAGGTTTATCAGTTTAAGGGTGATAAGCGGTTCAACGCCCTTAAGTACGTAAACATTTACTATAGATACAAAAATATAAGTGAGGGTAAATCAGATGACAAATTTTTGGGACTCTAATGTATGGGGCTTTGTTAATGTACTTTCCGTACTTTTACTCAGTCTGCTTGTGGCAAATATGCTGAAGCGTTCAGTAAAGTTTCTAAAGTATTCCTTAATTCCCACCTCTGTGCTTGGTGGCGCTATTCTTCTTATTATCTCCTCGGTTTACGAGCTGATTACCAAGGAAGTGTTCTTTAATCTGGATTTTTTTGGCGGCTCAGGTATAGCTACCATGGAAACTATCACCTATCATGCACTCGCCCTTGGTTTTATTGCCTCTACCTTCAAAAGCGGTGGCGGTAAAATGTCAAAACAACGCACCAAAGAAATCGTCAACACAGGTATCACTACTGTTTCTACATACCTGATTCAGGGAATTGTTGGCCTTGGAATTACAATTGTTGCTGCACTGATAATTAAAGGATTCTTCTCGGCAGCAGGTATTCTGCTCCCCTTCGGCTACGGTCAGGGTACAGGTCAGGCTATGAACTACGGCAACATCTACGAAACAGAGTACGGATTTGAAGGTGGCAAGACCTTCGGACTTACTATTGCAGCTCTGGGTTTCCTGTCTGCATCTATCGGCGGTGTTATTCATCTTAATATTCTCAAAAAGAAGAATAAAATTCAGCTCACCAATGCGGAGGATTCTACCGCCAAAGCAGAAAACGTAGAGGGCGACAACGAAATTCCCATGCAGGGAAGTATGGATAAACTGACAGTACAGGTTGCCTTTGTGGTATCTGCTTATTTGCTGACATATTTCCTGATGTATCTGCTGGGACTTGTTCTTCCGGGTATGAAGGCGACAGTCTACGGCTTTAACTTCCTGCTGGGCGTTCTGTCTGCCACTCTTATCAGAGTTGTAGTGGATAAACTCCGCACAAAGAGGGTAATAAACCGCCAGTACATCAACGACTTTCTTATGACAAGAGTCAGCAACTTCTTCTTTGACCTGATGGTTGTGGCAGGTATTGCCGCTATCAGGCTCAGCATTCTGGAACAGTACTGGGGTATTATACTTATACTCGGAGTTGTAGGACTGTTTATCACCTATTTCTATAATCTCTTTATCGCAAAAGTGCTCTTCAAGGATTATGAACAGGAGCAGTTCCTTATGATGTACGGTATGCTGACAGGCACTGCCAGTACAGGTGTTATTCTTCTTCGTGAAATTGACGGCGAATTCCAGACACCTGCCGCAGACAATATGGTATACCAGAACTTCCCTGCTATAATATTGGGATTCCCTATTATGATATTGGCAACAGTCGCTCCCACAAAACCTATGCTGACAATGATAATTCTTGTGGCATACTTTGTAGTTTTGAACATTTTACTTTTCCGTTCTAAGATTTTTAGAAGTAAGAAGAAATAAGTTTTTTGTAGGGCTATCTGAGCTATTGACTTTGGTACGAAAACGTGATAAAATTTTTACATCAAAATTTCTTCGGAGGTTTCATTATGGAGCATATCAAGACAATTGAGACCCGCAATCTCTGTGAAAGCGCAAAGAATGGCGGTTGTGGCGAGTGCCAGACTTCTTGCCAGTCCGCTTGTAAAACAAGCTGCGGTATCGCTAATCAGGAGTGCGAGAACCACAACGAGAGCAAGTAATTGCAAACTTAAATGCCGCCTTTTCGGGCGGCATTTTTATCTGTATACTACTAACTTTTTGAAGAGGTATTATTATGATACATCAGTATAAGCTGGGCGGATATAATATTGTGCTGGACGTTTGCTCGGGTGCTATTCACGTGGTAGACGAGGTAGCCTACGATATCATCGCAATGTTTGAAACCAATAATAGGGACGAAATTATAGCTACTCTTTCTGAGAAATATTCGGAGAGGGCTGACATCACTAACGAGGATATTGAGGAATGCTGCAACCAGGTACAAAGCCTTAGGGATAGCGGTAAGCTCTTCTCCCCCGACAGCTTTGAGCCTATGGCAGGTGAGCTTAAGGCTAAGACCGCAGGAGTTGTGAAGGCACTGTGCATACATATAGCCCACACCTGCAACTTGAACTGTTCCTACTGCTTTGCAAGTCAGGGCAAGTACCACGGTGACAGAGCTATGATGAGCTTTGAGGTAGGTAAACGGGCTCTGGATTTTCTGGTAGAAAACTCAGGTACCAGACGGAACTTAGAGGTAGACTTCTTCGGCGGTGAGCCTCTGATGAACTTCGACGTTGTAAAGCAGATGGTAGCGTATGCCCGTTCTATCGAAAAAGAAAAGGGCAAGAACTTCCGCTTTACCCTTACTACCAACGGTATGCTTATTGACGACGATGTTATTGACTTTGCCAACAAGGAAATGAGCAACGTGGTTCTGAGCCTTGACGGCAGAAAGGAAATCCATGACCGCTATCGTGTTGACTACGCAGGTAACGGAAGCTGGGAGCGTATTGTCCCCAAGTTTCAGAAACTGGTGGAGGCAAGAGGTGGTAAGAATTATTATATGCGAGGCACCTTTACCCACGCTAATCCCGACTTCCTCAAGGATATAGAGCAGATGCTTGACCTGGGGTTCAGAGAGCTGAGTATGGAGCCTGTGGTATGTGCCTCAGGTGACAAGGAAGAGTTGACTCAGGAGGACCTGCCCGTTATCATGGAACAGTACGAGAAACTGGCAGAGCTTATGCTAAAAAAGGACAAAGAGGGTGACCCCTTCACCTTCTATCACTATATGATAGACTTAACAGGCGGACCCTGTATTTATAAGCGTATCTCGGGCTGTGGCTCGGGTACCGAATATATGGCGGTTACCCCTTGGGGTGACCTGTACCCCTGCCACCAGTTTGTAGGCGACGAGAAGTTCCGTCTCGGCGATATATGGCAGGGCGTTACCAACAAGAGTATACAGTCTGAGTTTGCCGCCTGTAACGTATATGCCAGAGAGGAATGCCGTGACTGTTGGGCTAAGCTTTACTGCTCAGGCGGATGTGCCGCCAATGCCTACCACTCTACAGGCTCCGTCACAGGTGTATACAAATACGGCTGTGAACTGTTCCGCAAGAGAATGGAATGTGCCCTTATGTTGGCAATTGCCAGAGCATTTGAGGGTAACTCCTGATGAATACTCCAATCTGTGACTTCATAAAAAAGTATCTGAGCAAAAATCCTCTGCGACTTCATATGCCGGGTCACAAGGGTGCTGCACTTCTTGGATTCGAGGAATATGACATTACCGAGTTACAGGGTGCCGACAGTCTGTATGAGGCAAGTGGAATTATTAAAGAAAGCGAAGATAACGCAAGTGAGATTTTCGGATGCAGGACATTCTACTCCACCGAAGGCTCGTCCCACATAATCCGTGCTATGCTCTCCCTTGTTTGTATGTACGCTCGTAGCAGGGGTGAAGCTCCCTTGATACTTGCCGGTCGAAATGCTCACAAAACCTTTCTGTCTGCGGCAGCTCTGCTGGACTTTGAGGTTAAATGGCTTATCCCCTCGCAGGAGGAGGGTTGCCTCAGTTGCACCGTAAATGCCGATAATCTAGATAAGCTTTTGTCCGAAAGTGCTCAAAAGCCCACGGCGGTGTTCCTTACCTCTCCCGATTATCTTGGCAACATAGCGGATGTTCGGAGTATATCGGAGGTCTGCAAAAAGCACGGTGTACTTCTGGCAGTGGATAATGCCCACGGAGCATATCTTAAATTTCTCGCTCCTTCACTGCATCCTATGGATTTGGGTGCAAGTATATGCTGTGACTCTGCTCATAAGACCTTGCCTGTGCTGACCGGAGGTGCCTACCTTCATATTAGCAGTAAGGCACCGAAAATCTTTGAGTCAGAGGCTAAGAATTCGCTGTCCCTCTTTGGCTCTACCAGTCCCTCTTACCTTATACTTCAGTCTCTGGATATGTGTAACAAGTATCTTGACGAGGGCTACAGAGAAAAACTTGCAATTTTTACCAACAAGATTTCTGCACTTAAAGAGAGGCTCGGAAATTTGGGATTTACTCTGCAGGGCTCAGACCCACTCAGAATAACAATTGCCACAAAGCCCTACGGTTACAAGGGTACAGAGGTGGCAAGAATTCTTAAGAAACAGAATATTTTTTGCGAATTTTGTGACCCTGATTACATAGTATTTATGCTAACCCCCGAAAACTCCGAAAATGACCTTGTCAGCCTTGAAGAAGCGCTTATTAGCTTACATCCTCTTGAGCCGATAAAAGACGCTTATAAGCCTAAATTTACCCCCTGCAGACAGGTTATGAGCTTTCGTGATGCAATGCTCTCTCCCAAGGAGGTAATTCCTACAGAAAAAGCCTTGGGCAGAGTTCTGGGTGCCCCCTGTGTGGGCTGTCCTCCTGCGGTGCCTGTTGCCGTCTGCGGTGAGGTACTTAAAGAGGAAAATATTTCCGCCCTTAAATATTACAACATAGATTACTGCTCCGTAGTAAAATAACTTATATAACACTAAGCACCTGTTCTGTACGAGCAGGTGCTTTTTTTCATAAAAAAAGTCAGCAGTAAATAAATACTGCTGACTGAAATTCAATATAGCTTTGCAAAGAATAATTACTTTACCTTCTCGAAGGTATACAGTGCCTCACCCTCTGTGGAGGAAACAACCATCCGGTCGCCCTTGAAGGTTATGAGCACATTATACTCCTGGCTCTCATTGTAAACATAATAAGACAGCTCACCTGTTTCTTCGTTGAAGTTATAGGCACATACAGTAGAGGTAGAAACATCATCATAGGTCTCTGTCATATGAAGAGTTGTGGATTTCATAAAGAGCCAAGTATACTTGTCAGCATTACTGTTGCCAGATATCTCTACCCATTTGCCGATGATAGAGGACTCGGAGTCAACATGAGAAACAAAGTCGCCAATCACAACGGTATCATCGTTATTGGTCTCCGGTGTTTCTGCCCCTGTGTCGTTGCAACCTGTAAGGATAAACAGTGTAGCCACAAGGATAATAGCCATAATAAGTGATGTGAGTTTTTTCATAAAGCACCTCGTAAAATTTATTTTAGGGACATATCAATCTGTAAGTCCCAGAATTTTTGCACCATTTGAGTAGAGAATTTTTTCTCTGTCGGAGTCAGTCATCTTCACGGACATAAACCGTCTGAGCTCTTCCTCGGTATTCCACAAGGGGAAGTCTGTCCCGAAAAGAAGCCTGTCTGCACCGAAAGTCTTGATAAGTGACTCAAACTTGGCTTGTCCAACAAAGCCCGAGCAACTGGAGGTATCCAACATACAGTGAACATCACGGAGATACTCCACTGCATCGTCCCACACAGACCAACCGCCAAAGTGAGCCCCTATAACCTGAAGTCGAGGAAACATTCTGCAAATTTTTGCCACTTTAGAGGGATGAGAATAATCGTAGCGAAAATCACCGCAGTGAAAAAGAATAGGGGCTTTATCCTGAAGATAATCGTAAACCTCAAGCATTCTGTCGTCATCTAAATTGAAACCCTGAGTATCGGGATGAAGCTTTAGTCCCTTAATACCCATACTGATACAACGCTCAATCTCGGGTATCTTGTCCTCAAAGTCCGGATGCATGGTACCAAAGCCCGAAATCCTCTCGGGGTGCTTTGCAACCGTCTGGGAGATAAAATCGTTGATACGGCTAACCTGCTGGGGATTGGTGGCAACAGAGTGAATAACGCTATGGGTCACACCTGCTTTTTCGCAGTACTTCAGAAGATTATCAAGAGACCCTACCCTATCAAGGGTTAAGTCATAGAAACCGCCGATAGCCTGTGTTGCTTTCTTGGCAATTTTGTCGGGATAAACATGGGTGTGAAAATCAATAATTTTCATTTCTTCCTCCATAAAAAAAGAAATTGCCCTTGTTAATATGATAAAAAAGTCGGCAACCGCGTTGGTTGCCGACTTGGCGCGCTGCGGGGGACTCGAACCCTCGACCTACTGGTTCGTAGCCAGTTACTCTATCCAGCTGAGCTAGCAGCGCATATGGGTATTTTTAACCGCCCAAATATATTACCACATCCCAAAGAAAATTGCAAGTATAAATATGATTATTTTCCCCATTTTTATAATAATATTATTGTTAAAAACACCGAAAGCCCCATTTATCCACGTTGATTATTGGCTCTTTCTCTTTCTTTGCTATTTAGTGTTTGATAAAAATATCGCTCCCTCACATAAGTGAAGGAGCGATAATTACTGTTTGATATTGGATTTCGTGAATCTCAGGATATTAACCTTAGACTACTGAAATTACTCGTTGATAGCGATAACTGCGCCTGAACCAACTGTTCTACCACCCTCACGGATAGCGAAACGCAGACCAACCTCGATAG
>CAZRLC010000044.1:0-13004 GCA_964600975.1 uncultured Ruminococcus sp.
AGGGCTTCGACCCCAGAAAGCTTCTGGCTCCCGGCTTTGAGGCTATCAAGGCTACCGTTAAGGAGAAGATGGAGCTCTTCGGTTCTGTTAACAAGGCATAATCCGTACTTTAATATTAAAATCAAAGCCGTCAGTTTTATACTGACGGCTTTTTTACATCCAAGCAAGAGAACCGCTGAGTAATCTCAGCGGTTCTCTTTTTATTTAATTACTTTGTAACAACATTATATTATGCTACTGTCAAATCAATCTTAACCTTGCCGGAGGATTCCTCGATATAGAAGGTAAATGTGTATATACCATCCTTTGTAGCATTCATCTTACAGTTACTTGCTTCATCAGTCTTGAAGGTCCAGCCTGTGTCACCGGGATTCATTGTACCGCCGTTACCATACCAAGCAGATGTGTCTGCGTTAAAGAACTTGAACTCATAGGTACCGGCTGTAAGCTGATAGGATACAGAGTAAGTACCATCACCGTTGTTCTTCATATACTGGATACCGGGGTTACCGTTGCACCAGTTGTTAAAGGAGCCTCTGATTACATAAGCACCGTCAGAGGGCTTGGTTGTAATATTCTCAACAGAGGTCTGGTTGGTTGTGGAGCCTGTGCCTAATGAGCCACCGGAAGAGGTACCAACGTGGTTGGGGTTGTTAACCTTCATAGTGTTATAGTTTGCAAGTGCAGAGTTAAGGTTGTCATAATAGGATGCCTCACTCTGGTCGGCATAGTATGCCTTCTTAAGTGCGGAGTAAGCCTCATAAGAAGCATAGTAGGTCTCGGCAGAGAGAGCGGTCTTAACGGTTGTTCTCAATGCTTCAATCTCTGTAGCTGATGCACCAACCTCAGCAATTTCTATCTTCTCTGCAGGGAAGGAGGTAATAAGACCTGCAACATACTTCTGGATAGCTGTAGCATCTCTTACGTTTACAGCCTTGTCACCGCTGACATTTGCCTGTACAAATGCCTGACCCTCCAGTTCAAGCAGGTCTGCGGCATACTTCTGAACTGCAGTTGCGTCCTTAACGTTTACAATGCCGTTTAAGTCTGCGTCACCGTAGAGATACTCGATTACAGGCTCAGTCTCTGTGGGCTGAGGCTCAGTCTCTGTGGACTGGGGCTCTGTTTCTGTGGACTGGGGCTCTGTTGTAGGAGGCTCAGTCGACTCTGTGGGAGGCTCAGTTGTAGAAGGCTCTGTAGGCATCTCTACCTTAACAATGTAAGGAGCAATATCAAGGTCAGCGGTCTGTGAAGTACCGTTATTGAATATAATCTTATCGGCATTTGCATCTCCGGAGAGAAGAATTACATAAACGCCATTAGATTCCTTAGCCATAGATGTTCCGGGCCAGGAGCCTTCATTCTGATTGGATGAGTTGTTCCAGGCGTATGCATTTACGGTTGTCCAACCTGTACAACTTGCGCCGTTTTTGTCTGTAATTTCTGAGAGAGAAACTCTTACCTTAGTACCGCTGAGAACAACTGTACCTCCGGTAACAGCATATTCTGCTGATTTGCCGCCGTTTACAATAAACCTCATCTTAGTGAACTCTGTTGATACAGAAGCACTGTAGATGCCACCCTCAACCTTAGCCATGGTGACTTCTTCTGTAATTGTCTCTTCGTCGGCACCATAGAGATAAACAGAAACTGTTGTGGGATTCTCCAAGAGAGCACTTACGTCAACAGTAACTGATACTTTAGCATAAACGTCCTCTTCGTCGTCTACCGTATTCTTTACAAGCTCCTCGCCGGAGTAATCAACAAGATATGTGTAAAGAGGTATAATCTCGTTCTTCACAAGGTCTGTACCATTGAGAACAACTGCATCAGCATATACATCAACAAAATAACCCTGAGAGCTGTCAGGACTCATAATATAATCATTAGTACCTGTGCTCAGATTGGGGTGAGTTGTAGAAGATGTGGAAGGAATATGAACAGAATAACAGGTTGTGCCGTTCATATTGCTAATGTTATAGTTGTACTTAAAATCAGTATGGCTGTGGCCTGAGAACCAGATTGCATCAGGATTTGCCTCAAGGATTTCTATGAATCTCTGAACGTCAGCAAAACTTGTGTTCAGTCCGCCACCATAGAAGGGAGTCTCCAGGTCATCTCCTGCACCATACTGTTTGATAAGTGCATGTTGGAAAATAATAACCTTGTGACCGTCATTCTTATAACTGTTAAGAAGACCCTCAAGCCAGTCAAGCTGTGCATCAGAGAACTCGGAATACTCGTTGGGAGCACCGCTGTTTTCAAGGGTCATAAAGATAAGGTGGTCACCTGAAGGAGCAGTCAGCTCAAAATAAGTCTCATTCTGCATCTTCTCGGTTGTAACATTCAAGCCGGAACCGATTTTGTAGATATCGTGGTCCTTCTGCTGAGCAAGGCTGCCGCCGTCACCCTTGATTTCATGGTTACCATTGGTCTCATATACAGGACCTGTGTAACTGGAGTCAGCAATAATCTGCAGATACATAGGCCATTCTTTCTCAAGACTGGAGTAGCCGTAACCGTTAACCTGGTCACCACAGATTGCAACGAAGTCAACGTCTCTGTCAGCTGCTGTCTCAAGAGCATTGGCAAAGTGCTCCTTGCTATATATCCAGTAAGAGTCATCATGCTGAATATGAACATCGGAGAGAGCCTGGAAGCTGTACTCTTTGTCAGAGGAAGCGGATGCAAACTGCTTCTCTGCAGGAATGTCGTATACTGCAGCAGCAGAAGCTACTGTCTTGACTGTAGGCTCAGTATTGCTCTTGATAGCAATAAGCTTGGTGGCATCTGCAGGAATTGCAGTGAACTCACCCATTGCAAAGCTTCTGGAAGCCTGATTGAGAGTCAGGCTCTTGATAGGTGCGTAGCCATCAAGCGCCTTGGTATCATCTGCCCAATAAAGGTAGTATGTACCATAGTCGGCTTCAGAACCGGCATGGAGTCTTACACGACCCTCTGCATAACCGGCATTATCGTAAGCAAAGCTATAGGTAATATATGCAGAGCTATCTGCAGAAGCTCCAACCATACCTATAACACCTACTGACAAAAGCATGGTGATTACCAAAACGATAGAGAGTACCGCTTTGAATCGGTTTGTCTTTTTCATAAAAAGTTCCTCCTGTTCTCCCCGAATATTACACTCTGATTTCGAGGATAATTTTACATATATATGATATCACAGACGAAATCAAAATTCTATTATCAAAATATCTATATTTACAGCTCTTAATATGTGCAACTTTGCGTCAGGGCTCCTTTGTATCTGCTTGAGTATTTGCCTCTTCCTTTACAGCCTCATCAGAAAGCTCTCCTTCGGATATTTCCTCGGATACGCTGTCTTTTGCTGCCTCTACCCGAGGCTCATCCTCTTTTTCGGGTCTTAGTTTTCTGTATATAGCAAGAAGCACAAACAGTATAATTCCTGCAAAGGACAGGCAGATTCCGGCTTTAAGTCCCGGAGATACAAACTTAAGCTCTATGGTGTGCTCTCCCTCGGATATGGGGAAGGCAACAAAGGTTTCTCCCACAGGAGTTATCTCTACCTGCTCACCGTCAACGTAAGCCGTCCAGCCCTCGGTATAGAGAACAGATGTAGTAAACAGTCCTGCGTTCTTTACATCAATAGTACCCTTAATACCTGTCTGAGTCTTTTCTGTAAGGGTTAAGGTGCTTTCTCTGAGAGTTTCAAGCCCCTGTGCATACATTTCCTCATCCAGCTTCAGCAGATAAGTGGCAACATTGTTATTTTTGTTGTTCTGAAGCTCCATCTCCGCCTTGAGGGTATCCCCTGCCTTAAGCTCACCTACAGCTGCAAGGTAGGCATACTCCTGATTATGCACGACAGAGGGCTCATCTTCGCTGTTGATGTAAATATTTACCTCTCTGCCTAAAGAGGAATAAAGCAGTGCATAATAAACTCCGTCCTCAGGAATGGTGTACTCTACATACATAGGCTCTATTTCATCCTCTGTGGACTCAAGCTCTACAGGATTATCGTATAGATTTATTCCGTAATACCAGTCAAAGGTATTCTTTTCTTCTATTAATTCCTCGTACTCGCCATAAAGAGGCTTTGTGGGCTCTATTATCTGAAGCACGTCACCCTCTATACCGGTAGCCATAGAGAACAGGTCGTTCTGAGCACATGAGGGCATATATGCCTTATCGTGAAGTTCATAGTTGAGCAGGTCCATACTTGCCACATAGCCCGAGGGCAGATAGCCCACGTTCTCATAAAGCGTACACTCATCTGTGGTAGCCACTTCCTGAAGATACACATTATCGTAAGCTTTTTCTCCGTCTCTGGATATGAGATACTTAATGCTCAGGAACATATTGGTTATGGGTGTGCCCTCTAAGTATACATACCTGTTGTTAATCTGTGATGCCGCAAGTCCGAACTCTGCAAAGAAATCTCCATAGCTGCTGTCACACATAGAGTTAAAGGTAGAAATACCCGGTAAGCCATATACCGCACCGTCGTTTACCGTATAGGTATTTGTAAATTCTGTTCTGTAAAGTTCTGTTTTTTCCTCAGCTTGTACGCCCTGTGCAAGTTCCATAACCTCCTCGTAATTCTGCGGATGGTTGGTAATTGTGCTATTTCCTGTGGTGACTGTTCCTCTGTAAAAAGATGCAGACAAATCAGCTACCGTAAGCAAACAAAGAAGTACACACACAATTTTGTAGCTTAACTTCTTCTTTCTGTACAGCATTATACCAATTAATATACCCACAACACCTGCCGCAGTAATAACAACTGACATCTTACTGTGGAGGAAGAAAGCCACGCCCAGATACACAAACAGCAGTACGCTTGTTACAATAAAGTTCTTTTTGCTGACAAAGTCTATAAGAGTAAAGGCTCTGTAAGCCAACACAACCACCGCAAATGAGAAGATATAGCTCCAGCGATAGTAAACCATAGCAGGAGTATTCATTCCGTGCCAGATGTAGTTGAGCTGGTTAACAACAAAGCTAAGCAGGAGAAATGCAAGTAGGCCTCCGCTAACAATTTTCTCCTTAAGCTTAATCTTTTTATTTGTAATGTAAAACACCAGAAGTGTAAGACATATTACACCACAGCCTATGTTGGGTAATCCTTTGTCAATCCAAATAGGATCTGTGTAGCACAGCATATTTGTAGCTGTTCTCACTATAGCCATCAGCGTTTTTACAAGACTGTCCTCCTTGTAGCCGTAGCCGTAGTTAATAGAGTATTCTGTGGGGAAAGCATTTACCGCAGCTGAGCTGTCCGAGTTCTGCAATGCAATAAACGCAGGAACAGTAACAGCCGCGGAAATCATAAAGGCTATAACTGTGTAAAGCACCATTTTACCTGCGTTCTTCAATGCCTTCTTCATACTGACAAAAGACACTATGGTATAACAGATTGCCACAAGCAATACAAACAGACATACCATATATCCCATATAGAAGTTAAACATTACGGAAAGTGCCAAAGATATTATGTAAAGGGAAAACTCCTTGTCACGAAGAACACCTATAACCCCTGCTATAACCAAAGGCATAACGGCTACCGTATCCAGCCACATCATATTCCAATAATAACCTACCACAAATCCGCAAAGAGCATAACCCATACCGAAGGCAACGAGAGACAGGTCGTTTCGTTTGAAGGCTTTTCTGAGAAAAACTGCAGTAGACATACCGGCAATACCGATTCTCAGCACTACAGTAAGGCACAAAAATGCCTGTAGCCAAGGAGTACCGCTGGGCAGAAAATAAGACAAAAGGTACAAGGGGCTACCCAGATAGTTTGCTATAACTCCCAGAAAGTTTACTCCACCGCCCGTATTCCAGGAGTACATCACCGATACGCCCTCTTTAAGCATTCGCTGATACTCTGCCAGGAAGGGATAATATTGATGCCAACCGTCAGCAACCAGCAGCATTTTACTGCCAAAGGGGAAGTAACCTCTCAACGCAAACACCGCACCCGAAACAAGTACAGGAAGCAAAAAGGCAAGAATAATGTAAATATTCCGTGAGAAAAAACCTTTTACACCTTTTGGGGACAATTTTTCGCCGGTTTTTACAGACATACAAACAACCTCCGCTTTTATAATTCAGTTATTAAAAAATAACATACCATATTCAAAATAATTATACCCTCCATATATATAAATGTCAAAGATTACCTTCCTTTTGTCTACAGTTTTTTCTATTGACCTTGGCAAAATAATGCTATAATATATAGTTAGCAGAATTTGTAATTAAAAAGGAGTTATAAATATGAAGAAAACCCAGCTTCGTGAATATGCAAAGCTTATCGCCCTGAAGGGTGCCAATGTACAGAAAAATCAGGAGGTCGTTATTTGTGCAGGACTTGACCAGCCTGAGTTTGTGAAAATTCTTGTAGAGGAATGCTACCGTGCAGGAGCAAGTAAGGTAATGGTAGAGTGGAACTATCAGCCTCTGAGTAAACTTGCAGTCCGCTACCAAAAGGAAAAAGTCCTCTCCAAAGTAGAGGATTGGGAAATAGAAAAGCTCAAGCACAGAGTCAAGACTCTCCCTGCTATGATTTATCTTGAGAGTGACGACCCCGACGGACTTAAGGGCATCAATCAAGCAAAAATGTCCAAGTGTCTCGGTATCAAGCGTGGCATCTTCAAGCCCTATCGTGACGAAATGGACAACAAATACCAGTGGTGTATTGCTGCAGTTGCAGGTAAGGATTGGGCAAAAAAGGTATTCCCCAATGATAGAGTGTCCGTGGCAGTCGAAAAGCTCTGGGATGCTATTCTCCTTACCTCCAGAGCCTATGGCGACGGCATCAAAAACTGGGACGAGCACAATCTGGACCTTAAAAATCGCTACGATTACCTGAACTCTCTGGGAATCAGCGAACTTCACTACACCTCCTCCAACGGCACCGACCTGAGAGTCGGTCTTCTGCCTGAAAGCCGTTTTATGGGTGGCTGTGAGAAGCTTCTGAACTCCGATGTGGAATTTAACGCTAACATCCCCTCAGAAGAGGTGTTCACCTCACCCGACAGAAACCGTGCCGAGGGTGTGGTATATGCCTCACTTCCCCTTTCTTGCCAGGGTGCATTAATCGAAAACTTCTGGTTCAGATTTGAGGGCGGTAAAATCGTTGAGGCTCACGCAGAAAAAGGCGAGGAGCTCCTCATCTCTATTCTGGATACCGACGATGGAGCCAGATATCTGGGCGAATGTGCTCTTGTGCCCTACGATTCACCTATCCGCAACTCAGGTATACTTTTCTACAACACTCTCTTTGACGAGAACGCCGCCTGTCACCTTGCTTTCGGCGAAGGATTCAGCGGATGTATCAAGGACCACGACAAGTACACTTTGGAGGAAATGCGTAACATGGGGCTTAACAACAGTCTTGTTCACGTAGACTTTATGATAGGCACCAAGGACCTGTCTATTACCGCCACAACCTTTGACGGCAAGGAAGTTCCTATCTTCAAAGACGGCAACTGGGCATTCTAAAACTGCAAATATAATTTTCTTATAAAAAAGAGGAACGCTATGGATTTTCATAACGTTCCTTTTTAATTAGTCCATATTGCCTGTCAGACACATTATAGCCGACAATGCCGCCAAGGGTGCAGTCTCTGCACGGAGGATTCTTTTTCCCAAAGTTGCCGGAACAACACCCGACTCTTTGGCAGCTTCCACCTCAGACAATTCAAAACCTCCCTCGGGGCCTATAAAAATAGCAACCTCCGCTACCTTACCTTCCAGGATAGCCGACAGTTTCTCTCCTCCGCCCTCGTAGAATATTATCCGTCTGTCGGAAGTCTTTGACTCAAGGAGAGCTTCCTTGTAGCTTATAGCCTCAGCCACCCGAGGTATAATTCCTCTGCAGGACTGCTGAGCCGCCGAAAGAGAGATTTTCTGCCATCGCTCTACCTTTTTTCTCAGGGATTTTTCATCAGGACGGGATACACAGCGGGAAGTGATTACAGGCACAATCCTGTACACTCCCAACTCCACCGCCTTCTGCACAATCAAATCCATCTTGTCCCCTTTTGTAAGGGACTGATAGAGAGTTATCTTAACATCTGCTTCCTGCAAACAAGGCGTACTGCTCAGTACTTTTACACGCACACCCTCAGAGGATATCTCCTCAATAACGCATCTGTGCTCCTTGTCATCTGTATCTGCAAGTAAAAGCTCTTCTCCTGCTTTCATCCGAAGAGATTTTTCTATATGACGGGCATCCTCGCCTGTAATAAGATACTCATCACCTCGGATACCCTCCCCGGCAAAAAACCAAGCCATACACTTCACCTCGTAATATGTGAAATATCTACTTAATAAAATATATCAAATATCCGTGAAATTTGCAATAATCATATTAAGATGATAAAATAAGATAAATTAGAGATATTATATATATATATTATAATGAAAGGGTTTGGATATGAAAGTAGAAACTATTACTCAGGATACGTTCAAAGACTTACTCATAAAAGAAAATATAAAAGAGGAAAACCTTCCTGCACTTTTTGTATCACGTCTTATGCAAAAAGGTCTAAAAGTGGCTACCGCCGAGAGCTGTACCGGCGGTCTTATCAGCAAACTGCTTACCGACCGGCCGGGCGTGTCACAGGTTTTTGACTGTTCGGTGTGTTCCTACGCAAATTCTATCAAAGAAAAGGTGCTGGGTGTTGGTGCCCATACGCTTATAGAACACGGTGCCGTATCTCCCGAGACCGCCCTTGAAATGGCACAGGGTATCCGTAGCCTTGCTGACGCAGATGTTGGCATCAGCACCACAGGTGTCGCAGGACCCACAGGAGGCACCGAGGAAAAACCCGTGGGGCTGGTATACATCGGCATTGTGACCAAGGACAGCACAAGGATAATCAAGGCGGATTTTTGTGCAAAAAATAACAATCGGGATAAAAATCGCCAATTGGCGGCCAGTCTGGCTATTTATTGTGCTTTTACCAGTATTTAAGCCATTCTGACCCCAATACACTTGCAAAATTTAGAATCTTATGGTAAAATAGACAACGATTGTTATAGTCGAATTATAGCAAATTATGTTTAATTTGGCATTAATCTTATGAATTTTATATCGGTTAAAATATACAAGCAAATTTAATATTTTCAGGAGATGATTTTATGTCAAGAGCAGCAGGTATCCTTATGCCCATTACTTCACTTCCTTCTCCTTACGGAATCGGAACCATCGGTAAAGAGGCATACAAGTTCGCTGACTTTCTGAAGAAGTCCGGCCAGACTATCTGGCAGATTCTTCCTGTTGGCCCTACAAGCTACGGCGATTCCCCCTACCAGTCCTTCTCCACCTATGCAGGTAATCCTTATATGATTGACCTGGATATGCTTTGTGAGGAGGGACTTCTTTGCAAAGAGGATTTAGAGGGCTATGAGTACGGCTCCAACCCCGAGTATGTTGACTACGAAAAAATCTACAACTGTCGCTTTGATATCCTCAGAAAGGCTTTTGAGAATTTCAAAGCATTAGGTAAAGACTCTGCCGAGGCAAAGGCTTTCACTTCTTTTAAGCGCAAGAACTGTTCCTGGCTTAAAAACTACGCCCTTTATATGTCCGTTAAAAAGAGCTTCGGTATGAAGGCTTGGACCGAGTGGGAGGACGAGGACATTCGTGTCAGAGAAGAAAAGGCTGTAGCCCGATACACCAGAAAGTTTGCTGACGACATTAACTTCTGGAGCTTTATCCAGTTTAAGTTCTACGAGCAGTGGGAGAAGTTCCGCGCTTATGTAAACTCTCTGGGAATCAAAATTCTCGGCGATATGCCTATCTATGTTGCTATGGATAGTGCAGACACCTGGGCAAACCCCGAGGTATTCTGGCTTGACGAGAACAGACAGCCCGTATGTGTTGCAGGTTGTCCCCCCGATTACTTCTCTGCTACAGGTCAGCTTTGGGGAAATCCCCTCTACAACTGGGACTATCTTAAGGAGACAGGCTACAAATGGTGGTTCAACCGCATTAAGGCAGCCGACTCTCTCTTTGATATAACAAGAATCGACCACTTCAGAGCATTCGACAGCTACTATGCCATTCCCTTCCCTGCTGAAAATGCTATCGGCGGCAGCTGGATGGAGGGTCCCGGCATTGAGTTCTTCAACCTTATGCGTGAGGCTCTGGGCGAAATCGAAATCGTTGCTGAGGATCTGGGTACTCTTACTCCCGGTGTTATTCAGCTTCTTAAGGATAGCGGTTATCCCGGTATGAAGGTTCTGGAGTTTGCATTCGACAGCGGCGAGGACAACGATTACCTCCCCCACAACTATACCGAAAACTCCGTGGTATACTCAGGCACACACGATAACGATACCCTTATGGGTTGGGTTTCCACCGCTAAGGAGTGGGATATCCAACACGCCACCGAGTACTGCCACATCTCTCCTGAGGAGGGCTTTAACTGGGGTATCATCCGCACCGCTTACGAAAGCGTTGCAAAGTATGCCATCATCCAGATGCAGGACATTCTGGGTCTTGGCTCCGAAGCAAGAATCAACACACCCTCTACCCTGGGCGGTAATTGGGAGTGGAGAATAAAGGCCGAAGTTCTTACCGACGAACTGGCAGCAAAACTTATGGAAATGGTTAAGACCAACAATAGACTGGAGGACTAATTCATGAGCAATATTATGGAGAATCTTGAGCTTATTGCTAAAAGTGCTTACTGTAAAAAACCCAAGGAGCTGACAAAAGAACAGCTTCATCAGGTTCTGGGCAAGGCCGTTATGGGCGAGATTGCCGAGAATTGGGAAAAAAGCAAGAAGAATCACGCTAAAAAGCGTAGAGCATATTACTTCTCTGCAGAGTTCCTTATGGGCAGAATGATATACAACAATCTTTACTGCCTCGGTGCTCTGGACGAGGTTAAGGACCTTCTTAAGGCAAAGGGTATGAACATCAACCAGTTCGAGGATATCGATGACGCCGCTCTGGGTAACGGCGGTCTGGGCAGACTTGCTGCTTGTTTCCTTGACTCTGCAGCTACACAGGAGGTTCCCCTGGACGGCTACGGCATCCGCTACAAGTACGGCCTGTTTAAGCAGCTTATTGAAAACGGCTATCAGGTAGAGGTTGCAGACGACTGGCAGAAGTTCGGCGATCCTTGGAGCATTCGTTGCATTGATGACGCTGTAACAGTTAAGTTTGCTGACCAGACAGTTGTTGCCGTTCCCTACGATATGGCTATTATCGGCTACGGCACTAACAACGTCAACACTCTCCGTCTGTGGCAGGCAGAGGCAGTCTCCGAGTTTGACTTCCTCCAGTTCAACGACGGCAAATATGATGAATCTATCAAGGCTAAGAACGACGCCGAGAATATCTCTAAGGTTCTCTATCCCAATGACAACTCCCGTGAGGGTAAGGTTTTAAGACTTAAGCAGCAGTATTTCTTCTGCTCTGCTTCTCTCCAGGATATCATTAAGAAGTACAAGGCAAAGTACGGCAACGATTTCTCTCATTTTGCAGAAATGAATGCTTGTCAGCTTAACGATACACACCCCATTTGCTGTATCCCCGAGCTTATCAGACTTCTCGCTCTTGAGGGCATCGGCTTTGACGAAGCTTTTGAGATTGCACAGAAGACATTTGCATATACAAACCACACCGTTATGGCAGAGGCTCTTGAAAAATGGAGCATATCTCTTATGCGTGAAGTTATTCCCGAGATTTACTCTATTATCGAGAAAATCAACGAGAAGGAAATCAACGACCTCTACGCTATGGGTCTTGAGGAGTGGAAGGTTAACGATATGCGTATCATCGACGGCGAGAGAGTTCATATGGCTCGTCTCGGCATCTATGCTACAAGCTATGTTAACGGTGTTGCTTGGATTCACACAGAAATCCTCAAGAACGACGTGCTCAAGGATTGGTATGCTATCTATCCCGAGCGTTTTCAGAACAAGACAAACGGTATCACTCAGAGACGTTGGCTTGGTCTTTGCAACCCCGAGCTTTCTCAGTTTATTACAGACAGAGTTGGCGATGGTTGGCAAAAGGATTTAAGCAAACTCTCAGCTCTTAACGATATGCTTGACGACAAGACCGTTAAGGAGTTCAACAAAATCAAGGCTAAGAAGAAGAAGCAACTTGCTCAGTATGTAAAGAAGATGGAAGACTTCGACCTTAACCCCAACTTTATCTTTGATATTCAGGTTAAGCGTCTCCACGAGTACAAGAGACAGCTCCTCAACGCTTTCTCCATTCTCTACATCTACTTCCTTATTAAGGACGGCAAACTTCCTAACTGGAACCCCACAGCATACATTTTCGGTGCTAAGGCTGCTCCCGGCTATCGTCGTGCTAAGGCTATCATCAAGTACATCAACGAGATTGCCAACCTTGTAAACAACGACCCCGATACAAAGGACAAGCTTCAGGTTATCTTTGTTTCCAACTACAACGTTTCCTATGCCGAGAAGATTGTTGTTGCTGCTGATTTCTCCGAGCAGATTTCTACAGCAGGTACAGAGGCTTCCGGTACCGGTAATATGAAGTTTATGCTTAACGGTGCAGTTACACTCGGCACCTATGACGGTGCTAACGTTGAGATTGCACAGAAGGCAGGAGAAGAGAACGAGTACATCTTCGGCGCAAGAGTTGAAGAAATTGACAGACTCAAGCGTGAGGGTTACTGGCCCAGAGCTATCTATGAGCAGAACGAGTACATCAGACGTGTTGTTGACACTCTTGTAAACGATATGTTCAGCGATGACGGTGCTCAGGGTGAGGGTAGCTTCCGTGAGCTTTGGGAAGGTATTCTGGACGGTAAGTGTTGGCACGCTCCCGACCACTACTTCCTGCTTCTTGACCTTCAGGATTATGTTGATACAAAGATTCGTGCTAATGCCGAGTACGCAGACCGTGTAACCTTCGGCAGAAAGTGCCTCAAAAACATTGCAAACGCAGGTGAGTTCAGCTCGGACAGAACAATCCTCCAGTACGCAAAGGAACTCTGGCACGTTAAGTAATCTACAAAAAT
>CAZRLC010000045.1:0-13003 GCA_964600975.1 uncultured Ruminococcus sp.
CCGAAGTCACTGACAACAGATTTACAGTCTGCCCCCTTTGGCCGCTCGGGAATTCTCCCATATTAAAGACCTGCCATAAAGCAGGTCTCTGTTTGTTGGAGCTGGTGGACGGACTTGAACCCCCGACCTGCTGATTACAAATCAGCTGCTCTACCAACTGAGCTACACCAGCACGAAAAGTGCTCTAATAATATAACACAGTAAAAATGTAATGTCAACAGTTTTTATAAAAATTTTTATTTTTTTCTATTGTTTTTCCTCGGCTCATATTGTATCATTACATTTGTCCCCAAGGGTCTATATATTATTATGTTTACTATGTGAGGTGATACTCTGTGGCGGTGCTTTCTTTAAGAGGTCTTTCTATGAGCTTTGTAGAGAGGACTCTGTTTTCTGACGTGAATTTTGATATGGAAAAGCATGACAGAGTAGGATTTATCGGACGCAACGGCTCCGGTAAATCCACCCTCCTCAAGATAATCACAGGTGAGCTGGAGCCCACAGAGGGTCAGGTTATTATCTCACGCGACAGCACGGTGGGATATATGCGTCAACATGCCTGTGCCGACCCTCAGAGGTCAGTATTTGATGAGCTTCTGACAGTATTTGAGCACCTTATGGAGATAGAGAGGGAACTGGAGTCCCTTACCCGCAGTATAGACGCGGGTGCAGGGGATATGGATACACTTATCTCTTCACAGACTCAGCTTATAGATAAGTATAACCGCGACGGCGGACTTACCTACAAAAGCCGTGCCCGTGCGGCACTTCTGGGACTGGGCTTCTTTGAGGAGGATTTTGGGCGAACGGTGGGGACCCTCAGCGGAGGACAAGCCTCCAAGCTGTCCCTTGCAAAGCTTCTGCTCTCGGGAGCAGACCTGCTTTTGCTGGATGAACCTACCAACCATTTAGACATAAGCTCCGTCCGATGGCTTGAGGGCTTTATCAAGGATTTCAGCGGTGCTGTGCTTATTATCAGCCATGACCGATATTTTCTGGATGCAGTTACAAACAAAACCATTGAACTTCAACACAAACGTATTCAAGCTTACGATGGTAACTACACCGTATTTATGGAGAAAAAAGCCCACGAGTTGGAGGCACAGAGACGACTTTATGAGCGTGACAGTCGGGAGATTCGCCGAATTGAGGGCATAGTTGAGCAGCAAAAACGCTGGGGCAGAGAGCATAACTTCATAACTGCCGCCAGTAAGCAGAAGGAAGCTGACCGAATCCGCGAGAGACTTGTCCGTCCCGAGGGCGAGGAGAGCACAATTCACCTGTCCTTTGAGCCCAGACGCGAAAGCGGAAACGACGTGCTTATTTGCACCAATGTGTCAAAGTCCTTTGACGGTGTAAGGATTTTTGAGAATGTTAATCTTCACATCCGCAAGGGTGAGAGGGTGTTTATTGTTGGCGCCAACGGCTGCGGCAAGACTACACTTTTTAAGGTGCTTCGGGGAACCTACGAGGCAGAGTACGACAGCCTTACCTTCGGTGCCAGGGTTGACGTGGGATATTTTGACCAGATGCAGTCGGACCTTGACCCGAGCAAGGATGCTTTCTCTGAAATAAGTGATGCATACCCCACTATGAACAATACGGAAATTCGCACGGCTTTGGGAGCTTTTCTCATAAAAGGTGACGATGTGTTCAAGCCTGTGAAGGCATTAAGCGGCGGCGAAAGAGCCCGTGTGGCTTTGCTTAAGCTGGTGCTTTCAGGTGCCAATTTCTTTCTGCTTGACGAGCCTACAAACCACCTGGATACACCCTCCAGAGAGGCGCTGGAGCAGACCTTACTTGACTATGAGGGCACAATGCTTATCATCAGTCACGACAGATATTTCATCAATAAACTTGCCCATAGGATTATAGAGATTCGACCTGACGGTGTCAGAGAATATCTGGGTAATTACGATTATTATGCAGAGAAAACTGCCGAGGAAAAACCTGATGCCTCAGAGCGACCGGCTAAACAGGGTGCTACACCCTCTCAGCCCAAGGTCAACGAGTATAAGCTTCGCAAAGAGGAACAGGCTCGTCAGCGTAAGCGTTTAAGCGAACTTAACAAAACCGAGACTCGTATTGGAGAGCTTGAAGCAGAGATATCAGAGCTTGAGCTCAGACTTCAGAGCGATGAGGTTGTGGCGGATTACGAGCAGCTTATGGAACTGACTCAGCTGCTGGAAAATCTACAGACTGAGCTAACAGAGGCTTACAATCTGTGGGAGACTCTCGCCGAGACTTAAGTTTTACCATTGACAAGCCCGTAGATTTTGAGATATTATATCATCATAAAGTGAGATTTATCGGAGGATATATTATGAAAAAAAGGATATTTGCCATTAGTTTTGCATTGATACTTATTATCTCCGTTTTCTGCGGATGCTCTGCAAATGTAGGAAAACAGATGGAATTAGCAGTCAGCAATACAGACATCTGGGCTATAGAGGTAGAAGATGGCACTACAGTTTACAGCTATGCGGTAACCGACCTGGACAAAAACGGCAGAATTGAGATTGTCGCTTCTATGAACTACGGCTCAGCCAATATCACCGAGACAAAATACTATGAGGTATCAGAAAGCGGTGATAGTCTCACAGAGCTGGAGCATATATATACAGGTGACTCCCAGGCGGATGTGACCTTTGGCTCTGCTAAATGCTACAAGGATAAGGATAGCGGACAAATATACTATGTTTTTACTGATATCAACAAGAAGAATATCCGCGAAAGCTATACCTCAAAGATTGCATTAACTCTCTTTGAGGGCAAGGTGACTGAAGAGGTTCTGGCAGTAGAGGCATCTATCTACAACGACAGCACAGAGGAGTATGACCTTTCTTATACCGACGGTCAGGGAAATGCTATCTCCGAGTCCCGGTACAACACCATAGAAGCAAGTCGTTTTGAGGGCTACAAGACTATGTCTGCCACCTTCGGCTGGAAGGGCTACACCTACCAGAAGCACATCACCACCATCTATTCAGCCAACGGAGATTTAGAGAAGCTCCTGTGGGATTCCTACAATCTCTTTAAGGTTAAATAAGATAATTTATATTAGGACACCGCTTCCTTGTGAGGCGGTGTTTTTTGTGCCGAGGCTATGAAAAAAGTTAGCAGTTAAGGGCAGTACAGACAGATGTACTGCTCTTTTTTAACCCCCTGAAATATTGTTGCATAATATGGAAAAGGAATCTTCCGTAAATTTCCAAAATAACAAAATGAAAGGTGAAAACATTGGCAACAATACTCAACAACTATGCTACCCTTACCTACAACTCGGGTACAGATACAGGCTCAGCTGCGTCCAACGTGGTGTCTACAAATCTTCTTGACAGCTATAGTATAAATGCTGTTAAAACCTCCGCAAACGACGACTGGCGTCCCGGAGAAAATATAACTTACCTGGTGACCCTTACCAACACAGGCACCCAGCCTCTTTATGCTGCAGAGGTTATAGATAATCTGGGAGGAACTCCCAACCTGACAACCTACCTCACAGGCAGTGCATTGGTAGTGAACGACTCCACTGTAACAGAGGTAACACCTACAAGTGTAAATCCCCTTACTATTCCTGCGGCTACAGTACTTCAGCCTGGGGACAGCGTTACGGTAATCTATGTAGCACAGGTCAACGCCACTATTGCTGACACAGTTGACAGTATTACAAATACCGCCACAGTACAGGCTCGACAGGGCAGTGCTGCAGGTACTATCGTCACAGCAACTCCCGCACCTACCCTTACACTTCCCAGAGCAGACTTTGCCGAGGTCAGCATAGTGAAGGCAGTAGATAAGGCAACAGTAAGCTCAGGTGACACCCTGACTTATACCTTTACTATAGAGAACACAGGTAATATCCCTGCTACAAATGTAGTAATCACAGACACTCTGCCTGAGGGCTTTACAATTACTTCAATCCAGTCTGAGACTAACGGTGTGACCACAGTTTACACTCCTGCTGACTACACAGTAGGTGCTGACAACACTCTGGTGCTTCCCACAGGTGCAACTACACTTACAGTTCCTGCTGCAACCGTAGCCGGTGCAGGTGTAACAGTTGTCACCGTAACAGGTACAGTTACAGGCTAAGCGCTTTTCACTCTATTACAGCGACAACCCAATTTGGGTTGTCGCTTCCTTATTTGTGAAAGTAAATGTGTATGAAATCTGATTTTTAAGTGAAATATTATCAATTCCTGTGGCAATTTTCGTTTTTTTATTATAGAATTTTCTGGTATTATATTTACAGGTAACCAGAAGGCACGGTGATAATTATCCGAATCGGTTATATGATAAAGAGGATTTTTTCTATGAATCTGGGCGGAATGTTCAGTACTGTTGGGAAGGTTCACAAAGATTGCGGTAAGTCCTCTGTAGGAATTTTCTTTGATATGGTGTGGTGCGGATTCAAGTACCAGGCAGGGTACTCTGACTATGCCTTGTTCGAGATGTACAATATGACTCCTCAGCAAAGGAGTACAGTCCTCACCCGAGGCATCAACAATAGTCTTATAAAAAGGTTTAACACCCCTGCATATACAGAGGAAATCAACAATAAGCTAAAGTTTGCTCACAATTTCTCGGATTTTCTGGGCAGGGATTTTCTTGATATGACTAAGGCTTCAGAGCAGGAGATAGACGCTTTTATAAGCCGTCATCCTGTTTTTGTAGGAAAAACCGCCGACGGTATGTGCGGTAAGGGTGTAGAGAAGATAGACACCTCCCGCTATACTCCAAAGGAGCTTAAGAAGTATCTTAGTGAGAGAAAGATGGAGCTTTTAGAGGAATGTATAGTCCAGCACGATGAAATGCTCAGACTTCATCCTTACTCTGTCAATACATGCAGAGTGATAACCCTGCACAAAAACGGCAAAACAGAAGTAGCAGCCGCGTATCTTCGCATTGGAAACGGCAAGTTTGTGGATAACTTCAACAGCGGTGGTATGGTAGTACCTATCGAAGAAGCCACAGGTGAGATTATTTATCCTGCCCTTGACAAAGCAGGAAACCTTTACGACTTGCACCCCTGTACACAGGTGGAGATTAAGGGTTTTCGTATCCCTATGTGGGACAGTGTGCTTGACTTTGTAAAGAGGGCAGCGTTAGTGGTACCTCAGGTTGGTATGGTAGGATGGGACGTGGCTGTATGCCCCACGGGACCTGTGTTTGTAGAGGGTAACAACTTCCCCGGACACGATATCTACGGCTTACCTCCTCATCGTACAGACAACATCGGTGTGCTTCCAAAGTTCCAAAAAGCTATAGAACGTTTGGAACAGACGGAGTAATTAATCCGTAGTATAATATAAAGAACTGCAAAAGGGGATGTGCTTTGGGGTATATCTCCTTAATTTTTGTCAAAATATGGGTTTATCCATTGACAAAGTTTTTGATTAAGGTTATTATGGGTACGCTTTGAGATTTCCTTAAGGAAACAAATGAAAGAGAGGGTAAGAAAAATGACTGTTTTACTTACACTTGCAGTGGCATTGTTTGCAGGACTTATGATGACAAGAGTCTGTAAACCCTTGGGACTTCCTGCGGTTACAGGATACCTTGTGGCAGGTATATTGATAGGTCCTTACTTTTTGGGTAGACTGGGCATTGAAGGGCTTGGCTTTATCTCTGAGGAAAATGTAGCAAATTTCACTGTTTTCTCAGAGGCGGCGCTGGGTTTTATCGCCTTTACAATCGGTAACGAGTTCAGACTATCAAGCATTAAGAAAATCGGTAAACAGGCAATGATTATCGCACTTTTCGGTGCTTTGGCGGCAACAGTACTTGTTGATGGTGCCCTTATTGCGTTTTCCTATATTATGCCCGGAGTTATTGATGTTCCCGTAGCCCTTACTCTTGGTGCTATTGCATCTGCAACGGCTCCTGCGGCAACCCTTATGGTTGTCCGCCAGTATAAGGCAAAGGGTCCCGTTACACAGATGCTCCTTCCCGTAGTTGCTATTGACGATGCAATCGGACTTGTGATTTTTGCAGTATCTCTCGGACTTGCAAAGGCTTTCAATTCAGGACAATTAGACGTTCTATCCGTAGTAGTTGAGCCTATAGTAGAGATTATGCTTTCTCTTATTGTGGGCGGAGTTCTGGGAGCACTTCTGTCCTATACAGAGCGACTTTTCCACTCCAGAAGCAAACGTCTTTCCATAACAGTTGCTTATGTGCTTTTAGGCGTTGCTGTTTCTCAGCTTAAGTTTAACGTGTTAGGTGTGCATTGCGGATTTTCCTCACTTCTGCTTTTGATGATGATGGGTACGGTATTCTGCAATATGTGTGACTTCTCAGAAGAGCTTATGGACAGACTTGACCGTTGGACAGGACCAATGTTTGCATTGTTCTTTGTAATAAGCGGTGCAGAGCTTCAGCTGGGAGTGTTTGCACAGTGGACCATGGTGCTTATTGGCGTTATCTACATTGTGTTCAGGTGTATAGGTAAATACTTAGGCGCTTCCTTCAGTGCAAGGATTACTCACTGTGACCCCAATGTACAGAAGTATCTTGGTATAACTCTGTTTCCTCAGGCCGGTGTAGCTCTGGGTATGACTCTCGTTGCTTATGCTGAGCTTGGCGGTGCTCAGGGAGATATGATTCGCAATATTACTCTCTTCTCCGTAATGGTTTACGAGCTTGTAGGTCCCTTACTTACCAAGGTTTCTCTTACAAAAGCAGGAGAAATCAAACCCGAGGAGCGTAAATCCTCTCGCGGAGTTATGGGTCGCTGAGTAATTTATTGTCAATTTTAATAATATAAGCAGCAATTTACCGAGATAAATCGTTTAATTTGCAGATTATGATGAAAACACCCCGAAACAGGCGAAAAAACTTGACAAAAGCCCGTTTCGGGGTGTATTATATTAACTAATCTTTTCATATTATTTATGTGTAAATGCTTTGACGGAAACGGCAACTTTTATGTGCTACAGAGAGTCGGTGGCAGGTGCGAACCGATGCACGGCGATTTTGCGTATCATTCCTGAGCAGGGCCTCCTAAAGCAGACAGGTGTTATATATTTTTCTGCCGTTAAGGGGTCACGGTAGTCCTCGTTACGGACTTAAGAGTGGTCACGTTTACTTCGTGGCAATCCGGGTGGTACCGCGGTGTTTTATCGTCCCTGAAGCATAGACGCTTCAGGGCTTTTTTGTTATTTTATAAGGCATAATTTACCAAACATTTTGATACTTGATTTCATATACAAAGGGTGAGGCACAGCGTTGTGCCCACAGAAAATATTAAGGAGTGATTTAGGTGTTGGATATCAAGATTACACTCACACAGAATCCTAAGGAAAAGCCTCAGGATGAAACAAAACTTGGTTTCGGTAAAATTTTTACCGACCATATGTTTATTATGAATTATACAGAGGGACAGGGTTGGCATGATGCCAGAATAGTTCCTTATGAGAATATTTCTCTTTCTCCTGCGGCAATGGTTTTCCATTACGGACAGGAAATGTTCGAGGGTCTCAAGGCATACCGTGGTGCAGACGGTGAGCCCAGACTTTTCCGCCCTGATATGAACGCTAAGCGTACCAACGACACCAATGACCGTCTTTGTATTCCTCAGTTACCCGTTGAGGATTTTGTACAGGCTGTCAAGGCAATAGTTGATGTGGACAGAGAGTGGATACCCAAGGCAGAGGGCACATCCCTTTACATCCGTCCTTTCATTATTGCAACAGATGATTTTCTTGGTGTTGCACCCAGCAAAACCTACCTGTTTATGATTATTCTTTCACCCTCGGGCGCTTATTACTCCAGCGGTCTTGCACCTGTAGGTATCTGGATTGAGGACGACTATGTACGTGCGGTTAGAGGCGGTATTGGTTTTGCCAAGACCGGCGGTAACTATGCAGCATCTCTGGCAGCACAGGTCAAGGCTCACGACGGCGGCTACAGTCAGGTTCTCTGGCTTGACGGTGTTGAGAGAAAGTACATAGAAGAAGTAGGTGCTATGAACATCTTCTTCAAGATTGACGGCAAGGTTGTTACACCTGCTCTTTCAGGCTCTATTCTTCCCGGTATTACCCGTAACTCTGTACTGACTCTGTGCAGAAGCTGGGGTATTGAGGTAGAGGAGAGAAAGATTTCCGTTGACGAGCTTATAGAGGCACAGCGTACAGGCAAACTGGAGGAGGTATTCGGTACAGGTACTGCTGCCGTTATCTCTCCTGTCGGTACACTCCGTTACAAGGACGACGTTATGACTATCGGTGACGGTTCCATCGGTGAGCTTTCTCAGAAGCTTTATGACACAGTAACAGGTATTCAGAACGGCACGGTAAGTGACCGGTTCGGTTGGATTACAAAAGTATGATAAAGGACTACAAGCGGATAACGGTTTTTGCAGGGCATTATGGCTCGGGTAAGACCAACATCGCTGTAAACTATGCCAACTTAATCAGAGAGGCTACAGGCAAAGACGTAGCCCTTGCAGATCTGGATATAGTAAATCCCTACTACAGAGCCAAAGACAGCACAGACCGATTGGAGTCTATGGGCATCAGGGTGATATCCTCACCTTTTGCCAACTCCAATCTGGATTTACCGGCACTCCCTTCTGAGGCTTACGCCATTATAGATGACAAAAACACCTATGCAATCTGTGATGTGGGCGGAGATGACAGAGGGGCTTATGCTCTGGGCAGATATCGTGAGGGTATAATGAAATCAGACTACGAGATGCTTATGGTAGTTAACTGCTACAGACCTCTGACCCGTACCTTAGAGGACGTGCTTCAGATGAAAGCAGAGATAGAATCTGCGGCAGGTATCCCTTTCACAGGCATAGTCAATAATTCAAATATCGGACAGCTGACTACTGCTTCGGACGTGGTCAGTTCCTTCGGTTTTATAGAGGAATTTACCAAAGCAACGGGACTTCCTCTGCGCTTTACAACTGTATGGGATAAGCTTTATCCCGAGCTTTCGTGTGAATATGATAATCTTTTACCCCTGACTCTACAGGAAAGAGTATGGTAAATTGCCGTAAATGGAGGAATTAACTATGGCAAAGGTAACATTCGATAAAACCCTCTGCAAAGGCTGCGGCCTTTGTGTCGGTGCATGTCCCAAGGGAATCGTTGCACTCTCTGAGGAGATTAACCACAAGGGCTACCACCCTGCAACAGTAACAGACGCCGATAAGTGTATCGGTTGTGCATTCTGTGCTACAATGTGTCCCGATTGTGTAATCACCGTTGAGAAGTAAGGAGGAAGAAAAATGTCAGAAAAAGTTTTGATGAAGGGTAACGAAGCTCTGGCAGAGGCTGCCATTATGGCAGGATGCCGCCACTATCTGGGCTATCCCATTACCCCTCAGACAGAAATTGCAGCATATATGGCAAAGCGTATGCCTAAGGTAGGAGGCACCTTCCTTCAGGCAGAGAGTGAGATTGCCGCTATCAATATGGTAATTGGTGTTTCGGCAGCAGGTAAACGTGCCATGACCTCCTCCTCAAGCCCCGGAATTTCTCTTAAGGGTGAGGGACTTTCTTACCTTGCAGGTTGTGATTTACCTGCATTTGTAGTTAACGTACAGCGTGGCGGTCCCGGTCTCGGTGGTATTCAGCCCTCTCAGTCTGACTATTTCCAGGCCACAAGGGGTACCTCTCACGGTGATTATCATATGCTGGTACTTGCACCTGCTTCTGTACAGGAAATGGTTTCCCTTACTTTCAAGGGCTTTGATTTAGCAGATAAGTACAGAATTACAACTATGCTTTTAGCAGATGGTACTCTGGGACAGATGATGGAGCCCGTATCCCTTGATATGGGTGAGGTAGCTGAGTACGAAAAGCCCTGGGCAGCCACAGGCACCAAGGGTGAGCGTCCTCACAATGTAATCAACTCTCTGTTCCTTAAGCCCGAACAGCTGGAGGTTAGAAACTACGAGCGTTACGAGAAGTACAGAATTATTGAGGAAAACGAGGTAATGTACGAGGAATATATGATGGACGACGCAGAAATCTGTATAGTCGCCTTTGGTATTTCCGCCCGTATTTCCAAGAACGCTATAGATATGGCAAGAGCAAAGGGTATCAAGGTGGGAATGTTCCGTCCCATAACCCTGTGGCCTTTCCCCAAGAAGGAGCTGAGAGCTGTTGCCGATAAGGTAAAGTGCTTTGTAAGTGTTGAGCTTTCTATGGGACAGCTTATTGATGACGTCCGTCTTGCAACCGAATGCACAAAACCTGTTCTTCTTTGCAACCGTGTGGGCGGTATGATTATGACACCCGAAGAGGTACTTGCAAAGATTGAGGAAGCAAACAAGACAGGAGGTAACAACTGATGGCAGTAGTATTTGAAAAGCCCAAGGCACTTACCGATGCAGTTTTACATTACTGTCCCGGTTGTACTCACGGCATAATTCATCGTCTGGTAGCAGAGGCTATCGACGAGTTGGGTGTTCAGGGCAGAACGGTAGGCATCGCCTCTGTTGGCTGTTCTGTTATGTCCTATGATTATTTCGATGTGGATATGGTACAGGCTGCTCACGGCAGAGCACCGGCAGTTGCCACAGGCGTTAAACGTGCAAATCCCGATAACATCGTATTTACATACCAGGGCGACGGCGACCTTGCCGCTATCGGTACCGCAGAGACTGTTCACTCTGCTGCCCGTGGCGAGAACATTACCGTCATCTTCGTAAACAATGCTATTTACGGTATGACAGGCGGTCAGATGGCTCCTACAACTCTTCCCGGTCAGGTTACACAGACCTCTCCTTATGGCAGAGATACTGCCACCGTAGGCTTTCCGCTTAAAGTGTGTGAACTTCTGTCCAATGTAGACGGTGCCACATATCTTGAGCGTGTGGCAGTCAACAACGTAAAGAACGTAAAAAATGCAAAGAAGGCAATCAAGAAAGCCTTACAATATCAGACCGAGGGCAAAGGATTCTCTCTTGTAGAGGTTATTTCCACCTGTCCTACAAACTGGGGTATGACACCTCAGAATGCACTGAAGTGGCTCGAGGATAATATGATTCCTTACTATCCTCTCGGTGTATACAAGGATAAGTTTGCACAGGAGGGCTGAGAGTATGACTAAGAATATGCTTATTGCAGGTTTCGGCGGACAGGGTATTCTGTTCTGCGGAAAATTCCTGGCATACGAGGGACTCCTTGAGGACAAGTGTGTAAGTTGGCTTCCTTCCTATGGCCCCGAGATGCGTGGCGGTACTGCTAACTGTTCCGTAATCATTTCCGATACTCCCGTTGGTTCTCCTATTGTTTCCAACCCCGATATCCTTATGGTTATGAATCTTCCTTCTCTTGACAAGTACGAGGATGATACAGTTAGCGGCGGTCAGATTTTTGTTGACAGTGCTCTCATTGACAGAAAGGTTAAGCGTCAGGATGTTGAGGCTTACTATATTCCCGCTACAAAACTTGCAAACGATGAGGGACTCACAGGTCTTGCTAATATGATTATGATTGGCTACGTTATCAGAAAGTCGGGTATTATTCCTTTCGAGAATATTGACAGAGCTTTGCAGAAGGTAGTTCCCGCCTCCAAACAGCATCTGCTTGATTCAAACAGAAAGGCTCTGGAGCTGGGATTTAACTACGCTGAATAATATAAGCACTTAACTGATGACAAAACGAAATGTTTGTGGTACAATAAATTCAAGATTTTTACAAAGTTTATTTTAGATAAGGAGATTTCGCTATGACTGATCAGCTTAAAGAAATCGGTAGCAGAATAGAGGAACTTCGTGATATATGTGATGTTTCCGTGGAGGATATGGCTCGTCGTATGGAGATGAGCGTTGAGGAGTATCGTGCATATGAAGAGGGAGAGAGGGACTATTCCTTCAGTTTCCTGTACAATGCCGCCAATATTCTCGGTGTGGATGTAATAGATATAATGAGTGGCGATTCTCCCAAGCTTTCTACCTGCGTTGTAACCAGAAAGGGTAAGGGAATAGAAGTCAGCCGTAACAAAGCATATGACTATTCTCATCTTGCATTTACCTTCCGAGGTAAACGTGCAGAGCCTATGATAGTAACTATCGAGCCCTCTATGAAAGCCCCTGAGAAGCATTCTCACGAGGGACAGGAGTTCGAGTATGTTCTGTCAGGTACAATGAAGTTCTATATAGGAGATATATCCTACGAGCTTACCAAGGGTGACAGCATCTATTTTGATTCAGGAAAGCCCCACTCCTTCAAGGCACTCGGTGACAAACCTCTCAAGTTCCTTGCAGTTGTTATCAAATAATCTTTCGAAGGGATTTTAGGAATGGCAATTTATGAAAAATATACAGGCAGAAGCAGAGAGTCCTTCACCTCATTAGAGGATTGCCGTAAGAATTATAAGCTAAAATGGAACGACGACTTTAACTTTGCCTACGATGTAATTGATGAGCTTGGTACCACCAAGCCTGACAAACTGGCACTTCTTTATGTATCGGCTCAGAATGAGGAAAGACGTTTTACCTTCAGAGAGATGATGCTCCTCTCCAACAAGGCTGCAAACTATTTCAAATCTCTGGGAATCAAGAAGGGTGACAGAGTTTTACTTATTCTCCGCAGAAGTTATCTGTTCTGGATAGCTATCTTAGGACTTCACAAGATTGGTGCCATAGTAGTACAGGCAAACGATATGCTCAAAACAGGCGAGTATATCTACCGCTGTAACGTGGGAAGAATCGACGCTATCCTCATTACAGGTCACGGCAACTGTACCGAAAATTACGACGCAGGTGAGGGCAAGTACGAGACAGTCCGCCTGAAAATGGTAACCGAGCATAAGGATGCAGGTGAGGATTGGATAGACTTCGAGGCAGGACTTGAGGCTGCTTCCGAGGAGTGGACTCGTCCTACAGGCAAGGCAAACACCAAGGCAACAGACCCCATGATTATGTGCTTCAGCTCAGGTACCACAGGCTACCCCAAGATGATTGTTCACGATTTCTCTTATCCTCTCGGTCATATTATGACAGGACTTTTCTGGCACAGAGTTGTGGACGGCGGTATGCACT
>CAZRLC010000046.1:0-11103 GCA_964600975.1 uncultured Ruminococcus sp.
TTTGCACGGCCTCCCGACTCTCGCATAACAAAACCGAGAAGCACCTGCAACGCCTTTTCCTTACCGCCTTTATAGTCGGCTACAGCCTTGGGGCTTGATTCTATAGCCTTTTTGCACAGGCTTATAAGGCCCTCCTCAGAGAGTGCCTTCATATCTTCGGCACTCAATATCTCAGTTGCTGATTTTCCGCTTTGGAGCATTTGCTCCAGAGTGCTCTTGGCAAGGGTCTTGCTGACTACACCCTCAGTGACCATATTCACAAGCTCCGCTAACCGGTGAGGCTTTACGGGAACAGAGAACTGTTCCTTGTCCTCCTCTGTAGAGAATATGGAGAAAATCTGTCCGAGGATGTATTTGGTTGCTAAAGTATAATTATCCGTGTGGGATATCACCTGTTCAAAGTACTCGGATATCCGCCTGTACTTAGTAAGGTGCCGTGCATCTGTAAGGGACAGTCCGTACTGAGAGGTATATCTCTGAGTTTTTATCTCGGGTAGCTCGGGAAGACTGCGTCTTACGGACTCAACCTCCTCCTCGGATATATACACAGGAGGCAAATCGGGGTCACGGAAAAAACGATAATCCTCGGTGCTTTCCTTACTTCTCATAGAGTGTACCGTACCTGTAGTGTCGTCAAACCTGCGGGTCTCCTGAGTTATCATACCGCCTGATTCTACCATTTTACATTGTCTGCGGTACTCAAACTCTATAGCCCTTACTATGTTGCTGACCGAGTTCATATTCTTTATCTCTGTCCTTACACCCAGCGGTGCCTCCTGGGACTCTCTCACAGAAATATTAACGTCACATCGCATGGAGCCCTCCTGCATTTTGCAGTCAGACACACCGATGTATCTCATAAGCTGACGAAGGGTATCCACATAGTCCGCTACCTCCTCGGATGAGGTGAAGTCGGGCTCTGTTACTATCTCTATGAGAGGCACTCCACAGCGGTTATAATCAGCAAGTAAAGCGTTATCTCTGTGGATAAGCTTACCTGCATCATCTTCGATATGAATTCGAGTGATACCGATTACCTTACCGCTTTTGAGGGTAAGACTTCCGCCCTCACACAAGGGCACATCAAACTGAGAAATCTGATAGGCTTTGGGAGAATCGGGGTAGCTGTAGTTCTTTCTGTCCATAAAGGACAGGTTGTTCACCTTGCATCCCAGAGCAAGTCCGGCGGTAACAGCCAGACGTACCGCTTCCCTGTTGATTACAGGAAGTGCACCCGGATGTCCCATACAAACCTCACAACAATGAGTATTGGGAGCAGCACCAAACTGCGTGGTGCAGGAGCAGAAAAGTTTGCTTTTGGTGGCAAGTTCTATGTGGGTCTCAAGACCGACTACAAGCTGATAGCTCATATTCCGAACCCCCAATCCGTTGCACAAGTTATTTTTGCTTGTTGCTGATAAGCGAAAGCAAAGTTAAGTATATCCCTTTCACAGAATCTGTTGCCGATAAGCTGTATACCTACAGGCAGACCTGAGGGGGATTGTCCTGCACAGAGTGTAACCGCAGGAAGTCCGCCGATATTAACAGGTACAGTACAGATATCTGCCGGGTACTTGTCCTCTGCTACCGACATCTCACCGCCGAACTTAGGCGCAACGGTAGGTGTAGTAGAGGACAGCATAACATCACATTTTGAGAAAGCCTCAGAGAAGGCTCTGCATATTAAGTCCCGCATAGTCTGAGCTTTTTTGTAATACTCTTCTCCGTAGCCCTTGGACAGTACATAGGTACCCAGAAGAATTCTTCTTTTTACCTCGTTGCCCATGGCCTCGGTGCGGTTTTTTCTGACCATATCCTTGATACTGTCGTAGGGCTTGTCCGTACAGTAACCGTAGCGGATACCGTCGTATCTTGCCAAGTTTGAGGATGCCTCGGCACAGGCAAGTATATAGTAAACAGGCAGAGAGTAGTCTATTTCGGGGATAGAGATTTCCACAATCTCGGCACCCATTTCCTTATATACTCTGACTGCCTCCTTCACAAGAATCAGCACCTCATCGGTGGCATACTCGAATATTTCTTTCACAATTCCTATTTTTCTACCCTTGATACTACGCTCAAGACCCCTGTAGGTATCAGGCACATAATGTCTGCTTGTAGTAGGGTCTAAAGGGTCAAAACCTGCAATAGCATCGTAAACCAGAGCACAGTCCTCTATACTGTCCGTTACGATTCCAACCTGGTCAAGACTGGAGGCAAAAGCAATAAGTCCCCGACGGGATATAGTACCGTAGGTGGGCTTAAAGCCTACAACTCCGCACAGAGAGGCAGGTTGACGCACAGAACCGCCTGTATCCGACCCCAGAGAATATCCGCACAGATTTGCCGCAACCGAGGTAGCCGAACCTCCCGAAGATCCTCCCGGAGTACGGTCGGTATCAAATGGGTTTTTGGATTCTTTGAAGCAAGATGTTCGGGTACTGCTGCCCATTGCAAATTCATCCAGATTAACCTTACCCAGAAGAACTGCGCCTTTACTCTGAAGTCTCTGCCAAGCAGTTGCATCGTAAAGAGGCTTGTAGCCTTTGAGCATCTGAGAGCAACAGGTAGTCTCTATTCCTTTGGTGGATATATTATCCTTAAGGGACATAGGAATTCCGCAAAGAGGAGAAAATCCCTCTTTACGGGCAATTATTTCATCCGCCTTGTTTGCCTGGTCCAGAGCAAGGTCGGGGGTTATTGTAACATAAGCATTAAAACGGGGGTTATCCCTGTCTATGGCCTGAAGATAGCTCTCTGTCAGCTCCCGTGAGGAGACTTCTCCCTTTTGGAGAAGGTTATGCATACGCTCTATTCTGCCCACGGTTACACCCTCTTTCTCACAAGGAAGCAGTCTGACTCAACATTCTTTGCATTGCCGAGTACCGCCTCAGAGGGTGCAGACTCACGCACCTCATCCTCACGACTGATAAAAATACTATTGTCAAGCTCTGAGGATTGTCCGTCTTCTGAGGCAGAAAACCTCTCAACCCCTTGGGTTACCTGGTCTGCAAATTTTATCATCTTCTGCAACTCCTCCAGAAACCGGGGCACCTCTTCCTCTGACATATAAATATTGGAAAGCAAGGCTAAATTCTCAAGCTCCTCTTTAGTTATCATACATAACTCCTCTTCAGCTCTTCTGATAATTGTAGTTTGCATTCAGGGAACCTTGTACACCATATATTCACCCCAAAGTGAGTATGAATATACTTATACCCAGGTAATTATAACACCGAAAAACGCCATTTTCAATATGATGTTTTTCGGTATTTTTCGGCAAAAAATCCGCCCTGAGGATACAGGACGGATTTAATTAATCTTTTTCGGGGTTGTGGGGAGTGACAAAGAGTGTACGCTGGTCAGTGTAAATCACCTTGCCCGGAGGGGAACCCTGAGGCTTGGACACGTGCCTTATCAAGGTATAATCTACAGGCACCTGTGCGCCATCCTTTGCCTTGGAGTACCAGGCACAAATCCGTGCCGCCTCCTCGATTACACAGAGAGGCACATCTTTGCCCTCGCTACGGATTACCGTATGGGAGCCGGGGATATCCTTGGTGTGTAGCCATACATCATTTTTGGCTGACAGCTTCAGAGTCAGCATATCATTCTGGCGGTTGTTTCTGCCCACAAGCACCACAAAGCCCTCAGATACGGTAAACTCTCTGGGAGAGAGCTCCTTAGGTGGCTTCTGCTTACCCTTAGGGGAACGAATATATCCACCCTCTATAAGTTCCTGTCGGATTTGTGTCAGCTCACGCTCTGACTCGGCTCTGTTTATTTCATCGGCTACAGTCTCCAGATATTCAAGCTCTGACTGGGCTTTTGCTATCTGAATACGAAGCATTTTATCCGCGGTCTTTGCCCTGGCGTAATCCTTGTAATACTTCTGAGCATTCCAAGAGGGAGACTTTGAGGGGTCCAGCTTGATTCGAACCGTGCCCATATTCTCGTCGTAAAAATTCTCTACATCCGCAAAGGAGGCACCCTTTTCTATACGATACAGATTAGCCTGGAGCAAATCTGCATATATACGGAGGGTTTCTCTATCCTTGCTTTTCTCAAGCTCACCGGTCTGAACATTTATCTTTCGGGACAGACGCTGAATGTTGTTGGCGATAAGCTTCGCCAGGTCACGGGATTTCACCCTCATACGCTCTATACTGTCACGCTCAAAGTAGTAGCTATCCAAAAGCTGTGAAAACGTATCAAACTCCTGTACTGCAGCAGAGGCTCCGTACTGAGTTATCTCTGTGAAAGTAAGGTCAAAGGGTTTGCCCGACAAATCCTTGAGCATACAGGGTCTGCCTGAGGTGTTGCCAACCACCTTACTTAAGCTTTCTATCTCTTTTCTGAGGGCTTCCTTGTGAATAAAACTCAAGTCACCCACGTACGCATCCGTACAGCCTGTAGCCCTGTGGGATATTTCACGACATACTATGGGGGATATACCCATCACCGCCGAAAGTATTGCCTTATCAAGAGTTGTGTTGTCAAAGCTGAGTATTTTATTAAGGATATTATCCGTGGTGTCCTCCAACAGGCTCAACTTACCCTGTGAGGGCGGAAGCTCATATTTAAGAGCAGGTAGCACCAACCTCTTTGAGGACAAGGTCATATCAATACGCTTGAGAGAATCAACAATAATTCCCTGCTCGTCAACAAGGATGCAGTTACTGTGCTTACCCATTATTTCTATGGCAAGAGTAATGTTTGTTCTGTCTCCCAATGTGGTGGCAGCATCCAAATCTATAAAAAGCATTCGCTCCAGAGAGTGCTGACGGACATCCACCACTCTGGCACCACAGAGCTTCTTTCTCATCAGCATACAGAACATAGGTGCCACCTGGGGATTCTCGGCTCTGTGGTCTGTCAGACTGATTCTGGGAGAATCTGCTCTGGCAGATATAAGGAGCCGTCTGTTGAGCGAACGTGTATGCAAGGAGATAACAAGCTCATCCCTTGAGGGCTGGTGCACCTGGTTTATTTTTGCACCTATAAGCTCACGCCTCAGTTCCTCGGCAATATGTCTTACAAAAATTCCGTCAAGTGCCACCGCAGACACCTCCCTTTATACTTAAAATAAAAATAAAATCACTTGTGATATTTACCACCTGTCATAATCTGAAAGGCACGGTATATTTGCTCACATACCATAACCCTTGCAAGTTGATGAGGAAAGGTCATTCTGCCCATAGAAAGTCTGAAGTTACCTCTCTTTTTCACCTCATCCGAAAGCCCAAAGGAACCGCCTATAACAAAATCCACCGTGCTTTTACCCTCAACACCTGCCTCGGCAACAAGGGAGCTCAGCTGCTCTGAGGATATTATCTTACCCTCTATGCACATAGGGATTACAAAAGAGTTTTTTGAAATTTTTGAGAGAATCCTCTTTCCCTCATCCTCAAGGCATTTGTCAATCTGTGCCTGAGAGGGCTTGTCGGGGAGTCTGCATTCCTCCAGCTCTATTATAGAAAACTTGCAGAAAGGAGTCAGTCGGGTGCTGTATTCCTTAACAGCATCCACAAGGTATTTTTCCTTAAGCTTACCGATGCAAATTATATTTACAGTCTGCATAGAGATAACTCCTTCAAAAAATAATTATCAGAAAACAATGGATTTGCCGTTAGTCTCCACAGGAGCAACCTCCAATGTAAAATCCTCTCCTATTTTCATACCTGCTTGTTTGAGTTCACACAAGGCAGTAGCATAGGCTACCTCGGGAGTGTTGTTGTCCTGACTTAAGTGTCCAAGCACAAGCCTTGTGCAACCTCTTCTGACAAATTCGGGCAGTTCCTCGGCACAAGCTATGTTGGAAAGGTGACCTCTGTCTGATAAAATTCTACGCTTGAGAGCATAGGGATATGGACCCGACATCAACATACTGATATCGTGATTTGATTCTATAACTGCCGCATTACATCCTGCAATTGCCTCTCTGACGCTGGGAAGCATTACACCCATATCCGTAGCAATCATCGCCTTCTTGCCGTCGGGAGTCGTCACTCTGTAGCTGCAACTTTCTCTGGCATCATGAGGTGTATCTATTCTCTCTATAAGCATATCTCCTATGCTGATTTTTGAGTGTATAACATCTGCCTCAAACCGGCTGCTGAGTCGGTCTGCTTCCATAAGTGCCGTGAGGGTTCCCTCACTTGCATAAACGTTTGTGCCGTATCTGGAAGCAAGTACCCGAAGAGCAGAGCAATGGTCGGCGTGTTCGTGGGTAATAAATATACCCTTTACGAATCTCATATCCAGATTGCAATTCATCATAGCCTGTTCAATCTGCTTACAACTTCTACCTGCGTCAATAAGCACACCCTGACCCGATGACCCTATGTAATAACTGTTTCCTTTACTGGAACTGAAAAGTGGAACTATCTTAGCCAAATTAAAATCCTCGCTGAACCCTCTGAATAATAACAAAACAGGGGTACATATGTACCCCTGATAATAGCAATTAATTATGCTGTAACCGCTGCGTCCTCGTCAGGGACGTACTGTTTTTTTATGTCTGCACCGAGAGCCTGAAGCTTCTCGATAATTTCCTCGTATCCTCTCTCGATATAGTGAATAGAGGAAATCTCTGTAACACCGTTTGCCACCAAGGCGGCTATAATAAGTGCGGCACCTGCCCTCAAATCTGTAGCCTTAACGGGTGCACCGTGAAGTGTGGTGTCACCGTCAACAATGGCAACTCTGCCCTCAACGGAAATGTTAGCACCCATAAGCAGCAGCTCTCTGATGTACTGGTAGCGGTTATCCCATACATTCTCTGTAACAATGGATGTACCATTGACTGTAGTCAGCATAGCTACAAACTGAGGCTGACAGTCTGTGGGAAAACCGGGATGAGGCATAGTCTTGATGTTGCAACGCTTAAGGTCCCTTCCTGTAGCGTCAATAAGCACCGCCTCGTCAAACTCCTCTACGGATACACCGATTTCCTGAAGCTTTGCGGTTATGGAATCAAGGTGCTTGGGAGTAACATTGCGAACCAGAAGTCTGCCTCTTGTGGCGGTTACTGCCGCCATATAGGTACCCGCCTCGATTTGGTCGGGAATAATGGAATATGTTATGCCGTGGAGATATTCAACACCACGAATTTTGATTACATCTGTACCTGCACCACGGATATTTGCACCCATAGAGTTAAGGAAGTTTGCCAGGTCAACAATATGGGGCTCCTTGGCAGCATTTTCGATAATGGTCTGACCCTCTGCTTTAACAGCTGCAAGCATAAGGTTCATAGTAGTACCCACAGAAACCGTGTCAAGGTAAATCTGCGCACCCTTTACCTTTTCCTGACAGGTTGCCTCAACGATAGCACCGTTGATAAGCTCACACTTTGCACCCATAGCGGCAAAGCCCTTCAGGTGCTGGTCAATAGGACGAAGTCCGAAGTTACATCCGCCGGGAAGAGCAACCTTAGCCCGATTAAATCTGCCGATAAGTGCTCCCAAAAGATAATAGGAAGCACGCATACCGCGAACAGAATCATCCACAGCCGCCCAAGTGCCAATGGGTCTGGGGTCGATATCCAGGGTATGCTTATCCACTCTCTTGACTATAGCACCAAGGGAGCGAAGAATTCTTGCAATAAGGTTTACGTCGCTGATATTGGGAACATTCTCAATGCGACAGGGCTCATCACAAAGTATTGTAGCGGGTATTATGGCAACGGCGGCATTTTTTGCACCGCTTACGGTGACTTCACCCATAAGGGGCTTACCGCCTGTAATAATATATTTTTCCAAATCTGCACACTCCGATAATTCTCAAAATTAGGTGAACAAGGTTTGTTTTTATTGTTTGTAACCAAGCGAAAATCTAAACAAAAATCCACCACAAATATCCTTGAAAAATCAAGGAAAAGTATGATGTATTTGTCATATTTTCTTTGTAGGTAATTCACAAATCATACGTTGCGAATTTAGGACATTTAACCATTTCTTCGCATTAAAATAATAATACAGATTGGGGGCAATGTCAACCGATATTTTGAATTGTAACACTTTTTTGGCAAAGTATCTGCCAAACCCAGAACAACCGTTCGTTTTTGATTGAAATTTTACAACGTTATCTGAAAAATCTTCCATATGTCTACACCCTCTTGCCTTGGTACCACAATATGTAGGTTTTTCTCTCTGTATGCCGAACAGCGTAAATGTTACAAAAATTACAAAAAATTACAGGCTTAGTCGTTGCTCCAGTACTTCTTGTCCAAGGCTCTGTACTGCACTGCTTCCAGCACGTGGTCGGCTCTGATAATCTCCTCACCGTCCAGGTCTGCAATAGTACGGGCAACACGGAGGACTCTGTCGTAGGCTCTTGCAGAAAGCCCCAGCTTGTCAAAAGCCGTTCTCAGCACCTGCTGGGCCTTATCATCGCACCTGCACACATCTCTGAGCACAGCTGAGGTAATTCGGGCATTACAGGTTATGCCTTTGTCCTTGAACCTTTCTGTCTGTACGCTTCGGGCTTTGTTTACTCTCTCTCTGATTTGAGCAGAAGTCTCTTCGCCGGATATGCTTGTAAGGTCATCATAGTCCACAGGCGGAACCTCCACGTGGATATCAATTCTGTCAAGCAAGGGACCCGACACTCTGGAGAGATATCGATGCATTGCCTTTTCTCCGCAGGTGCATTTCTTTTTGGGATGGCCGAAGTATCCGCAGGGACAGGGGTTCATAGCGGCAACAAGCATCACCGAGCAAGGGTAACTTACCGAAGAATGAACACGAGATACAGTAACTATACCGTCCTCAATGGGCTGACGGAGAACCTCCAATGCCGTACGGGAAAACTCGGGCAACTCATCCAAAAACAGTACACCGTTATGAGCAAGAGATACCTCTCCGGGCTTAGGAATAGTACCGCCTCCGGAAAGTCCTACCGAGGATACTGTGTGGTGAGGGCTTCTGAAGGGTCGCTCTGTAATAAGGGAATGACCCTTGGGCAAAAGCCCTGCCACCGAGTGAATTTTAGAGGCTTCTATCCTCTCATCAAAGGTCATCTCAGGAAGTATTGACGGAAGTCTCTTTGCAAGCATACTTTTACCTGAACCGGGAGGTCCGATAAGCAGTACATTGTGTCCACCTGCTGCGGCAATCTCCAAAGCTCGTTTTGCCTCATACTGCCCCTTGACCTGAGAAAAATCAGGCACATAAGAGATTACAGGCTGTTCCTCGGGAGCCTTGGCAGGTTCTATGAGAATTCTGCCCTGCAGATGTGCCACCAGCTGAGGTACGTTTTCTATGGGATAAACCTCTATCCCCTCTACCACGGCACCCTCAACCGCATCCTCTGAGGGAACAAACAGCCTTTTTATTCCTGCCTCCTTTGCCTTGATAGCCATAGGAAGCACTCCGCTAACCGACCTGACTTTTCCGCTGAGAGAAAGCTCTCCCAGAAAAGCACAGTCAGAAATATCCGAAGATATCTGAGATGTGGACTTCATAATAGCCACCAGTATAGGCAGGTCATAGAGAGGTCCTGCTTTCTTAATATCGGCAGGTGCAAGATTAATGATAATTCGTGACACAGGAAAACCGTAACCACAGCTATGCATGGCTGTACGGACTCTGTCTCTGCTTTCCTTAACCGCAGTATCAGGCAGACCGACTATATCAAAGGCAGGTATACCGCCTGACACATCAGCCTCAACCTCTACTGTATAGCCATGCAGTCCCATAAGCCCCAGACTCATACATTTTACTACCATTTTAATCCCCCTCGGAATAAGCCTTGTGTACAAAATTGTACACACTTCGACATATACACTATGTTATTCTATGATTATAACATTCTTTCCCATTATTATCCACACAAAAATCAAAGCTATGTTTTGGCTATTTTGTATATTTTATGGGAAATAATGACCAAAAATTAGCCTTTTCCATTGACTGAGATAATTTTATAAAGTAGAATATATTCTGTATTAATGGCATTGAGAGGTATTTCACTTGGGCAACAGCAAATCAAACAAGGATTTCGCCGCGTTTTCCGACTCGGAGCTTTGTGAGAAGGTCAGAGAAGGCAGCGAGGCAGCCTTTGAGGAAATATCCCGCAGATACCTGGGGCTTATAGGCACAATCTCTAAGTCCTACTCTGCCTCGGGCTTTGACCACTCAGACTTTATGCAGGAGGGGCTTATGGCTTTGCTCTCTGCCTGTAAAAATTATAGCACAGGAGAGAAAAAGGCAAGTTTTCGCAACTATGCCGCAGTCTGTATCAGCAACCGCTTTCTGTCGGTGCTGAGGAGTGTCAGCACAAAGAGTGCCATCCCCCGTGATGCAGTGGTTCCTATTGAGGAAATGGACATCTCTGACGGAAACCGCAACAACCCCGAAAACCTTCTGGTTCAGCAGGAGTCCTCCAGAGATTTTCACAACCTTATAAGAGATATCCTCTCACCTTTGGAGCTTGATGTGTTGGGCTGTTACCTTAAAGGTATGTCCTACACACAAATCTCCCACAACCTATGCATCTCCACAAAATCCGTAGACAACGCTCTCCAGCGTATAAGGCGGAAGATTGCCGACAATATCTGACGGCTTATAATCTCAGACATATGTCCTGAGGGCGGATGTACCGCCAAAGGATAAAAATATTATTTTTTCATAAGCGAGGTAAATCTCATGTACGAAGACAAGACAATCGTTTGCAAGGAATGCGGCGCAGAATTTATTTTCTCTGCCGGTGAGCAGGAATTCTACGCAGAAAAGGGACTTGCAAATGAGCCTCAGCGCTGCAAATCCTGCAGAGCAGCTCGTAAGAATGCTGGCAGACCCGCAAGAGAGAGACATCCCATTACATGTGCTGATTGCGGTGCAGAGGATTCTGTTCCTTTCACTCCTATGGAGGGTAAGGACTACTACTGCCGAGCATGTCTGGACAAGAGAAAAGGCACAGACGCAGAATAATTCTTCGGACATAGATTCGGATAATTAAACTTGTGCAACAACCCCCGAGGCAACTCGGGGGTTTTCTCATACAGAAGCGCCGAGCACCGTAGCCCTCAAAAATCAAGGGGGACAAGAACTTGCCTTCCCCTTGAGGGGAAGGTGGCACGGCGTAAGCCGTGACGGATGAGGT
>CAZRLC010000047.1:0-11099 GCA_964600975.1 uncultured Ruminococcus sp.
CACCTCAAAGCCTATCATCTATGCCGCAAATATGAGTGAATCCGACTTTGCAAACGGCATTGAAAACAACGAGGGACTTAAAAAAGTAAAAGAAATTGCTGCTCTGGAAAAAGCCGCAGTTTTGCCCATTTGTGCCAGCACCGAGGCTGATATTGCCGAGATGGACTACGAGGACAAGATTATGTTCCTTGCAGATTTAGGTCTTGAGCAATCAGGTCTTGACCGCCTTATTAACGAGTGCTACACACTTTTAGGACTTATCTCCTTTCTCACAGCAGGCAAGCAAGAGGTTCGCGCATGGACTATCAAGAACGGTACAAAGGCTCCCGGTGCCGCAGGCAAGATACATACCGACTTTGAACGCGGATTTATCCGTGCAGAGGTTATTGCATACGACGACCTTATGGCTTGCGGCTCAATGACCGCCGCAAAAGAAAAGGGTCTTGTTCGAAGCGAAGGCAAAGAGTATGTTATGAAAGACGGCGACGTTGTACTCTTCCGCTTTAATGTTTAATATTGACCTATTCACATATCGGTTGTTTTCTCAAGCAGCCGATATTTTTTATAAATTTTTTAAAAATTGCTGTGAGGTTTCTTGTATCTATTTCGTCTAAAGAGTGAAAAGACAACAAAAAGGAGGTTTTCCTATGAAAAAACTTATATCTTTAATTTGTATACTAACCCTGCTTTTAACTTTCTCCCTATCGGGCATTTCTGCTGTGCGTGCTCCCATAGCATCAGGTGATGTAGATTTGGCAGAGGACAGAAACATAAAGGATGCCACCCTTATACAGAAATATCTTGCAGATATTGTTGAGCTCACACCTTTGCAAAAATTAGTTGCTGACACAGACGGCGACGGAAAAATCACCATTAAAGATGCCACTCTGATTCAGAAAGACATCGCAGATGTAGCACGCATTGAAACAGACGGTATCTTCCCCTATATGGGACTTCACTACTTCTATCCCGATTACAGTTCCGGTAAGGCTATGGTCGGTGTACCCGTAACATTCAGTGTTTCTGCTTATGCCTATGATGAGAGAAGCAATCCCATCACCTACGAGTTTTATGTAAACGATGAACTTGTGCAGGAAAGAAGCGAGAAAAGCACACTTACTTACACTTTTGAAGAAGCGGGTTCCTACGACATAAGAGCCAAAATTTACAGCAGCTTTGACTATTCCGAGAAGCTTTACGGCTACCGCAACTATGTGGTGGTGGAACCTTACAAAAGCGAAGCACCTGTAATAAAATCCATCTACTGCACAGAGCAGACAAGCTGTGAACCCTTGTACGAGATTTATGAAGAAACAGAGCTCACCTTTGCGGCAGAAGCAATCTGCGGAAGTGGCGAATACGAATATGCATTTTTGCTCAATGGCACAACGATACAGGATTTCTCCGAGGATAATGCCTGCACCTATTTGTTCAGCGAACCCGAATATGACCACTACGGCTGGGATTACATTGACTACTACACCCTTGAGGTAGTCGCAAGAAACAAGGGCACCGATGTATCTTCAAGCGAAACCTACACATTCGGCATATCCATACCCCTTCCTGCATAAGCCATAATTCAAAAAACAAAATGCAGTCCGAGATTTTCGGACTGCATTTTTTGTGCCTGAATTTTGAAAATAAAAAAAACGACCACCCTATTGGGTGGTAGCTTCAAGTGTTGGCATCTTCCTATCTTCCCGGGCCGTCACCAGCCAAGTATTGTCGGCACTATAGGGCTTAACTTCTGTGTTCGGAATGGGAACAGGTGGACCCCCTACGTCATCAACACCAACTATTTTGTTTGCCGTTTTTTCAAGCGACTTCGTTATTATACTATCCCTTTTCTAAAATTGCAAGACTTTTTTTTATTTTTTTCAAATATGTCAAAAAACTGACATCTATGCCTCTATTTCGACTTTATATTTGACTTAATAGCAAATTAATAGTAGAATGTATATATGTATGTATATCAACTTGATTTCAACCACTATATATTGTTAGCGGAGGTATATATATGACAAAGAAAATCTTATCAGTTTTACTTACCATTATAATGGTACTGTCGGTTGTGTGTTCTCTGTCAGCCTGTTCACCCAGCGACGGAAACTATCCTGTAACCGTGGGACAGACTACCCTTAAGAAAAAGCCGGAGAAGGTTGTGGTTCTCTCTGACAATCTGGCAGACATCATATACTATATGGGCTACAGCACACAGATTTGTGCCATAAGCGACAGTTGTACTCAGGAGATACTCAGCAAATACATTCCCTCTGTTGGTGATGAGACCACTCCCAACACCGATGCTATTATAGAGTCCGGAGCCACTCTGGTACTGACAGACACACCCCTGTCCTCGGTTGCAAAGGATAAGCTTTCCGGTGAAGGTATAGAGGTTATCAATCTTATGGTACCCACTACCTTGGAACAGCTCACCACCGTTTACACCACTCTGGGTACAATTTTCGGCGGTGATACCGACGGCAGAAAAACAGGCGAGGATAGTGTCAGCCGCCTACTTACCACATTGGAACAGGCAGAAAAAGAAGTCGAGAGCTCCAATATAGTAAAGCTTGTCTGCTACCTGTATCTGGACGAAAACAACGATCTTTGCTCCTACTCAAGCTCCACCTGTGAGGGTATGGTTCTTGATTATGTCAGTGCTACCAATGTAGCCTCCAACTTCCCCGACGAAAAAGTTGAGGAGGATATCCTCAGACTTTCCAACCCCGACTACATTTTCTACGATAACGAAAATGTTCTCAACTATCTTCACCTGAGCTCTTCCCTCTCGGGAATGAGTGCTTTGAAAAAGGGCAACACCTATATACTTCCCAAGACCTCTCTACAGCGACTGGGTGCAAGTCTTATTGAAACGCAGAACTTCCTGCTTTCCAAGATATTCCCCGATAGCGTCAGTACCATTATTACTGCTGAGTCCTATGCCGAGGCATACGGTATCACCCTTGATGAAAGCACTCTCTACGAAAAGGGTGCCGACCACCAGGATATAAAGGCAATTCAGCTGAGACTTATCGACCTGGGATATCTTGAACTTAGCAAGGATGAAGTTACCACATACTTCGGCTCTATGAGTGAAGAAGCCCTGAAGAGCTTCCAGAGTGCCAACGGAATTGAAGCCACCGGTGTTGCAGACTACGAAACCCTTGAAGCTCTGTTCCTGTCCACAACGCTCTCAACTCAGGGTCAGACAGTTGCTCCCGAGATTTCCCAGAATTCCGCAGACACCGAACCCGAAGCAACTGAGCCTGAGGCAACCGAGTCTGCAGAGGCAGGGTCTGCTCAGATAAACGTGAACACAAACGGCTACAACATTGACCTTTCAACTGCAAAAACCTATCAGGCAGGTGACGAGCACGAGGATATCAAGGCAATTCAGCAAAGACTTGAGGAGCTTTTGTACCTTACCTTTGGAGAAGGCGACACCTACACAAGCTACTATGGTGCAGGTACAGAACGTGCAATTATGAACTTCCAGGAAAGCAACGGCCTCATCGTTACAGGTATTGCAGATTACAATACTCTTCAGCTTTTATTCAGCGACAGCGCTAAGCAACCTCAATAACCAACAAGCAAATCAAAAACCGCCGAGGACTCAACCCTCGGCGGTTTATTTCTTATTATTCCTGAGACTCTGCTTCAGAGAGTGTCTTCTTGTATTCATCGTATTCAGACGCCTTAAGAACCGTCACCGTTCTGTCAACACGACCCGTACGCCCCATACTGTCAGTATAAAGATAGGTAATTACATATTTACCCGGACGGCTGCACACTACACTTCCGTCTACAGCAAAGCCCTCTACCTCATTCATACAGGTGTCATAAACCTTAACACCGGAATATGCATCAAAGGTGCTATCCACCTTAATAAAGGCATCCTCTGTTCCCGAGAAGTAGGGTGTCAGCTTATAGTATGGGTTATTCTCAGAGGAGTCTGTAGGGTCCCACTTAGTGCTGGGAGATGTATCGCTGAGATTTAAGGTTACAGGCACACCAAGGGGATCATCTTTTTCAGAATTTGTAATCTTCACCAGTGTGCCCTCTGCACAGTTGTTGTATACCCATTCGGCGTCTGCAGCCGAAAGAAGTATATTTGTACCGTCAATACCGGAACCAAGGGTATTATACTCCTTTGTTATAAGCGTATCGGCACTTCGCTCCGAGTACGCACAGGAGGTAATCTGTATTTTTTTCATCTCAGAGGAACAGAAAGTAACATACTGATACCATTTTCCCTCGGTTTTTGTCCAGTCATCCTTGCCTTCAATGGTAAACTCGGCTGTGCTGTAATCCTCGTTTACAGAGCATCTCATTGAACGCACCGCAACACTGTATATTCCGTTGGAATTATAAGTATATGCCGTCATACACCCTGTTCGTGTATTTATTAGTATTGCATAGGGGTTCTTGTTCTTCTCACCGCTGATATTCAGATCCACCGCTTCTGTATCACCGTCAATGGCAGTGGAGAAGCTTTTTTGTGTTTCTCTGGCATCTTTTACGGTTATTTCGTAGTCGACCGATGCCTTCTTTGCAGTACAGATGATGGTAACCTTTCCCGGGGATATGGCATCAACTCTGCCATTGGAGTCAACTGTTGCCACCTCGGGGTTGCTGGAATACCATCCCAGAGCATACTCATACTCAACCTTAATCTCTGTATCAAAGAAGGAATAATCCCCTACATGAAGAACACTTACATTGTTACCCGCTTCAAATCCCATTGCTTTTGCTTCCTCTTCGGCAGAAATCTCTACCGGATCAGGCGGAGAAACCCGACACCCTGAAAGAGAGAATATCATTAACATAATTAGAATCAGAGATGTAAGAGTCTTTTTTCTTCTCATACGCATACCTCCGTTTTTCCTTTACATTATATTATAACTCCTCAAAATCAATATAGCAAGTTTTTTTACATCTATATACACAACCAAAAAAATGTGTTATAATCTCGTTATTAAAGCAAATTGTTTCGGAGTTAAATATGAAGGATGTCTCAAGCAACAAAAAATACTGTGAAGTATGCAAAAAGTGTAGCGGCTGTCAACTGTCCAACCTGGACTACGACAGTCAGCTTCGCTATAAACAGAATCAGTTGAGGCTTACCTTCAATCGCCTTTGCAAACCCTCAAAAATTATAGGAGCCGAAACGCCCCTTTACTATCGCAACAAGGCACAGTTTGTATTCCGAAGAATAAAGGGTACAATTCGTCCCGGTATATACCAGTCTGTTGACCGCACTATGGTGGCTACAGACAACTGTCCTTTGCATACTCACGAGCAAAATCTGGTAGCAGTAACACTTGCAAGACTATTCGAAAGCTTCAAGGTGGAGCCCTACGACCCCTACAAGGACCGCGGTGTAGTAAAAAGTGTCTTTGTACGACAAAGCTTCTCCACAGGCGATATGATGGTTTTGATAGTTTGCGACCAAGGAAGCAAAATCAAAAGTCCCAAAAAACTTGCAAATGCTTTGGCAAAGCGAATTCCCACAGTTAAGTCCGTAATACTCACCAGTCATAAGGGCAACACCCTTGCTCAGGGGGTAAATCCTCAGGTGCTGTTCGGTAATGACCGCATAACCGAGAAACTGTGCGGCATGGACTTCGTCATAGGCTACGACTCTTTCTTTCAGATTAACCCCAAGCAGACAGAGGTACTTTACCGCACAGCTGTGGACATGGCAGAACTTAAAAGCACCGACACCGTGCTGGATGCTTACTCGGGCACAGGCACCATCGGTATGATATGCTCCGCAAAGGCAAGAAAGGTATACTCTGTAGAGCTTAACGAAAATGCCGTAAAGGATGCCCGACAAAACATAAAAAATAATAATATAGAAAACGTGGACATTATCTGTGCCGACTCTGAGGAATATATCAAAAGTCTGGCACAAAGAGGCATAGCCATATCCTGTGCCCTTCTTGATCCACCCAGAGCAGGAAGCAGCCGAAGCTTTCTCGAAACCCTGTGCTCTCTTGCTCCCGAAAGAATAGTATATATATCCTGTAATATTGACACCCAGGTAAGGGATATCCGCTTTATGATTAAGCAGGGATATGAACTGAAAAAGGTGCAGGGCGTAGATATGTTCCCCTATACAAAGCATATTGAATCTATCGCTTTGCTAAATCGTAAGACCGAGGAATCGCTATGACCGGACTCACTCGATTTGTACAAATACCTTTGATGACGGTAATAATCTGTCTGTGCAGTTGGATATCCATTCCCATGACTGTTCCTGTCACTATGCAGACCTTTGCTGTTTTTCTTGCTCTTAAGCTTTTAGGCGGCAGGGACGGAACTTTGTCGATACTTATCTACCTGCTTTTGGGTGCAGTGGGAGTACCTGTGTTTTCCTCCTTCGGCTCAGGTGTAGGGCACCTGCTGGGACCTACGGGAGGCTTTCTGTGGGGATTTGTCCTGTGCGGACTTGTATATATGCTCTTTGAGAAGTATATAAAGTCAAAGCACCGCAGTCTTCTTGCCCTTATTACAGGCACGGTACTGTGCTATGTTGTTGGGACTGTGTGGTTTATTCTATACACTACCCTAAGCGGTGGCACCCTTGCCTTTTCTGAGGCTATAGTCCTTTTTGTACTGCCCTGTATCATCCCCGATGCAATTAAGCTTATACTTGCAAACCTTCTGGGCAACAAGCTCAGTAATCTGATAAAGAATATAAAATCCCCATAAACCCGAGAGGATAACAATATGAGCAAACCCTTCAAGCATTTCGCAACAATCACAAAACACCGTCACAAGGTTATAAGCCATTGCTTTAAAGCAGGTATCGGTTGGCAGGGACTTTTTCACGATTTATCCAAGTACTCTCCCTCTGAGTTCTTTGCAGGAGCAAAGTATTACCAAGGCACCCGAAGTCCAAACGAGGAGGAACGCCGACTTTTCGGCCACTCCAAGGCGTGGATGCACCACAAGGGCAGAAACCGTCACCACTTTGAATACTGGACAGACTACGACCCCGAGACCCGCGTTATGTCCCCTGTAAAGATGCCCTTCAACTACCTGGTAGAAATGTTCTGCGACAGAGTTGCCGCCAGTAAAATCTACAACAGCAAAAGCTACAAGGACTCTGACCCCCTTGATTATTTCCTTAAGGCAAAGGCAAGACGAGTAATCCACAAAGAAACCTCTGACCAACTGGAGGAGCTCCTTACAATGCTCTCGCAAAAAGGCGAGGACGCCACTTTTTCTTATATAAAAACAAAGGTTAAGGCATACAAAAAGCACAGAAAATCCTGATTTTACCCGACTAATTATGTTAATGCTCTTCGTTGACATTCTGCTCGGTTTGGGATAAAATTATTATCCGACAACATTACACGGAAGTGATATAATGAAAACCTTACGCCGATGGCTAACTATATTAATGTGTGGGGTATTATTGCTGACAGGCTTTGCCTTCTCAGTAAGTGCGGACTCCCTCAGCTATGACCTCAAAGACCTGAAAATGTCAATTGATATCCCCGACACTATGACTGTATACACAAGAGAAAACAGCACCTCCTTGCAGGAGGACATTTATCTGGAGGCTTTTGATTCCACCGGGGGACTTACTATTACTGTATCTATGATACAGAACGACAAAACCCAAGAGATTTACAGCTTCAGCAATATGTCTGCCTCTGCAATTGAAGAATACAAAAATCAGCTTCTTGAAAACGAGGCCTACATAGAATGCACCAAGGGTACCTATGGTAATGTAACCTTTCTGGATTTCTCTCAGAAGTATACCACCGACCAGGGCATTACCCTGTATGGCAAACAGAGTGTAACTCTGATAAACGGTATGAATATTTCCGTTACCTCCCAGTCTGTGGGTGACAGCTTTACCTCTGAAGAGCTAACTATGATTAAGGGTTGCCTTGAAAGTATACACTTCAATCAGATTAAAACCGACAACAGCAAAACCGGTTTCTGGACTGTACTTGTGTGGATTACAGTAATCCTTGTGCTTCTGTTTGTAGGCTTTTTGGCATTGTCTTACTTTATGGGCAAACGAAGTGCCGACAAAAAACGTGCCGTCAAAATGGAGCAGAAGAGAAAAGCAGACTACGACGTACTCAGTCGTGCTGAAGCTCAGAAAAAGCCCACCCCACCTCAGGGTACTATAGGCGGATACAAGTCAAGCTCCGATTACTTTGAAAGTGACTTTGACCTGCCTGTTGCCAAAACAGAAGAAAAGGCAGTATCCGAACCCACTCCTGCCACCTCTACTCCTGTAGAGAAGGCAGTCCGTACTACAAGCAAGGCCTTCACTCACCTGGGTTACTTCTTCCAAAATCTCCGTCGCGAGATTAAGGGAAACAGCACCTCTAAAGGAAATTCTAAAGGAAAATCCAAGAAGCCGAAGAGCCGTGATTACGATGTCTTCAGGGACAAATAATTCCCCACAGGGAATATGAACACAAAACTATAAGAAGTATACAAAAGTTATGGAGAGTTGTTTGTTTATTTTGAACGACTCTCCAATTCTTTTTACTTGACTAAAGTTTAACAAAGTAGTATTATAATACTTAATTAATTTACATATCTATTGAGTATGTATCTTTAGAAAGACCATTACACAGTCCACTGTGGCTATGTAACATACGAAAGGGTGTCAGTTATGTCAAGAGTTTACAATTTTTCCGCAGGTCCTTCCGTACTGCCCGAGGCAGTGCTCAAAAAGGCTTCGGATGAAATGCTGGATTATCAGGGTAGCGGTCAGTCCGTAATGGAAATGTCCCACCGCAGCAAGGTATATGACGGCATTATTAAGGAAGCAGAGGCACTTCTGCGTGAGGTTATGGAGATTCCCGATAATTACAAGGTTCTCTTCCTACAGGGCGGTGCATCCTCTCAGTTTGCTATGATTCCCCTGAACCTTATGAACAAGTCCGGCAAAGCCGACTATGTTGTAACAGGTCAGTGGGCTAAGAAAGCCGCCAAGGAGGCTGCACGTTACGGCAATGTAAAGGTTGTTGCATCCTCTGAGGACAAGACTTTCTCATATATTCCCAAGCTTAACAAAGCCGACTTCACTCCTGATGCAGATTACTTCCATATCTGTATGAACAACACTATTTACGGAACAGTTTACAACGAGCTTCCCGACACAGGCAATGTTCCCCTGGTTGCAGATATTTCCTCCTGCATCCTTTCCAGAAAGATTGATGTAAGTAAGTTTGGCGTACTCTATGCCGGTGCACAGAAGAATATGGCTCCTGCAGGACTTACAGTTGTAATTATCCGTGAGGACCTTATCGGTAATGCACAGGAGATTACTCCCACAATGTTCAACTATCAGACCCACGCTGATAACGATTCTATGTTTAACACACCTCCCTGCTACACTATTTATATAGCTAAGCTGGTGCTTGAGTGGCTCAAAAACGAAATCGGCGGTCTTGACAATATGTATGAGCTCAATCAGAAGAAGGCAGACCTTCTTTATAACTTCCTGGATAACTCCAAGCTCTTCAAAGGCACAGTAGTTCCCGAGGACCGTTCACTTATGAACATTCCCTTCATTACAGGGGACGCTGACCTGGATGCTGAGTTTATTAAGGCTTGTACAGCTGCCGGTATTGTAAACATCAAGGGTCACCGCTCTGTTGGCGGTATGCGTGCTTCTATCTACAACGCTATGCCTATCGAGGGTGTTGAAAAGCTTATTGAGGTTATGAAGGAGTTCGAAGCAAGTCATGTATAATGTTCTTACACTTAACAAAATCGCCGCTATCGGTACAGACCGTTTAGGCGCAAACTATACAATCAGCGAGAGCGTAGAAAACCCCGAGGCTGTACTGGTTCGCAGTGCTGCTATGCACGATATGGACCTGCCCGAGAGTCTTCTTGCTATTGCAAGAGCAGGTGCAGGTACCAACAACATTCCCGTTGACAAGTGCGCTGAGCAGGGTATTGTAGTTTTCAACACTCCCGGTGCAAATGCAAATGCAGTTAAAGAGCTTGTTATTGCCGGTTTATTCCTTGCTAGTCGTGACATTCTCGGCGGTATTGACTGGGCTAAGGGTCTCAAGGGCAAGGGTGCCGAGGTTGGCAAACTGGTAGAAAAAGGCAAGAGCCAGTTTACAGGTCCCGAAATTATGGGCAAGAAGCTGGGCGTTATCGGTCTTGGTGCAATCGGTATTCTGGTTGCTAATGCCGCCGCTGCTCTTGGTATGAAGGTTGTTGGCTACGACCCCTTCCTCTCTCAGGAGGGTAAGGCAAAGCTCTGTGACTGTGTAGAGGTTGTGGACAATATGGAGACTATTTTCAAAAATAGCGACTACCTCACAGTTCACATTCCCCTTAATGATAAGACAAAGCATACTATAAATGCCGACACCCTTGCTATTTGCAAGGACGGTGTTCGCATCCTCAACTACTCCCGTGACGGTCTTGTGGATTCCACAGCACTGCTTGAGGCACTTAAGTCCGGCAAGGTAGCAAAGTATGTTACAGACTTCGCTACAGACGACATCCTCTGTGAGGAAAACGTTATCTCTATTCCCCACCTGGGTGCTTCCACTCCCGAGAGTGAGGACAACTGTGCAGTTATGGCTGCTGACGAGATTAAGGAGTATCTGGAAAACGGTAACATTATCAACTCCGTGAACTATCCTAATCTCAAGTTAGCAAGAACCGGCGAGGCTCGTCTGTGTGTTCTCCACAAGGCAGATGCAGACGCTACGGCTGACATCACCTCTGCTGTAGCAGGTGCAGGTGCTGCCGCCGCTGCTACAGAGAGCAAGACCCGTGGTGCAGTAGGCTACACAGTAGTTGACTGCACAGGTAATGCTGACGCCGCTGCAGATGCCCTCAAGGCACTTGACTGCACTATCAGAGTAAGAGTTATTAAGTAATTAAAACTGACTAAACATAAAGAAAAACTGCGTTGGAAAACCAACGCAGTTTTCTTTTTATGATTTTTTATAAATTAATCAGATAAGCCCTGCAATCTTCTTCTGGATTGTAGTAGCATCCTTAATATTTACAGCCTTGTCAAGGTTATAATCCGCAAGAACAAGCTGACTTTCAGAAAGTGTGATAAGACCTGCAATATGCTTCTGTAT
>CAZRLC010000048.1:0-11058 GCA_964600975.1 uncultured Ruminococcus sp.
CGTAGCCCTCAAAAAATTCAGTACAACCACATTTTCAATAGACAATTATAAAATCATCGGGGAACGGAAGTCCGTTCCCCGAATTTCACCGGAGGCTGAGACTGTGAGAGATTTATTATCTTCAAAAAGCTTCAAAAAATTAATATGCGTACTGCTTGTGCTTATTATCTCTATGAGCATAACTGCTTTTTCTGACAGGTCTGTAATCTCGGGATTTCTCAGCACTGTTACCCTTGGCATACAGGAGGTTTCTGCCGCTGTATCCGAGAAGCTCTCCAATAAATCCTATGACGAACTGGCTGCCGAAAACGAGGAGTTAAACAAAGAGGTAGCCGAACTACGCTCTCAGCTTGTGGACTACTACGAGGTCAAAGAGGAAAACGCCCGTCTGTGGAAATACTACGACCTTAAGCAGACCTATCCTACCTATGAGCTTCTTCCTGCTACGGTTATTCGCCGTGATCCCTCAGACGACTTCTACTCCTTTACGATAAATCAGGGCAGAGCCGACGGTGTCAGCATCGGCGACCCTGTCGTTACCGACAAAGGGCTTGTTGGCTGGGTTAGCGGTGTTGATGCCTCTACAAGCCGTGTAAAGACCATTCTTTCTCCCGATGCTAAGGTGGGAACAGTAGATGTTGTTTCCAGAGATTCGGGAATCGTCAGCGGAAATGTAAACTTCGCAGACGAGGGACTCACCACTATGACCAAAATCCCTGCTCAGAACACTATGGAAGCAGGGGACATTATCATCACCACAGGTATTACGGGAATGTACCCCGCCTCTTTGATTGTTGGCGAGGTTACAGAGATAAAATTTGACGAATACGACACCTCAAAATATGCTGTTATCAAGCCTTTTGAGGACATCAAAACCGTCACCGATGTTGTTGTAATTACAAACTTTGACGGACAGGGTGAGATATCCGAGCAGTCTGTTGAGGACATCACTCTTCCTGCAGAAGCCGAGGACACCGGCTCTGAGCCAACAGGTACCACAGGAGAATAAGCTATGGACGGAAAACTTAAGTTTTTGAGATACGTGGCATATGTGCTGGAGATAATAATTTTGTACGCACTTTCAGGCACACCGGGTTTTATGCCCTCAATCTTCGGCACCAAGCCCCTTTTGCTCTTGCCTGTGGCAATTACTATCGCTGTTTTTGAAAGCGAAATCCCGGCTATGATTTTCGGACTTATATGCGGAAGCCTTTGCGATATAGGATTTACAGACCGCATAGGATTTTACACTATAGCACTGACAATTCTTTGCTTTGCCTTCGGCTATTGTGCAAGGAACTTCTTCGTCACTAACTTTTTGAATGCTATGGTTATAGGATGCATCACCATATCGGTGTTGCTGACTGTACATTTTCTTATATACTGGGCAGCAGCAGACATAGCCTCTCCTATGCTTCATTTTGCAAAGCATTATCTTGTAAGGATTTTTTACACGCTTTTATTTTTGCCGCCGCTTTTCTGGTTCAACAGATTGTTCCGTTCCTCAATGGTCACAAGCTGACCCACAAAATTTTAAGGAGGTAAGGCTATGATTAAAGAATTTATAAAAGAATACAAGCGTCCCATCATCTGCCTTATCTTTGCAGCCATTATTGTTGTGTGCTTTGTGGTGAGGCTATTTGACTGGCAAATTGTTCAAGGTGAGTACTATAGAGAAGAAGTTGCCACCACTGCCAACTACCGTCTTACCTCAGATGCTACAAGAGGTGAGATTGTAGATTGTAACGGCGAAGCTATTGAGACCAACACCACCGCTTATTCCGTCATTATAGATAAGCTTTACATCAGCGGTGATTTGACTGTAAACGATGTTATACTCAAGCTGTTTGATATTTTTGAGAAAAAGGATGCCCGATGGATTGACACTTTGCCTATAGTTGTAGACAGTAGCGGTGCCTATCAGTTCAGCTCCGAGGAAGGTAGCGAAAGCACCCTCAAGGCCATTCGTGCTCCTGAGTTTCTGGGGCTGGGAGTTTATGCTACCGCTGACGACTATATGGACGCCTTTGTTTCCAGATACGGTCTTGAGGAATACACCGACGACCCTAAACTGTGCAGAAATCTTGCTTCTGTAAGATATAATATGGAGATGTGTCTTTTCTCCTCTACAAAGCCCTACACCTTCTCTGAGGATTTGTCTGCAGAGATGACCGCTATTATCTCTGAATATTCTCAGTCTATGCCCTGCATAGATATTGCAACCGTATCCAAAAGAATCTGTGTAGACGGCACCCTGATGCCTCATATTCTGGGTATCACAGGACCTCTCACCGCAGAGGAATATGCCGAGAACAAAGACAAGGGCTACTCCTACAATGATATAATCGGCAAATTCGGAATTGAGTCTGCCATGGAGGAATATCTCAAGGGTGAGGGCGGTACCAAAACTGTTTCCAAAAATTCAGACGGTACTGTAATAAGCGTTGTCGATGTGGAACCTGCCAGACCCGGCAACACCGTATTTCTGACTATAGACAGCAGACTTCAGCGTGTAGCAAACGAAGCTCTGGCCGAAAACATCAAGGCAGCACAGGCTGCAGGTAAGACCCTCACCGCAGAGACAGGTGAAGACGGCAACGGCGAAGACTGTACCGCCGGTGCAGTTGTTATGCTTTCGGTAGAGGATTTCTCTGTACTGGCTGCCGCCACATACCCCACCTATGACATTACAAAATATAATAACAGCGATTACTATGTTTCTCTGTTAAATGATGAGAGTCTTCCTCTCTATGACCGAGCTTTTCAGGGCTCCTTTGCTCCCGGCTCTGTTGTTAAACCTGCAATAGCTCTGGCAGCCTTGGAGGAAGGTGTTATCTCCGAATATACTCCCGTTACCTGTACACAAAGATACAACTACTATCCCACTAACATTGTAAACTGTATGGGATATCACGGTTCTCAGGATGTATACGGCGCTATTACCCGAAGCTGTAACTATTTCTTTGCTGAGGTAGGCAGACAGCTGGGTATAAACACTATGTATCTTTATATGGAAAAGCTGGGTCTGGGAGAAAAAACAGGAGTTGAAATCTACGAAACCGACGGTTTTCTGGCTGGTAGAGATTCCTCCTCCTGGGTACCCGGTAACACTGTACAGGCAGCTATCGGTCAGTCCGACAACTCCTTTACTACTGCTCAACTTGCCACTTATTGTGCTACAATAGCCAACGACGGCGTTCGTCTGCGTACACATCTTATAGACAAGGTAACAAGCTATGACCGTCAGGAAATAATCTTTGAAAACGGCGCCGAGGTTGTGGAGGATCTTCAGGTCGACCCCTATAATCTCACAGTCGTTCAGAGTGCTATGCGACAGGTTGTCAGCAATGAGTCAGGTACCGCCCACTGGGTGTTCGGCAATTACGGCATAAGCATTGCCGCCAAAACCGGTACCGCCGAAAACACAGGCTCTGACCACACAACCTTTATCTGTTATGCCCCCTACAACGACCCCCAGGTGGCCATTGCAGTTGTGCTTGAGCACGGAGCCAAGGGTCAGTACTCTATGTCTGTTGCCAAGGCTTTGCTTGACACATATTTCTATCCCGATACGCAGGAGTCTTCCTCTCCTACTGAATAAGCTCCACCCGACAGTTTTTCTGTCGGGTTTTTTATTGTAACTACTTATAAAATCTTAACAAAAGCCATAACTCTCAGGATAAAATATAGTAACTTTCCCTTAGGATTAGCATAAATTGGACTGTTCTTTGTACACTTTGTCCAATTTTCCAAGACAAATTTTTACACCAAAACCGCTAATTTTTATTGTCCTTAATCTTTACTTGTGATAAAATAATTGTGAGGTACTGTTTTATGAGCAAGGTTATCGTTATCGCCTCCGGAAAGGGAGGAACCGGTAAGTCCACAGTTTCCGTGGGACTTTCGGTTGCACTTGTAAAACTTAATAAAAAAGTTCTTCTTGTAGACTGTGACAGCGGTATGCGCGGAGTAGATCTGATGCTTGGTATCGAAAAGGAATTGGTCTACGATGTGTCTGATGCAGTAGGTGGCGGATGTGACAAATCAGCCGCTATCTATGTTACCAAAAACATCTATGGTCTTCATATGATGCCTGCGGCACTTTCTGCTGATGACGAGGTCAGCCCCTCGGTGCTTAAGCAACTGATTAACGATATTAAGGACGACTACGATTACATCATTATCGACTCCCCTGCAGGTACAGGCTCAGGCTTTGAGGCTGCAGCGGCGGCGGCAGATATGTCCCTTATCGTTATTAACCCCGAGCCTACCAGCGTTCGCGGTTGCCTTAACATAAGACGCCGACTTCTTGAGATGGGGATTCCCGAGGCAAGGCTTGTTATCAACCGATTCCAGAAGGAACGCTTTATCGCTATGGACATCTATCAGGATATTGACAGCCTCATTGATATTACACAGACTCAGCTTATCGCCATTATTCCCGAGGACGTGCGTATTGCCACCATTGCCCAGAGAGGCGAAAGCGGTCAGAAGTCTGCTCCTTCTATGGTTGCTTTCAACAACTTAGCCGCCAGAATTGAAGGGGAAAATCCCCCCTTAGCAAAAAAAATCCTTTCTCTCTGATATATAATAGAGAGGGATTCAGTATATTTTATAGCAACATTCTGTATTGCTTTTTTAGGTTTTGAGTGAGTAGTAGAGAACGGAGGTAAAGTACTATGAATATTGCACTCATCGCACACGACGAGAAAAAAGAACTGATGGTACAGTTCTGCATAGCATATTGCGGAATTTTAAGCCGTCACACACTTTCTGCAACAGGCACCACAGGTAAGATGGTTTCTGAGACAACAGGCTTGGAGATTAAGACCTTTCTTGGCGGTTCCCAAGGTGGCGGACAGCAGATTGCAGCACGTATCGCTTGTAACGAGATTGATATGCTGCTTTTCTTCCGCGACCCTCTGACCCCCAAACCCTCTGAGCCCAACGATATGAATCTTCTTCGTCTTTGCGATATGCACAACATTCCCGTTGCCACCAATATCGCAACTGCAGAGGTACTTATCCACGGACTTGAGCGCGGCGACCTGGACTGGAGAAATATGCTTAAATAACATTATCGTATCAAAAAAGCCCTACAGCAGAAACATCTGCTATAGGGCTTTTTAATTTACACCATAGTATTAAACCAAATATTTATTTACAATGGGTATTTTATTTAGCACCCACGACACTCCTATCGATACCGCAAAGACGCCAATCGTCAACAACGGAACACCGATTATTGGATTAATAAACGTACCGTCTATATTTAGCTTTGTATTAATAAAATCCAAGATTGCTGCGTGTATTAAGTAGGAACCAAAGGTCGCCTTAGATAAACCTTGTACAAACTTTTGTCCCTTTGCTCCAAATTTTATTTTTGAAAAATTATATTTTGCAAATACAAAAACTGCCACTGCCATCAAAAGAACGTTTATAGACAGTCTATCAAAAAACATCTGAGAATGGGTCTGGGTTGATATAGAAACCCAAGTTGAACCTATAAGTGTAATCAATCCGCCTACGACACCCAATACATACACTATAATTCGTTCTTTTTTATTAAATTCTTTTGTATGCAGATAATATCCAAGTACAAAAGAAAAACTGTAACCCAATACCAGATAAAGCCTCGTTCCGCCAATAAATGTCTTTATAGTTTCACCTAAAAAAGCTATCTTGCCGTTTTGAGACTCTACCATAACAACCTTTACTAAATGATTATATCCGGAATTTATTAATACGCCCAGTATCAAAAAGTATTTTGTTATCGTTTTTGATTCCGTTATTTTCCGTAAAATAGGAACTGTCATATAGCAACCTATGATAGCAGGGATAAACCACATATGATAATGTCCCGTGCTAAGCTTTGTTGCCAATGCCGTTATAGAGTCAACTTTATTTATCGCTGCATATATCAGCGTCCATACGACATAAGCCACCAATAGCCTCAGAATATTGTTTTTATACAATTTCTTTATACTAATTTGCTTATTCTTATCCAAAAACAGTGCTCCGCTAATCATAAAGAACACAGGTATAACACAATGACACATGCTATTGAATGCATTGATTATCATCCAGTAGCTCGAATCAACCGGTAGCGAAATCCAATTCAATGTACAAACATGTCCACAAACTACTCCGACGGCACACAATATTCGCAAATAATCAAAATACACAAACCTCTCTTTTTGACCACTCACCTTCATCACCTCTTATTAATAGTCTACTGCTAATAACTTTATATGTCAATAATGTAACGTAGAATATTATTCAAACTTACCATTTTTACCTTTATTTTTACTCTCGGTTTAATAGGCATTAAGCATTGATTATATCAAGATTTTGAGGTATAATTATTAATTAGAGATTTATAAAAATGAGGTGTTTTTATGAATTGCTGTTGCAATCAGAAACCCAGCGACCTTTCTTTACTTGAGGGAGTCCTCTCTCAGTACAAAGACACAAAAGGTTCGCTTATTACAATTTTACAGAAAGCACAGGATATATACGGCTATCTTCCCACGGACGTTATCTATCACGTAGCTAAGGAAACAGGCAATACCCCGGCTAAGGTAATGGGCGTTGCTACCTTCTACACCCAATTCAGACTTCAGCCTGTGGGCAAATATCTTATTATGCTCTGTCAAGGTACAGCCTGTCATGTAAACGGCTCAGAGAGAATCGAGGCAGCTATCTGTGAGGAGCTTAATATCAGGGACGGCGAAACTACCGAGGACGGACTTTTCACACTCAAGTGTGTTGCCTGTCTTGGTTGTTGCTCTCTGTCTCCTGTAATGATGATTAACGAGGACACCTACGGCTCTCTTACCCCCGAGAAAGCAATAAGTATCCTACGTACTCTTCGAGAGAAAGCAGGTGAGCAGTAATGAAAATAGCAGTCGGCTCGGGCTCCTGCGGAATTGCTGCAGGTGCAGGTAAGGTTTACTCCGCTTTAGCAAAAGGCCTGTCTCAATACAAGAATATTACTCTTACCCTTACAGGCTGTATCGGTATGTGTTATCTGGAACCTATCGTGGACCTTTACGAAGGTGACACTCTCAAGGCACGACTTGTGAAAGTAACAGAAAACGACGCAGAAAATATACTCAAATCTGCCCAAACGGGAGACCTTTCCTTTGTAGAAAACCTCATTATTCCCCCTGAGGATGAAGGGTTCCTTTCTCAGCAGACAAGAATTGCTCTGAGGCATTGCGGTATTATCGACCCAACAAAAATCCAGGACTACATAAATGCCGACGGCTACAAAGCCCTGCGTAAAGTCCTCACCACTATGTCTGCCGATGACGTAATAGAGACAATAAAAATCTCCGGCCTTGCAGGTAGAGGCGGAGCAGGTTTCCCCACTTGGTTTAAGTGGAACGCCGCCAAAAATTCCGAAGGCGAGGAGAAATATCTTATATGCAACGCTGACGAGGGCGACCCCGGTGCATTTATGGACCGTGCTGTTATTGAGAGCGACCCCCATAATCTGATTGAGGGTATGCTTATCGGTGCTTATGCCATAGGTGCCAAGGAAGCAGTTGTCTATGTTCGTGCAGAATATCCTCTTGCTATCAAAAGACTGGAAAACGCCATTGCCCAGGCTAAAGAAAAGGGATATCTGGGCAAGAATATCTTAGGTACAGACTTCTCCTGCGAAATGCGAATCAAAGCAGGTGCAGGTGCCTTTGTTTGCGGCGAAGAAACTGCACTTATCGAATCCCTTGAGGGTAGCCGAGGTATGCCTCGCCTTAAGCCTCCTTTTCCTGCACAGTGCGGATATTGGCAGAAGCCCTCTAACATCAACAACGTAGAAACCTTTGCCAATGTTCCCTGGATTCTCTTAAACGGCGGTGAAGCCTTTGCCGCTATGGGTACCGAGCAAAGCAAGGGTACCAAGGTTTTCGCCCTGACAGGTAAAATCAAAAAAGGCGGACTTGTAGAAATCCCCATGGGTATGACTCTCCGTCAGGTTATCTACGATATCGGCGGCGGAATCAAGAACGACGCCCCCTTCAAAGCAGTTCAGATGGGAGGTCCCTCAGGCGGATGTATTCCCGAGGAGCTTCTTGACACAGTAATAGACTACAAGGCTCTGGGTGCCACAGGTGCCATTATGGGCTCAGGCGGTATGGTTGTTATGGACCACAGCACCTGTATGGTATCTATGGCAAAATTCTTCCTTGACTTTACCGCCAAGGAAAGTTGCGGTAAATGTGTACCCTGCAGAATCGGTACCAAAAGAATGCTGGAAATTCTCACCCGTATCTGTAACGGCGAGGGAAAGGAAGGGGATGTAGAGCTTCTTGAGGAACTCTGCAACGCTATCAAGGACGGGGCTTTGTGCGGTCTGGGACAGACTGCCCCCAACCCAGTGCTAACCACAATCCGTTATTTCCGCAACGAATACGTTGCACATATAAAGGACAAAAATTGTCCTGCCCACGAGTGCTCCGCACTTATCACCTATAATATTGATAAGGATAAGTGCCGAGGATGTACCCTCTGTGCTAAGAAATGTCCCGCAAATGCCATTGAGGGAGCCCTAAAAATGCCCCATACTATAGATACCGCAAAATGTATCAAGTGCGGTCAGTGTCGCACCGTATGTAAGTTCGGTGCAGTAAGTACCCTTTGAGGAGGTGTCCCTATGAGTGAAGTTAAGCTGACAATCAATGGTAAAGAAATTATAGCCCATAGCGGCGACACCCTGCTTAAAGCAGCCAGGGACAACGGTATTGATATTCCGACCCTTTGTCATCACGAAAGCGTAAAGGTTTACGGTGCTTGTGGACTCTGTGTTGTTGAAGCAGAAGGAATACCTAAGCTTCTTCGTGCCTGTAGTGCCACAGTCTCCGACAATATGGTGGTACACACCGAGTCCGCGCGTGTAGTCAACGCCCGTAAGGTTGCTTTGGAGCTTCTGATGAGTGACCACAAGGGTGACTGCCTTGGCCCCTGTGTTCTGAACTGTCCTGCCGGTACCAACTGTCAGGGCTATGTTAAGAAAATAGCCCAGGGTGACGACCGAGATGCAGTGCGTATTATAAAAGAAAAGCTTCCTCTTCCTGCTTCTATCGGCAGAGTTTGTCCTCATCCCTGTGAAACAGCCTGTCGCAGAGCTCTTGTAGAGGAACCTGTGTCTATAGCATTTCTCAAATACTTTGCCGCAGACAAAGACCTGCAGAGCGAAGACCCCTATATGCCTACAGTTTCTGCACCTTCCGGCAAGTCTGTTGCCGTTATAGGCGGCGGTCCTGCAGGACTTACCGCAGCATATTTTCTGGCAGTAAAGGGTCACAAGGTTACAATTTTTGACAAAATGCCTCAGATGGGCGGTATGCTCCGCTACGGAATTCCCGAGTACAGACTTCCCAAGAGCGTTCTCAATAAAGAGATTTCTCTTATCGAAGCTCTGGGAGTAGAGATGAAAAATAACATAAAAATCGGCGAGGATATTACATTCTCCCGTATTCGTGAGGATTTTGACGCTACTCTGGTTGCAATCGGCGCCTGGAACTCTATGAGCACCCGTACCAAGGGTGAGGATATGGCAGGTGTTATGGGAGGAATCGACTTCCTGCAAAAGGTAGCCTTAGGTGAAAAGGTAGACATCGGCAAGTCTGTTGCCGTTGTTGGCGGCGGTAACACCGCTATGGATGCTTGTCGTACCGCTTTACGATGCGGCGCAGAAAATGTGTATGTTATATACCGCCGAACAAGAGCAGAAATACCTGCTGAGGATATTGAAATACAGGAGGCAATGGAAGAGGGCGTAGAGTTTCTTTACCTAACTAATCCCGACGAATACTTAGGCGAAAACGGAAGAGTAAATCAAGTTAAACTCCAGATTATGGAGTTGGGTGAGGCTGACGCTTCAGGCAGACGCTCACCCGTACCCGTTGAGGGAGAGTTCCGATATCTTCCTGTTGATACGGTTATTGCCGCTATCGGTCAGAAGGTTAACGTTCAGGGCTTTGAGGAGCTGGAGCTTAACTCCCGCGGTATTATCAGCGCAGACGAATTTACATTCCGCACCAATCTTCCCGATGTATTCGCCGTGGGTGATGCCACCAACAAAGGTGCCTCCATTGCTATTGCCGCTATCGGCGAAGCACAGAAAGCATCAGGCGTTATTGACAGCTTCCTCAAGGGTGACTGTGTGCCCTACACTCCGCCCTTTGTCAGCAAAAAGACTGTTACTGCTGAGGACTTGGCAGACAAAGAAAAGTCGCCCCGTGCCAAGATGCCCCACAGAAGTCCCGAGGAAAGAAAGCACGATTTCAAGGAAATTAATCTGGGCTTTTCTGAGGAGGTTGCAAGAGCCGAGGCAAAACGATGCCTTGAATGCGGTTGTCACGATTATGAGGACTGCTCCCTTATCCGCCATGCTAACCGCTACGAGATTCATCCCGAGCGTTTCGGCGGCAAAATACACTTGGGCTTTACCGAAGAGCGTCTTGTTTATATCGAGCGTAATCAGGACAAATGTATCCTGTGCGGTCTTTGTGTCAGAGAGTGTGAGGAAGTAGCAAAGAAGGGCATCCTTGGTTTTGTTGGCAGAGGCTTTGATACCGTTATCAAGCCTGAATTTAACTCCCCCGAGACCATTGCTTATTGCAAAGATTGTCTTAAGTGCGCCAAGGTCTGTCCCACAGGTGCTCTGAAAATTCTGATGAAATAATATATAAAAAAGCCACAGGAAAAACCTGTGGCTTAAATTTTTATGAAATACTGTCAGGCCATATCTACCTTGCCGAATTTGAACAGGTCGTCCACCTTTGCCTTTAACGCAGTGGCAATGTCCATAGCAAGTTTAAGGGAGGGGTTATACTTTCCTTTTTCCAGTCTGCCTATAGTCTCACGGCGGACACCTACCTTCTCGGCAAGTTCAGCCTGACTCATCTTTCTTTTCTTACGGTATTCTTTAATAAAAGTGGTCATTTTCTCGCCCATAGATATCCCTCCGTTCACCATATCCTTATTACATAATAATTATATCCTTAAAATGTTGTAAAAGTCAATAACATAAAGTGAAATTTCTATTAA
>CAZRLC010000049.1:0-8321 GCA_964600975.1 uncultured Ruminococcus sp.
GTGAACAGATTATCGTAAAGGCGAACCTCTGCCTCGGCACAGTTGTTGGCATCTACCCAGTGGATAGTACCTCTTACCTTTCTGCCGTCGGGAGTATTTCCGCCCTTTGTTTCGGGATCGTAGGTTGCATAAACCTCTGTAACGTTTCCATTCTCGTCCTTTTTGCAGCCTGTGCACTTAACGATGTATGTGGATTTAAGACGAACCTCGTTGCCGGGATAGAGTCTCTGGTAGCCCTTGATAGGCTCCTCCATAAAGTCCTCTGCCTCAATATAGCACTCTCTTGTGAAGGTGATGGTTCTCTTGCCGTCCTCTTCACGGTTGGGGTTGTTCTCAACCTCAAAGGTCTCGGACACACCCTCGGGGTAGTTATCAATAATAAGCTTTACAGGGTTAATAACCGCCATAACACGCTGAGCCTTTTCGTTCAGGTCCTCTCTGAGGCAATGCTCAAGGAAGCTGTACTCAACAACGGAGTTCACCTTGGATACGCCGTTACGCTCTGTGAAGTTACGTATAGACTGAGGAGTATAGCCTCTGCGGCGAAGTCCGCACAGAGTTGGCATACGGGGGTCGTCCCAACCGCTGACATAGCCCTCGTCCACAAGGGTACGGAGCTTACGCTTAGACATAACGGTATTGTTGATGCCAAGACGTGCAAACTCAATCTGTCTGGGCTTTGCAGGTACAGAAACATTTGCAATTACCCAATCATAGAGAGGTCTGTGATCCTCAAACTCCAGAGAGCAAAGGCTGTGGGTAATATGCTCCATAGCATCCTCAATAGGATGAGCAAAGTCATACATAGGATAGATAACCCACTTGCTTTTTGTTCTGTGGTGAGGAAGCTTATTGATACGATAAATAACCGGGTCACGCATATTGAAGTTGCCACTTGCAAGGTCGATTTTTGCACGAAGGGTCATAGTACCCTCCTCAAACTCGCCGTTTTTCATACGCTCAAAGAGCTCCAGACTTTCCTCTATGGGTCTGTCACGATAGGGACTCTTGGCAGGAGTGGACAGGTCGCCTCTGTACTCACGCATCTGCTCAGCAGTAAGCTCACATACATAGGCAAGACCCTTCTCTATAAGTTCTACCGCAAAGCGGTACATATCGTCAAAATAGTCAGAAGCATAGTAGAAGCGGTCCTCCCAATCGAAGCCCAGCCACTTGATATCCTCCTGAATAGCGTCAACATACTCTACGTCTTCCTTGGTAGGATTAGTATCATCCATACGAAGATTACATACACCGCCGTATTTCTGTGCTGTGCCGAAGTCAATGCAGATAGCCTTAGCATGACCTATGTGCAGGTAGCCGTTGGGCTCGGGTGGGAAACGTGTGTGTACCTTCATACCCTCAAATCTTCCGCCATCGGCAATATCCTCGTCAATGAAATCGTGGATAAAATTCGATGCCATTACATTTTCTTCATTCATTTCAGCATTCTTGATTTCGTCCGCCATTATGTTCAACCTTTCCTCAAAGATTTATACCTTGAATCAACCTAATTTTTCAAGTCCGATTTCCATTCTGCGCAGGGACTCTTCCTTGCCCAGAATATCCAGAATCTCTACTGCACCGCCGGGGGTAACGGTTTTACCTGCAACAGCAATTCTTGCAGGCCACATCACTGTGCCGTTTTTTACCTTTAGACGCTCTGCAAGAGATATGAGCATCTCCTTGATGCTTTCGCTGTTAAAATCATCCAAAGCCTTGAGCTCCTCGTAAACTGTTTTGAGCAGTTCGGGAGCATTCTCAAGATTTGTCTTGCTTTTTTTGTTCACAAAGAGCTCCTTGTCATACTCGGGAAGCTCCTTAAGAAAATCTATCATAGGGGGAATATCAGTTAGCTTTACGGTACGCTGCTGAAGTATTGCTGTGAGCTTTTCTGCATCGTAGGGAGCAGAGCCGAAAACCTCCTTATAATAAGGGTCAGCAACCTCGGAAAACTCCTCGGGAGTCATATTGCGAAGATACTCGCCGTTAAGCCAGGAGAGCTTGTCGTAGTCAAATACAGAGGGAGATTTGCTTATCTCGTCAATATGGAAGGCAACGCTCAGTTCCTTCAAGTTGAAAATCTCCTGATTTGACTTGGGACACCAGCCCAGAAGTGCTATATAGTTTATGATAGCCTCGGGAAGATATCCGTCCTCTACCAAATCCTCAAACCCTGTGGCACCGTGACGTTTGCTGAGCTTTGACACAGAACCGTCCTCGTTCTTGCCCATAATCAGGGGCAGGTGTACATAGGTGGGAATCTCCCAACCGAAGGCTTCGTAGAGAAGATTGTACTTAGGTGTGGAGCTTAAATATTCGCAACCTCTAACAACATGAGTGATACCCATTGTATGGTCATCAATAACATTTGCAAAGTTGTAGGTAGGATAGCCGTCACTCTTGATGAGAATCTGGTCGGTAAGCTCTGCATTATCAACAGTAATCTCGCCGAAAACCGCATCCACAAAGGTAGTGGAGCCCTCTGTGGGCATCTTCTGTCGGATAACAAAGGGTACACCCTCATCCAAAAGACGATTAACCTCTTCCTCAGAAAGGTTGCGACAATGTCCGTCATATCCGCCGCCGACAGACTCCTCAGAAAGCTCTGCCAGACGCTCCTTGGTACAGAAGCATCTGTATGCCTTGCCCTCTTTGATAAGCTGTTCTGCATAGGGCAGGTACATATCCTTACGCTCAGACTGAACATAGGGGCCGTAATCACCGCCAACATCGGGGCCCTCGTCGTGACTCAATCCTGCTACTCTGAGAGTGTTATATATTACATCAACCGCACCCTCTACAAGACGCTCTCTGTCTGTGTCCTCAATACGAAGAACAAACTTACCGCCCTGAGACTTGGCAATAAGATACTCATAGAGTGCAGTCCTCAGATTTCCCACGTGCATAAAACCTGTGGGGCTGGGAGCATAACGTGTACGTACTGTCATATATTAAACCGTCCTTTCGGATTTTTTCAAACATTTATCCATATTAGCATATTATTAAGTGTATTTTACCACATTCTTTCAGGTATTACAATTATTTACGCAAAAAATCTTTGCAAAAATCGCAAAAAATAAACGGTCAGAAACAACTGACCGTCTACATCAGAAACTATTTTATGAATCCGTGATCAACCCTTGAGACCCTGCTCCTGACGTTCCATATTCTCTACAACAATATCGTGGATTTCGCCCAAGGTTGCACAGTACTCCAGCACCTGCCAGGGCTCGTTGGTGTGGTAGTGGATTTTTATGAGATCCTCATCACCAACGGCAATAAGGCAGTCACCCTTGATATTCTCACGGATATAGCTGTCTATAGCATCCTCGCTTAAATCTTCTCCTGCAATGAGAAGCTGTGTGTCAAATTTGAATTCCAGCATTTTTATATCTCCTTTTTAGTTTATAGTAATGCAATCTGCATTTTACTCGTAGTATTTTTTGTAGCCCACAATGAGCACCAGCAATCCTGCACCGCCGAATACACCTACCACAATCCATTGAATAAACGTGGGAAGCTCAGGGAAGCAGGACACCACACCATAGCCCATAACCGCAAAAGACAGGATTATCACTCCGATTCCGAGCAGTCTGGAATATGCTCCGCGAAACGCCTCGGGCACCTTGGCGCTGTCCTCTCCGTGGACAAGCTCTATCTTCTTTCCTGTCCAGATAACAATGCCGACTATCATCAGAAACAGTCCCATTACAAAAGTTATCCAGCTTATCATTTCCACTTTCATTTGATTATCTCCAAAAGTTCTCTTGTAATACTTGCGAACTCCTCCAGACTCAACTGCTCTGCTCGGGACAGAGGACTTACCCCTGCTTTTTCAAGGGCAAGGTTTACGTCCTGCTTACCGAGGGACAGCACTGAGGAAAGAGAGTTTGCCACGGTTTTTCTACGCTGAGAGAAAGCACCCCTCACCACACGGAAGAAAAGTTTTTCGTCAGGTACATCCAGAGTGGGTGCCTCGTTTACATCCAGTCGGATAACCGCCGAGTCCACCTTGGGTGTTGGCATAAATGACCCTGCAGAAACCTTGAAGAGTAACTTCGGCTCACTATAATACCTCACCGCCGCCGTAACTGCACCTGCGGCTCTGCTTCCCATCTGAGCACAAAGGCGGTCTGCCGCCTCTTTTTGCACCATTACCGTCAGAGCCTTTATAGGGAGCCTGTCCTCAAGAAGCCTCATTATAACAGGAGAGGTTATGTAGTAAGGCAGGTTTGCACATACTACCACATCCATCCCGGCAAACTCCTCGGCAATAAGCTTATGCAAATCTATCTCCATAATATCACCACTGACAATCTTCACGTTATCGTGGTCAGAGAGGGTCTTTGCCAGTATATCGGGGAGCCTTTTGTCAAGCTCTACCGCTACCACCTTTTTTGCAACCTTGCACAACTCGTTGGTGAGTACACCTATACCGGGACCTACCTCCAGCACACCGCAGTTTTTATCAGCACCGCAATTTTCTGCCATTCTGGGACATACCGATGGGTTTATGATAAAGTTCTGTCCCAATGCCTTGGAAAAAGAAAATCCCGAGCTTTCCATTATTCTTTTTATTTCGCCTATATCTGAAAGCCTGTCCATATAACGCCTCTCTATAGTATTCTTAGTCCCTTGGGATATTTATTCTTAAGTCTGCCTGAACTTACCTTACCGAAGCCTGTAATAATACCCTCAACCGCTACTGCCGCGTAGCCCTTTATACCTTCCTCTACAGCTATTTCCTCGCCGTGAAGGTATTTTTTTACTCTGGGGTCATCAAGAGTCAGGTTTACCACCTGTCGCAGATTGTTAATATCTGCACCCATAAACAAAGCGTGGGCAGGTTCAAAGTAATTCTTTTTTACAGTACCTACGAAAAGTCCTGCACGAATTGAGGAGGTACCCCTCAAATCGGGACAATATTCGGGAAGCACAAAAACATTATCCCCGTGTAATAAAAGTCTGTGGTACACAGTTGTATCCTTAAAGCATTCAAGGAGAAACTCCTTTACAACAGAGGGTATCTTTCTATCGTCGCAGGGCTGGGTAATGTGTCCTGCTCTGCCTCTGTCTAAAGAGGAGTTCTTTTTTCTCAGCTTGGCTGCAAAGTGACCCTCGCCACCGTCCATAGGATATATCCGTACCGCCTTGCCCGAAAGCACAGGTCTGCCGAAGCTCTCCTCAAAGTCCACAAGTTCAAAGTCGGGATTAAGCCGCAAAAATTCCTCTATAACGTCCTCGTTTTCTGCACGAGAGAAGGTACAGGTAGAGTACACAAGCACTCCTCCGCATCTCAGAGCCTTCTTAGCACTCTGCAATATCTTGAGCTGTCTGACTGCACAGGCATCAGAATGCTCAGGTGACCACTCTGCATAAGCAGATTTATCTCGGCGGAACATTCCCTCTCCCGAACAAGGAGCATCCACCAAAACCTTGTCGAAAACTCCCTCAAGAGCAGTACACAGGCTTTCCGGATCACAGGAGGACACCACAGAGCTCGTCACTCCGCATCTCTCAATATTTCCCAGAAGTATATTGGCACGGCTTCTGACTATCTCATTACTCCACAAAAGGCCTGTACCCTGTAAAAAAGATGCAAGTTGGGTAGATTTTCCGCCGGGAGCCGCACATAAATCAAGGACTATATCCCCTTTTTCGGGAGCAAGAAGCGTGGCCGCTGACATTGCCGAGGGCTCCTGAAAATACACCGCACCTGCGTGATGAAGAGGATGATTTCCCGTGAGCTGTGCTGCCTCGGGTATGTAAAATCCGTCCTTACAAAAGGGTGTTCTGAGGCTTTCGTTCATTCCCTCTACAAGTGAGAAAAGCTTGTCCTCGCTACACTTTAGAGTATTTACCCTCACACCTCGAAAGGTCGGCTTATTATATTCATTTGTAAAAATTTCAAAGTCTTCGGGACTCAAAAGTCCGCCGACTCTGTCAAAAAAATCTTTCACTGTATAAACCGCCGTTCAATGGAAAAGATATAATCAAAAGGGAGGTGTTCATAATGAATAATCAGAACAAGAACAGTAACAACCAGAACAACCAGAATAATCAGAATAACAGCCAGAACAATAACCAGAACAATAACCAGAATAATAATCAGAATAAAAACCAGAATAAGAATCAGAACAAAAATCAGAGCAGATAATCTCTCTTCTATCACTATCCTCCGACAAACTCAGTCGGAGGATAGAACCTTGGTGTTACATATAAATACTTAAGCCGAAAATCAGTAGCCCAGCTCTTCACCAACTATAATGACCTTGATTCGGTCTTTTTTACGTTGCTGAGCAGAAACCACAAAATTACAACAGATTCTGCCCTGACCCTTACAGCCGTCACACATAAAGGATTTATCATCGGAAAGCGACTTGCACTCTCCCTGAAATTCACAGTAAGAAGCGGTGTGAAGTCTCTTTGTGTTGAGAGGTGCCGCAATCTCTTTGACACGCTTTACAGCTTCGTCGGTATTTGCAACAATCTTATTATAGCCACATACTATGATTACACTCTTAGGTCCGTAGAGAAGAGCTGCCACACGGTTGGAGTTGCCGTCAACATTGTAAAGCTCACCCCTCTCTGTCAGAGCATTGGTGCTCATAAGGTAGGCATCAGCACTGAAAGCACCTCTGTAAACCTCCTCTATTTCCTCGGGGGTAATGCCCTCACGACCTCTGTCCAAGAAGTTGTAATCTCCCGAACGCAGAAGCTCCTCTGCGCCTATCTGCTTAAGGGTCACAGAACCTCCACAGGCAACGGTGTCACCCTTGCACAGAAGACCTCTGACAGTCTCCAGCGCCACCTTGGAGCTTTCGCAGTAGTAGGGCTTCATATTATTACTCTCAAGATTTTCCATAACCTTTGAAATCAAAGCCATATCCGGCAAATTACTCATACATACACTTCCCTTAAATAATCTACCCTTTATTATACAGCATTCCTGCCAGAAATCAAGGACTCACAAGAGGAACGCCGAAATAATCCGCCACACTCCGGGACAGAGTTCTTGCTATGCCGTCTATGTTTTCTCTTATCCACTGAGCATCCCCCGGATTGTCGTGGAAAGCCACCTCTACCAAAGCGGCAGGTGCCTTGGTACGGCGTACTTCTGCAAGACTTGTGGTAGGAATGGTTGTCACCTTTGAAGGGTCGGGATAAAGCCCCTTGTAATTATCCCTTATTACATTGGCAAACCGTTCTCCGTTTCGGCTCTGGGGATAGTAATAAACCTGCACACCTGTGTTTTGTCCTGCTCTGTCCTCTGAGGAGGCATTGGAATGTATTGCAAGATGTAAATCATAATTTCCGCGATTGGAATCTGCTATAGTCTTTGACAAGGTATCCTCAGGCTTGTTACGGACAAATTCTATTCCACTTGCCCGAAGATAGGGCTCCATAGCATCGGCAATAAGGTTCATATAATACTCCTCGTTACCTCCGCCATAGAAGGGGTTTGACTCCTGCAAAGATGGGCTTAAATAAACTGTCGGCATAAAAATTCTCCTTACATAGTTTTTTTAATTATACGATGCAAAAAAATATTTATGCCTTAGTCATTACCTATTTACAAGTAAAAAAATATGTGCTAAAATAAAATCAGTAATTATTACTGATTTTAAGGAGATGATTTAATGGGCGGTCAGAATTACAGCAAAAAACGACAGATGATACTTGATACTATTCGTAGTACAGACTCACACCCCAGTGCAAAATGGGTCTATGAAACTCTCAAGGAGCAGATTCCCGATTTGTCTTTGGGCACTGTTTATCGCAACATTAATCTCTTTAAGGAACAGGGTGATGTAATTGCAGTTGCCAACTTCGGCGGCGAGGAGCGTATTGACGGAGATACCTCTCCTCATGCTCACTTTGTGTGCAAAACCTGTGGCTCGGTGTACGACGTACCCGCGACCCACTCTATGATGAAGAACTCCCCCTGTGATATGGACGGATTTGAAACCCACAACACCGTGCTCACCTACTACGGAATCTGCGGCGGCTGTGGTAAAATATAAATAATACATAAAGGAGACTATTGCTATGAAAAAATGGGTTTGCTCTATCTGCGGTTATACCCACGAAGGAGATACTCCTCCCGAGAAATGTCCTGTCTGCAAAATGCCGACAGAGAAGTTCAAGGAAGTTGACTCCGAGGAGTAATTTACTCTCGGGCCTGTAGCTCAGCCGGGAGAGCGTACGGTTCGCATCCGTAAGGCCGAGGGTTCAATCCCCTTCAGGTCCACCAAAAAGAAACGACAATTTTCCACAAGAAGATTGTCGTTTCTTTTTGTTCTTTTCACTTTTCTCTT